>JBDSZH010000148.1:0-3879 GCA_039925225.1 Candidatus Limnocylindrales bacterium | reverse complement strand
AGCCGCCCGCCGCCAGGCTGAGCAGGACGCGGCGATCGCGGCGAAGCTCGCCGCCGATGCCGCAACTGCAGCGCCGACCAAGGCGAACAAGGCAACGAAGCCCGCCAAGGCGGCCGCGAAGACGACGACGAAGGCATCGGCGAAGGCCGAGACCACCGACGCGGGGGCCGCGAAGGCCGCGAGCAAGCCCGCCGCCAAGGCCACGAGCAAACCCGCGGGCAAGACAGCCACCCCGGCGAAGAAGCCGAAGAGCAGCAAGGACTAAGCGATGGCACACAAGAAGGCGGGCGGCTCCGTCAAGAACGGCCGCGACAGCGCCGGGCAGCGACTCGGCATCAAGGCCGGTGACGGCCAGGCCGTGTCCGCGGGAACGATCATCGTTCGCCAGCGCGGGATGACTTTCCTCGCGGGTCCGGGCACCGATCTCGGCGGCGACTACACCCTGTTCGCGACCACCGCGGGCAAGGTGAAGTTCGAGCACGCCACCAAGTCCAAGAAGCGCGTCCGGGTCATCCCGGTCGAGGCAGCCGCGGCGGAGCTCGCATGAAGACGGACATCCATCCCAAGTACTTCGAGGCCAAGGTCCACTGCGGCTCGTGCGGCCGCGAATGGACTGTCGGGTCCACGCGAACCGAGCTGCGCGTCGACGTCTGCGGCAACTGCCATCCGTTCTACACGGGCACGCAGAACATCATCGACACGGCCGGCCAGGTGGAGCGCTTCACCAAGCGCCTGGAGCGCCAGGTCCGCGCCTAGATCGTCGGGCCCGAGGGTCGCGCGCAACCCGCGCCGCTAGACTCTGCAGGCAATGCCACGTTTCAGCTATGGCGGACAGGCGCTCATCGAGGGCGTCCTCATGCGCGGCCGCGATGCGATCGCCGTAGCGTTCCGCCATCCCGACGGGCACATCGTGTGGGCCTCCGAGGCCCTGGATTCGGGTCCGCATGCCTGGCGTCTGGCGCGCGCGCCGTTCGTGCGTGGGCTGATCGTCCTGTACGAGACGCTCGTCGTCGGGACGCGCTGGCTGATCCGGAGCGCGAACATCCAGGCGAGCGCGGAGGGGATCGAGCTCGGCAAGGGGTCCGTGGCCCTCATGCTGGGGCTGACGCTGGTCCTCGGCGTCGGCATCTTCTTCCTGCTGCCCCTGTTCGTCGCGACCTTCACCACCGCCAGCATCACCCAGGACTGGGTGCAGCACGTGGTCGAGGGCCTGGTGCGCGTCGCGATCTTCCTGGGCTACCTGACGCTGATCTCGCGCATGCCGGACATCCGGCGCGTGTTCGAGTACCACGGTGCGGAGCACATGACGATCCACGCCCTGGAGGCGGGCGACCCGCTCACCACGGAGGCAGTGCGCAAGTACCCGACCGCCCACCCACGCTGCGGCACGGAGTTCCTCGTCGTCGTGATCATCCTGTCGATCTTCGCGTTCAGCCTGGTCGGACGGCAGAGCATCGGGATCATGATCGCGAGCCGGCTCCTGCTGATCCCGGTCATCGCCGGCATCGGCTACGAGATCCTGAAGTTCGGCGCCAGGAATCGCGCCAACCCCATCGTCAAGGCGATCATGGCGCCGGGGATCCTCGTCCAGATGATCACCACCAAGCGACCGTCGGACGACCAGATCGAGGTAGCAATCGTCTCGATGGAACAGGCCCTCGAGGCCGACGGCGAGACCGTGCCCATGGGCTCCGAGCTCCCGGAGCGCGTGCGCCTCGAGCCGGGGCCAGTCGCCGCCGTCGCGTGAAGCGCCCCGGCACCTTGGGGCAGGCGGCGCGCACATGAGCACCTCGACCATGCTCGACGCCAAGCTCGACGAGGTCGCGCGCCAGTACGACGCGATCACCGCGGAGCTGTCGCTCCCGGAGACGTCGCGCGATCTCGACGCGCTGAAGCGCCTCGGGCGTGAGCGGGCGCGCCTCGAGCCCGCCGTCGAGGCCTACCGGCGGCTTCAGGAAACCCGCGCCGAGCTGGCCGGCGCACACGAGCTGCGCGACACGGAGTCCGATGACGAGATGCGGCGCATGGCTCAGGACGAGATCGAGCGACTGACCGGGCAGGAGGCGGAGCTCCTGGACCAGCTCAAGGTCCATCTGCTCCCGCGCGACCCGGCCGACGAGGGCAACGTGATCCTCGAGATCCGTGCCGGCGCGGGCGGCGAGGAGGCGGCGCTGTTCGCGAGCGAGCTGCTCAGGATGTACCTCGCCTACGCTGGCCGGCACAGGTACAAGGCGGAGGTCATGAGCCTCCACGAGACCGGGATCGGCGGGGTGAAGGAGGTGATCGTCGAGATCGCCGGGGATGGCGCGTACTCGCGGCTCAAGTTCGAGAGCGGCACCCATCGCGTGCAGCGCGTGCCCGCCACCGAATCCTCTGGTCGGATCCACACCTCGACGGCGACCGTGGTGGTGATGCCCGAGGTCGAGGAGACCGAGATCGAGATCGACGAGGTACGCGACGTCCGGATCGACGTGAAGCGCGCGTCAGGCCCGGGTGGGCAGTCGGTCAACACCACCGACTCCGCCGTGCGGATCACGCATCTTGAGTCCGGGCTCGTGGTCGAGATCCAGGACGAGAAGAGCCAGCACAAGAACAAGGCCAAGGCGTTCGCGGTGCTTCGTGCCCGACTCCAGGAGCTGGAGCGTCGCCGCCAGCGCGAGGCCGACTCGGTTGCGCGCAGGTCCCTCGTCGGCTCGGGCGATCGATCCGACAAGATCCGGACCTACAACTACCCACAGGATCGGGTGACGGACCATCGCGTCAACGAGGACCTCTCCAATCTGCCGCGGGTGCTCGGCGGCGAGCTGGACAAGCTCATCGACACGCTGATCACTACGGACCAGGCGGAACGGCTCTCCGAGCTCGTCGAAGCGTTGCCGGACTGACCCATGGCGACCGTACGGGAGCTTCTGGACGTGGCCGTCGCGCGCCTGCGCGAGTCGGGCTCGGAGAGCGCCCGTTTGGACGCCGAGCTGCTCCTCGGGTACGCACTCGAGATCGATCGGACAGCGGTCATCGCCCATACCGATGCGCCGGTCGGCGACGGCGCGGCCGCGCGCTTCACGGCGGCCCTCGACCGGCGCGTTGCGGGGGAGCCTGTCGCCTACATCCGCGGGTTCAAGGAGTTCCACGGGCTCGCCTTCGGCGTGGATCCGCGGGCGCTCATCCCGCGCCCGGAGACGGAGCTGCTCGTGCAGCTCGCGGAGCTGGAGATCGTGCGCCGGCTTATCGGTGCGCCGCGGGCGAAAGGTGCGCCCGCGATCCGCGTCATCGACGTCGGCGTCGGGAGTGGGGCGGTCGCGGTCACGCTCGCGGTACTGCTCCGTCGACGGAAGATGCTCGACGAGATTGCCGTCACCGCGACCGACTTGTCCGAAGCGGCGCTCCAGCTCGCGCGCGAGAATGCAGTGGCGCACGCGGTTGGCGATCGGATCGAGTTCGCGCAGGCAGACCTGCTGCCCGGCGCAAGCCTCGATCGATGGGACGTCATCGTCGCGAATTTGCCGTACGTGCGCAGTGACACCGTTCCGGAGCTCCCCGTCGCCGCGTCCTTCGAGCCGCCCCAGGCGCTCGACGGCGGTGCCGACGGCCTCGAGGTGATCGGCCGGCTGCTCGATCTGCTGCCCGGCGCCCTCAGCAGTGGCGGCGTCGCGATGCTCGAGATCGGCGGCGACCAGGCCGTCGAGATGCGGGCACTCGCCGCGGATCGGCTGCCGAGCTGGACGTGCGAGATCGAAGTGGACCTCGGCCGGCTGCCACGGGTGGCGATCCTGCGCCCCGCCGGCGCCAAGGCCGCCCAGGCCGGCGCGGCCCACTAGGCCGGGCGAGCCTCGTCGTGGCCAGGCGAATCGCCGAGGGTCCGGATGGGCGCGCCGAGGC
>JBDSZH010000147.1:0-4247 GCA_039925225.1 Candidatus Limnocylindrales bacterium | reverse complement strand
GCAACGATTCGCCACCGAGGTCGACAGGGCCGGCGAGGGAGACGTCGATGAGCAGCACCAGCGCATATCGCGAGTTCACCGGAAAGTCCGTCGAGGAGGCCCTGCGCCTGGCGCGCGAGGACTTCGGTGTCGGCCTTGACGACCTCGATTTCGAGATCCTGACGCCCGGGAGCCGTGGCGTTCTGGGCATGGGCGCCGAGCCAGCGCGCGTCCTTGCCGCCCCCCGTTCGGAGCTGGGCGGGGCCGCTCCCAAGCGCGAAGCCGCTGCCGCCCGTCCGCTGCCCCCGCCCCCGCCGCGGGATCACGAGGACGATCGCGGTGCGGGTCGTGGCTTCGACCGCGACCGCGGCCGTGGCGGATTCGACCGTGATCGAGGCCCGCGACGCGACGATCGAGGCCCGCGACGCGACGACCGCGCCCCTGGCGCCGGTCCGTTCGATCGGGATCGACCACCCCTTCGGGACGCCCGAGCCCCCGTTCGGAACGACAGCCCGCGACCAGAGAGTGCGACGCAGGCCTTCGGCGGCGCTGCGCCCGAAATGGAGCCTCTCGTCGACGACGAGTCGATGCCATCGCTGCCCCGCGAAGATCGTCCTCGAGACGACCGGCCCCGCGAGGACCGCGGCCCGCGCCGCGATGGCGGCCGCGATCGTGGGCCCCGCCGCTACGACGCGGACCGCGAGGCCCCGCGTCGTCCGTCGGCAGACCTGACCGAGGGCGAGCAGGCGGAGGTGGCCGCACTGCGCGGCTCCGTTGCCGCGGAGCGCGCCGAGCTGGAGGCCGCCGACGCATCGCCCGAGGCCCTTGCCGCGGGCAAGCTGATCCTCGAGCAGCTCCTGACGCACATCGGGTTCGCTGCCCGCGTCGACGTCGAGACTGGCGAGACGAGCCGGCTCAACGTTGTGGGCGAGGCTACCGAGCGCGAGGAGCTCGGCGCCCTCATTGGACGCAAAGGCGAGCGCCTGTCCGCGCTCCAGCACCTCGTGAACCTGATGCTCTCGCGCCAGATGGGCGCCTGGACCCGCGTCCTGGTGGACGTGGAGGACTACCGCGGCCGGCGCGAGCGCCAGCTTCGCGAGATCGCCGAGCGAGCCGCCGCACGCGTCGTCGAGACCGGCAAGATGCTCCAGCTGGACGCCATGCCCGCTCTAGAGCGGCGCTGGATCCACATCGCGCTCAAGTCCAACCCGGATGTCGCGACGCAGTCAATCGGCGAAGAGCCGAATCGTCGGATCGTGGTCCTTCCGAGGGCATAGTCCGCACGCGGCCTCCGCCCTCGGGGGTCCAACGACTACTCGGCGATGTCCATCCGCGCAAAGCGGCGGAAGGCGATCGCTCCAAAGACCAAGGCCCAGACCAGGAGCGCAACCATCGGCACGGTCGCGTCGCCGAGGCCGCGGATGACGTCGCCCTCGTAGCGCGTAACCCCCGACGCGACCCGGCTAGCGACCTCCAGCAAGGTCGAGAGGCCGCGGACCGGGAAGGCGTCGAGCAGCCACTCCAGCGATCCGTCGTGCCTGAACGCGTCGAATTGGAGGAGCAGGGTCAGGATCGCGGCTTCCACGACGACGTAGACGAGCATGACGACCAGCGTCAGGCTGCCCGACCTGACCAGCAGGGTTGCAGCCGCCGCGAACGTAATCACCACGAGGCTCGCCTCCAGCAGCCCCACGACCATGACCGCCAGCCCCCCGAGGTTCACCGGTGCAGCCGGCGGGAGCTGCGTACCGACGGCCGCGATCGTCGCGGGCAGGCTCACGCCAAGGAGCAGCAAGGACGCGACAAGGCCCAGTGCGATTACGACGAGTGCACCCAGGCGCACGGCGAGCAGGCGCACGCGGTGGCTCGAGGCAAGCAGGGTCGTCCTGATCGTGGCCCAGCTGAAGTCGTCGCCGATCGTCGTCGCAGTGAGCAGGATGAGCGCGAACAACAGGAAGGTGCCGGTGCCCAGCACCGTCACGAGGCTCTGCGGGAACGCATACGTGCTCCGGATCTGCTGGTATTGCTCACGCTGCTGCTCGACGAACTGGCATTGCTGGGCCACCGTCTCCGCGAGGAGTGGCTCAAGATCTTCGGGCGGCATCCCGAGACCGAAGCCCTCGCTGATCAGCTGGTCCCGGATCGCGGCGGGATCGCACGGCGGCTGCTCCGGGCCGAAGGACATCAGGCCTGCAACGAAGAAGAACGCCACCAGCATTGGCACCGCGAGCACGATGATCTGCAGCGATCGCCGCTTCCGGAAGCGCAGCAGCTCGGCGCGGATCAGGCCGCTCATGCGGCGCCCCCGCCGGGCGGCGGTTCGGTCGCGCGGCCCTGCTCGGGTGGCGTTGCCGCGTCGTGGTCGCCGGTGAGCTCGATGAATACGGATTCGAGCGTCTGGCGCTTCACGTACAGCTCGGCCGGATACAGCCCCGCCTCCACGAGCGGTCTGAGGACCTCCTCGCCGGGCCTCCGCGGGATGCTGACAGCACCACCATCGACCTCGCTGACCGGCCCGAGCGCCCCCAGGATCGGTTTGGCGCGCTCCGTCTCGGCCGCAGTTTCGAACCGGACGTACAGGCGCTCGCCTTGCCGGAGCATCTCCTTCGTCGCGCCCTCCGCGATGATCCGACCCTTCTGGAGGATGGCGACGCGATCGCACAGCTGCTCCACCTCGGGCAGGACGTGGCTGGACAGGAAGATGGTCGTGCCGTCCCGAGCCAGGCCGGAGATGAGCTCGCGCACGTCGACGACGCCGTTCGGGTCGAGACCGTTCGCTGGTTCGTCGAGGATCACCAGCTCCGGATTGCCGAGCAGCGCGGCGGCGATGCCGAGGCGCTGGCGCATGCCGGTAGAGAACCGGCCCGCCTTCCGCCGCGCGGCCTCCGTCAGGCCCACCCGCCCAAGGGCATCGGGAACCGCGGTCCGCAGTCGAGATTCGGCAATCCCGCGGGTCAACCCGAGCAGTCGGAGGTTGTCCGGGGCGGAGAGGTACGGGTAGAACGCCGGCCGCTCCACGAGCGCACCGACCCGATCCAGCACGGCCCTGCCGGACGCGACCTGCTCGCCGAACAGATGCGCCGTGCCGCGCGTTGGGCGGATGAGCCCGAGCAGCATCCTGATCGTGGTGGTCTTGCCCGCGCCGTTCGGCCCCAGGAATCCGTACACGCCGCCAGCGGGAACGCGGAGGTCGACACCGGCGACAGCTTCGATGTCCCTGAACCGCTTCGCCAGCCCAATGGTCGAGATGACATACGTGGGCTCGACCGTCGGCGCGGTATCGATCATCGCCGCAGGATACCGGGCACCGGCCGGTACGAAATCCCCCGATTTGCGCCAGACTCGGACCATGACGGACTCCGAATCGCCGCTCCCATTTGCGGGCCCTGCTTCGTGGGGGACTTTCGCCGCCGCGGCGCCGAAGCTCGCCGCCGCTGGTGCCGCACACCTCGATCGGTCGGAGGGGGCCGCTCTGCTCGCCACCGTCCGGGGCGACGCGCCGCCGAGGATCCATCCAGTCACGGTCGGCATCGTGGGCGACGGGCTGTACGTGTTCCTGCTCGATTCCGCGAAGCGCCGCGACCTCGTCGAGGATGCGCGGTTCGCGCTCCACGCGGCCCAGGATCAGGCGAAGCCGGACGAGTTCTCCATCCGCGGCCGGGCCAGCCTGGTGCCCGCGGGCGACATCCGCGGTCGCGTCGCGTCCGGCTGGTTCTTCGAGGTCGACGACACGTACTGGCTGTTCGCGCTCCGGATCCAGTCCGCGATCCTGGGTGAGCGCGCCGCGGACGAGTGGCCGCCGCGCTATACGCGGTGGAGTGCGGCAGGCGTGGCTGCGACCTGACCATGAAGAAGATCGGGTTCCTGTCGTTCGGCCACTGGTCGACGTCGCCCTACTCCCAGGTTCGATCGGGCGCCGACGCGCTCATCCAGTCGATCGAGCTCGCCGAGGCGGTGGAGGACCTTGGAGCCGACGGCGCCTACTTCCGCGTCCACCACTTCGCCCAGCAGCTCGCCTCGCCGTTCCCGCTGCTGGCTGCGATCGGTGCGCGGACCAAACGGATCGAGATCGGGACGGCGGTCATCGACATGCGCTACGAGAACCCGCTGTACATGGTCGAGGACGCCGGCGCGGCAGACCTGATCGCCGGTGGCCGGCTCCAGCTCGGGATCAGCCGCGGGTCGCCGGAGCAGGTCATCGATGGCTTCCGCCACTTCGGCTACGTGCCGCCCGACGGCCAGACCGATGCCGACATGGCCCGCGAGCA
>JBDSZH010000146.1:0-4412 GCA_039925225.1 Candidatus Limnocylindrales bacterium | reverse complement strand
CAGTACCGAGATCTCGGGCTCGGCATCGTGGACGCCAGCATCGTTGCCCTTGCCGAACGCCTCGGGGAGCCGAAGGTCGCGACGCTGGACCAGCGCCACTTCCGGGCCGTCCGCCCCGCGCACGTGGAGGCCTTGGAGCTTCTCCCCTGAGGCCGCTGCCGCGCCACCGCGGCGCGATAGCGCCGGCCGAAATGCCGGGGTGATCGGCACGTAAGGCTTCGATGGTAACGTGGGTTTCTGCTCTCAACTGACGCACGGAGGTCGTCAATGGCCATCGCAAAGCAAGCGGCCGAGGATGCGCTCAACGAGATCGAGCCCAATGTCCAGGAGGAACTGCTGCGGCATCCGGGCAGGTGGGTTGCGCTGACGAGATCAAGCGTCATCGTCGTTTGCGACAGCCCGACAGAGGCATATGACGCAGCCCGACGGGCCGGGATCGAAGTTCCAACCTTGTACTTCGTCCCGGACACGCGCGCCGGATACTCGTACTTCTAGTCGCCCGTGCCGCGGATAGCGGGGACACACGTCGGGCTGGACCCAGATGGGTTGGACGTCTTCCGCCCGATCATCTTCGTTGAAATCAAGGTCGGCACACGCAGTATCCGTGTCCCGGCCCTTGTCGACTCGGGCGCGGACAACACCCTCGTTCCCGCGCCGTTCGTGGCCCCACTTGGCGTCGACTTCCACAGGCTACCGGCCGGGCACGGCGGATCGGGTCCAGGAGGGAACCTGGACGTGCGGCTTTGCCAGGGAACGATGATCTGGGAGCAGGGCAAGGCGGTCCTCATGACGCAGTTCATGGTCGCCGAGCCCGGCAAGGGACCCGACACCGTCCTCCTTGGGCGTGCTGACTTCTTCAAGCATTACGTTCCGCGTTTCAGCTGGCACAAGAGTCCGCCGTCGTTCGATCTCGATCCGGTGCCTCGCCGAAGGTGAGCACCTCGCTCCGTTGCTTCAGACGATGTAGCTGATCCCGGTATGGACCCAGCGGTCGGTCTTCAGCCAGCGGGAATCGGCGAGGAGGGAGGCGACGAAGGGGTCGATCGTGTAGCTGCGCGCCAGCAGGTGCTCGACGGCGGTGTGGTTGTCGAGCGGGGTGGAGAAGTACAGGTTCGGGGCGCCGCGCTCGGCGGCGTCGTTCTCGACCAGGTCGAGCAGGGCCGGGATGTCGCCCGGATCCAGGGCGCCGATCGGGCCGGTCAGCTCGTTCTCGTAGCCGAAGGCGAAGCCGGCAACGGCGCCGGCACGCCGTGCGATCCAGGCCGGCCGCTGGGTGAGCAGGAACGCGGTATCGACCTCGCGGCGATGGCCCAGGAGCTCGGCCTCGACGCCGGCGATGAGGTCGATCGACGCCGGCCCTGCCGGTTCGAGCCGCTCGAACACGAGATCGGTGTCGGGCGTGACCATACGGGGCTTCGCCTCGAAATCGACGATCGAGGTGATGAATCGGACGCCCGCGCGCAGGTAGCGGCTCATCGCGCGCGGATCCCGCGTGGCGATAATCGATCGATGCGGGCCGCGGCCCATCGGGAATGCGCGCTCCAGCAGGGCCTTGCCCACGCCCTTCGACTGCGTTGTCGGATCGACGAAGAACATCGCCAGCTCGAGCACGCCGCCGCGCTGCACGCTCAGCGCCCATCCGACGAGGCGTCCGTCATCATCGATTGCCACCCAGTTCTCAGCCGCCGTCCGCCACAGGTGCTCGATCCATGGGCTGCGCGGCACCCACGCCTCGTCCAGCTGCGCATCGGTCACGTCTGGCGAATCGACGACGCCCAATCGATGCAGGTACGGCACCAATGATCGACGGAATACGGCGAACGCCGCGCGCATGTCTGCGGGTTCAGCGGGTCGGATGGTCGTGCTCACGGTGTCTGCGAGCATACCCACGCCGCCTACCGCGTCGCGATGTCGCCTACCGCGTCGGCAGGAACCGGACGCCCGACTTCCCGATCTCGGCCCAGACCATGGCGCTGCCCGGCCACGCCGCCGTCCCCGTGAGCGCTGCCAGCGCATCATGCGGGTGCGCCGGAAACGCGACGGAAAGCTGCCGCGCGAACTCGGCCGCGACGCGGCGCGTGGCCCTCGTCGCGCGAACGACGAGCAGTTGTGAGATCACCGGCGGCTCGCCGGAGCGAGGGTCGCCGGCAGCCGACCAGCCCGACCACGATGGCAGAGCGTCGGCTTTCTCCCGTGACCATCGGACCACCTGCTCGATCCGCCGTAGCTCGGACTGGATCTCGGTGGCGACGATCAGGCGCTCTCGCGGCTCGAACAGTGCCAAGTCGATAGCGCCGCGCACTGGCTGGCGGACGATCACCTCCGTAAAGGGTTGCCAGCGCGGGTATCGCCGCTCAAGGAGGGCCTCGAGGATCCGTGCCTGGTGGCGATCCCGGATCGGCGATCCCGAGTTGACGTAGAGGCGAGCGACGAAGTCGGCGCCCAGCGCGTCGCCGAGCCGGGCGCACGTATCGAACGACGGCTTCGTCGTGCCATCGAGGATCCGATTGAGGTGCGACCTCGAGATGCCCGCGGCCTCCGCAAGCGCACGTTGGGTCACGCCAGCGTCCTCCGACATCTGCTTGACATCCGCGATGAGGCGCTTGCGCTGGGTCTCGGCCACGGCGAACACCCTCGCATCCCTGGCCGCTGCTCGCCGCGCCTGCTGATCTGCCGAGTCGGGCTTCGCCATCGTCGTAGTACACCCGAGCGCGATCATCAGCCGGTTACCTGGGCTCAGCGTCGGCCGCTCGGTCCCCCGAAGGGGACCAGAAAGCGTTGGCGGCGGTCGGTTTGGTCCCTGTCGAGGGACCAGGACGACGCCGTTCGGGGGGACGCCTGTCGCAGCATGTCGTGTTGGTCCTGCGCGAGGGACCGCGGCGACAGGGAGCGGTGGTTTCTGGTCCCTCGCGGGGGACAATGGGGACCAGGGAACCAGGGGACCGGGCAGTCGAACTGCCGAGAAGCCGAGCGACTAGCCGTCGACCGCGCCCGGCGAACCTGCCACAATCGCCCATTCCGGGGTCGATCTAGGCAGCAGCGATGGAGTCAGACATGCGTGGTCCACGAAGCGCGAGTGTTGTTTGGGCCTTGCTGGTCGCGCTCGCGGCGCCCGCCGCGGCCCTCGCTGAACAGCCGTCGAGGGTGCGCGAACTCTCCTGCAGCGACGGCACCCTCTTCACCGGTCAACAGGTCCGAATAGGCTCCGGGACCCCACCTCGCACGTTCCGCAACGTCGATCCGAGCGGCTCGCCGGTGGCCTTCGTGTTCTTCGCGGCCGACGTGATTGCGCCGGATGGCACGGTGATCGAGCAGTTCACCTGGGATCACAGCCAAGGTGTGGACGGTCCCTTCGAGATGGTGACGTGCACGTTCATCATCCCGGTCGGCGGTCTCGCCGGCAGCGAGGCGAACTTCTACGGGTTCTTCGTTCCCGCCTGACGTGAACGCCTGTTCGGTTTGATCCCGAACGGGTACACTTGGCGACGTGCCCCAGGATCAGATCGTCGTGCGCGGCGCGCGCGAACACAACCTCAAGAATGTCAGCGTCGAGTTTCCCCGTGACCGCCTGGTCGTCATCACGGGGCTGTCCGGCAGCGGCAAGAGCAGCCTCGCCTTCGACACGATCTACGCCGAGGGCCAGCGCCGGTACGTCGAGAGCCTGAGCGCCTACGCGCGGCAGTTCCTGGGACAGATGGAGAAGCCGGATGTCGACCAGATCGATGGCCTGAGCCCCGCCATCTCCATCGATCAGAAGGGCGCGAGCCGAAACCCACGCAGCACCGTCGGCACGGTCACCGAGATCTACGACCACCTGCGGCTGCTGTTCGCAAGAATCGGGATCCCGCACTGCCCCAACGGCCACGCGATCGAGCGCCAGACGGTCCAGCAGATCGTGGATCAGGTCCTGGCGATGCCGGAGGGGACGCGCCTCCTCGTGCTCGGGCCGCTCATCAAGGGCCGCAAGACCGAGGGCGATCGGATCTTCGAGGCGGCGCGGAAGCAAGGATTCGTGCGCGTCAGAGTGGATGGCGAGCAGTACGACCTCGCCGACGCGCCGACGCTGGACAAGTACAAGCGGCACACGATCGAGGTCGTCGTCGATCGATATGTCGTTCGGCGCGCCGAGGCGCCGATGGGCGAGGACGGCGTCACGCCGCTCGCGTGGGCACGCGACGAGCGCGGGCGGCCGGTGGATCCCGCGACCGGCGAAGCGTTGGAGGATCCGGATCGGCCGAGGCTCGCGGACTCCATCGAGACCGCGTTGCGCCTCGGCGAGGGCGTGGTGCTCATCGCGCCGGCGCCACGCGAGGGCGAGCCGCCGGAGTTCGAGGACCGCCAGTTCAGCGAGCGCTACTCATGTCCGTATGACGGCACCACGATCGACGAATTGGAGCCGCGCAGCTTCAGCT
>JBDSZH010000145.1:0-7993 GCA_039925225.1 Candidatus Limnocylindrales bacterium | reverse complement strand
GATCGAGCGTTCGTCATCGGCCGCCTGCGAGAGGCCGCCGCGGGCGGCACACTTCCGGCATGAGCGTTGGGCTGCAGCGGCTGCGCGAGGAGCCGGAGGCGATCCGGAAGGGCGCGATCGATAAGCGCGAGGACCCCGCGCTGGTCGATGCCGCGCTCACGGCGGATGCGCGCCGGCGCGAGCTCCAGGGCGAGGCCGACGGCCTCCGCGCAGAGCGGAACACCGCGTCGAAATCGATCGGCGAGACGATCAAGGGCGGCGCGAAGCCAAATGGTCCCGAGGTCGCCACGCTTCGTGCCCGCTCCACGGAGATCGGCACGCGGCTGACGGCGCTCGAGGCGGAGCTCACGACCATCGAAGCCCAGGTCGAGGATCTCCTGCTGCGCATCCCGAACCCCGCCGAGGCCGACGTGCCTATCGGGGGCGAAGAGGCCAACGTTACCGTCCGGGTCTGGGGCGACCAGCTGGCGCGCAAGGTCTACCTGGAGGGACCGGATGAATTTCCGGACGGCGATCCGGACCAGGAGACGTGGGATCGCAAGCCCCATTGGGAGATCGCGGAGGCGCTGGACATCATCGACCTGCCTCGGGGCGCGAAGATCGCCGGCTCCGGCTTCCCGGTCTACAAGGGCGCCGGCGCCGCGCTCCAGCGCGCCCTGATCAGCTGGTTCCTCGACGTCCACACGCGCGAGAACGGCTTCACCGAGATCTGGCCCCCCGCAGTCGTCAACGCCGCCTCGGCGCGTGGCACGGGCCAGATTCCGGACAAGGAAGACCAGATGTACGTCATCACCCGCGATGAGCTGTACCTGGTCCCCACGGCCGAGGTGCCGGTCACGAACCTGCATCGCGACGAGATCCTCGAACCCGCCACGCTGCCGATCCACTACGTCGCGTACTCGCCGTGCTTCCGCCGGGAGGCCGGCGCGGCCGGCAAGGACACCCGCGGGATCATGCGCGTCCACCAGTTCGACAAGGTGGAGATGGTCCTGTTCGAGCGGCCGGAGGTGTCCGCCCAGGCACTCGAGTGGATGACGGGCCGTGCGGAGGACCTGCTCCAGCGGCTCGGACTCACCTACCGCGTGCTCCTGATGTCGACCGGCGAGATGGGCTTCGTCCAGCGCCGCAAGTACGACTTGGAGGTCTGGGCGCCGGGCGTGGAGCGCTGGCTCGAGGTGAGCTCGTGCTCCAACTTCGGCGATTACCAGGCGCGCCGGATGGCCATCCGCTACCGCGCCGAGAAGGGTGGCAAGGCGGAGCTCGTGCACACCCTCAATGGCTCAGGTCTGGCCCTCGCTCGAACGGTCGCCGCGATCATCGAGACCTACCAGCAGCGCGACGGCTCCATCCTCGTCCCGGAGGTCCTCGGCCCGTATCTCGGCCGGGAGCGCATCGACCGGACCGCGGCTCCGGCCTGATGCCGGACCTCGGGATCGTGATCCCGGCGGGACACTCCCTCGTCTCGCTCGCGGAGCGGCCGGACCTGGTGCGGCCCGCCGGGCAGTTCAACGGCTCGGTCTGGCCGGAGTTCATGCTCCAGGACCCCGTTGTCCAGCGCTACTGGCACCTGCTCGATGAAGCGTGGTCCGGGTTCCAGCTCGTGCTCCTGGACGCGGTTGGCGCCATCGCGGCAACGAACAACGCCGCACCGATCCATTGGAACGGAACCGACGAGGATCTGCCGGCGGGATGGGACCAGCAGCTGGAGCGGAGCGCCGAGCAGCACGCCGCCGGGGTGGCCGCAGATACGCTCGGTGCGATCCAGATCGTGGTCGACCCGTCCCGACGGGGTGACCGCCTCGCTGGTGTGATGGTTGACGCCATGCGGTCCAACGCGCGAGCCCACGGTTTTGGCCACGTGATCGCGTGCGTCCGCCCCACCGACAAGCATCGGTTTCCGCTCATCCCGATCGAGAACTACGCGTTTTGGACCCGCGCCGATGGCGAGCCATTCGACGCCTGGATCCGCCTCCACGCCCGGCTCGGCGCTCGGATCGTGCGGGGATCACCGGAGGCCATGACGATGCGCGGCTCCGTCGCGGACTGGGAGGCGTGGACGGGCCTGGAGTTCCCGGGCTCCGGCTCATACATCGTTCCGTTCGCCGCGTCCCCGGTCGAGATCGATCGGGTTGCCGACGAGGGGGTCTATCACGATCCCAATGTCTGGGTGGTCCACACGGTCGACTGAATTCGATTGGTATCCTCCCGCGTGGAGAGGTGCCGGAGCGGTTGAACGGTCCTGTCTTGAAAACAGGTGGACGCGAGTCCCGTGGGTTCGAATCCCACCCTCTCCGCCAGCGACCGTGCTCGGTCCCCGCCCTGGGCGTCACGCCTCGAACGGCAACGCTCGGCGGACGGCGATGCTGACCCCGCGGTCGACGTAGCCGAGCCGTTCGTTGAGGCGGCGGATCGCACCGTTGCGTTGCGCCGCCCAGGAGCTGAGCTCGTGGATCCCGTGCTCGGCAGCCCACGCCAGCGTCGTGCGCTTGAGGACGCTGCCGATGCCCCTGCCGCGCCAGCCGCGCAGCACCGCGGTGATGGCGTTCTCGGCGCGCTCGGGTTCGTCGGCGTCGAGCTGCAGCACGGCAACGCCGACGACCTGCCCGTCGGCAAGCGCCACGAAGGTTGCCTCGGGCGAGCCGAGCCAGTCGCGCTCCCACTGCTCGAGGGAGGCGCGGACCGGCGTGGCATGGGCCATGTCCTCGAACGCCTGGATGCCCAGCGGCTCATAGGCGAAGCGCCACAGATCCGGCCGATCTGCCACCGTGACGATCTCGAGGCCGACGGGAACCTCCGGCCACGTCTCGTCGCCGATCGTCCGGACCAGCTCGATCTGGCGATCGACCTCCCGGTAGCCGTACCGCTGGGCGAACGCCAGCGAGCCCTCGTCGTCGACCTGCGTCCCCGCCTCGGTGAAGCCGAGCCGCCACGCTCGGTCGGCGAGCTCGCGGAGGATGGCCGAGCCGACGCCTCGCCGCCGTGCCGATGGCACGACGCGGGGATGCAGCCCGGCATGGCCGAAGTCGCTCCGGCCCCCCAGCCCCGAGCCTACAACCTCACCGTCGAGCTCCGCGATCAGGTAAACGCGCTCGGGCGTCATCGACGCCCGCATCCACTCGATGGTCGCGACACGCTCGTTCGGGATGACCTCAGCCCTGACCCGTCGCCAGGCCTCGAGATCCTCGTCAGACTCGGCGACGCGCAGAGCGAGATTCCGCGGCGGGTTGGCCATTCGCCAATGATCGTCGATATTGGTGCCGCCTCTTCGATCGACCGGCTAGCATGCAATCCGATGAGCCTGCCCTGCCCACACTTCGCGACCGCGATGGTCGACCTGCCGCCGACGCTCGAGGTCTGCCCGACCTGCGTCGAGATGGGCGACAGCTGGGTCCACCTCCGCCAGTGCATCGTCTGCGGCAAGACCGGCTGCTGTGACAACAGCGCCAATCGCCACGCGACCGCCCACTCCACCGAGACCGGCCACGCCCTGATCCGCTCGGCCCAGCCCGGCGAGCTCTGGGCCTGGTGCTACCCCGACGAGGCCTTCTTCACCCCCGGCGACGACGGCGGCTGGGAGCTCTTCGAGGAGTAGCGCCAATGCGGTAGGCAGGCGACCGCCTGCCATCGGGATGCAACGATTGCCCTCGTCAGTGTTTCGCCTTGATAAACCCGCAACCGTCACCTTTTATGGATGAGAGCGCGAATCAGCACCATCCCCTCGAGCGACCCCGCCTTCGGGCGGGCGGTCGAGAAGGTCGCCGCCCAGACCCCCGACGCCTCGGCGGCCGACCTCGAAGCGGGCCTCCGACCTCTGTTTCCGCGGGTGGCGATCTTCGCGCGACACGTGAGCGGCGAGCACGGTCATCTCTACGTCTATCGGGACGGCCACTACGACGGCAGGCCCCGAGAGCAGTGGTGGGACGAGCCGCGTACGGCGTGCGTCTGCGTCGATGCCGCGAGCGGCGATCTGACCCAGGTCTCGGCGGAGTGGGCGCAGCTCATGGCGGGCGATCCGGGTGCCCTTGTCGGTCGCAATTTCACGGACTTCGTTCTCCCCGAGGCGCGGGCGGCGGCCAGCGGGTTGTTCGAAGCCGTGCAGGAGGGTGGTGTCGTCGACACCGAGGTTCTGCTCGTTCGCGAGGACGGCTCGCCCATCGCCCTCGAGGTCCACGCTCGACGCCTGAATGGCGAGATCGACGTCCGCTATCGCAGGCTCGACTAAGCCCCCGCGCCAGTCGTGCTCAAGCCGGCACCGAAATCAGCCCCTCGCGAGCACCTGCTCCACGATCGTCGCGGCGCGCTCCCGAGAAGTAAAGGAACTCTGCGTCCCAGTTCGCATGACGCTGTCCGACGCGCATGCGATACCGAGTCGAACGGCCGCCAGCTCGTCCATGCCCGTCGCGAGCCCGAATCCGAAGGCTCCGACGAACGCATCGCCGGCGCCCGTCGTATCGACCGGCTGGACCGGAATCGCCGCCACTCGCGCGATCGCGCCTTGCGTCGTGACGAGCGCCGAGCCGCGTGAGCCCAGGGTCACGAGGAGCCTGGGGCGGATTCGGCGGGCAAACGCGACGAGCGCCGCGTCGTCCGAAGGATCGAAGTCCTCGACGTCAGCGAGGATCGCGAACTCAGTCTCGTTTGGGATGAGCCAGTCGGCTCCGTGGAGCAGGTCGGCGTCGAGCGCCGCGGCCGGCGCAGGGTTCAGGATCGTGATCGCTCCGACCTCGCGCGCGGCACGCAAGGCAGCCGCGGTCACGGCCTGAGGGATCTCGAGCTGGCCGATCACGACCGCCGGGCGAAGCGCCCGGACGGCGTCGGCGGCAGCCGTCGGGTCGACAGCGTCATTCGCCCCCGAGACGACGATGATTCGGTTTGTCCCATCGGGCTCCACCCAGATCGGCGCGACACCGCTGGACCCCGCAACCCTCGCAACATGCGCCGCATCGACGCCCTGCTCGATCAGGTTGTCGACCGTCATCCCCGCGTAGACGTCGTCGCCGAGCGCCCCGATCATCGACACGCGGGCACCCAGGCGCGCCGCCATCACGGCCTGGTTCGCGCCCTTGCCGCCGAAGCCCATGACGAATCGGTCACCGATCACTGTCTCGCCGGCGCCAGGCATGCGCGCCGCGTAAGCGATGAGATCGATGTTCAGGCTGCCGACCACGGCGATGACCGGTTCGGCTCGGTCGAGTCGGCGTCCTTCGGTCATCGGTACCTCCAGCGCGATTGTCACACCCGGCTACCCTTGCCGCGCATGGACCTTGCAAGCGACCCGATCGAACAGGTTGGCCGAGCGTGCGAGCACGCGCCCGAGACGATCGCCGCGCCCTCCGGCAACGTCTGCGAAGAGTGCGGCTCCACGTTCAACCTGCGCCTGTGCGCCACCTGCGGGCACGTCGGCTGCTGCGAGTCGCAGGCGGGCGACGCCCGCGCCCATGCGCTCGGCTCGAACCACCCGGTGATCCTCCAGATGCCCGCCGGCAAGGGCTTCGCCTGGTGCTACGCCGAGAACCGCTACATCTGATCCGCTCCTGATCGTCCTCTCCGGGCTGCCGGGATCGGGCAAGAGCGGCGTCGCGCGCGGGATAGCGATCGCTCGCGGCTACCCGGTGCTGTCGGTGGATCCGATCGAGTCGGCCATCGTCACGGCCGGCATCCCGCGGAGTTTCGAGACCGGACTTGCCGCGTATGTCGTCGCGGAGACCCTTGCCGGCGAGATGCTCGGCGCCGGCCTGTCGGTGGTGATCGATGCGGTCAACGCCGTCGAGGAAGCGCGCGACATGTGGCGCCGGCTCGCCCCAAACCACGGCGCCGACCTCCGGATCATCGAGTGCGTCGTCTCCGACGAAACCGTCCACGCGGAGCGCGTCGCGGCACGAGACCGCGGCCTCGCGATTCCAGAGCCCTCCTGGGATGAGGTCGTGCGCCGACGCGCCGAGTGGGCGCCGTGGCCAGAGCCGCACCTCACCCTGGATGCGATCGATTCGCTCGACTCGAACGTCGCCCGCGCGATGGCCTACCTCGACCTGCCTTGACGCAATTCGTCCGGGCTGCCTAGACTCCGCGCCTAATCGAATACGGGCAATGAACGGGACGAGTACCCGTCGAATGTCGGCAGAGAGACCCGGCGGCTGGTGGAAGCCGGGACGGCAGCGACGAGGAATGGACCCGGGAGCCTCCGGACCGAACGGCAAACGCGGCGACGCGAGAGCCAAGTAGGCTCCGGCGCAGAGCGCCAGCGATAGCGGGCAGCGCCGATCGGCGGTCGAGAGACCACTCGTCGGTCAGGAAAGTGCGGCACAGCCGAATGAGGGTGGCACCGCGGAAGGCTCGACCTTTCGTCCCGGAGGACGAGAGGTCGTTGTGATTCTGGAACCGCTCGCACACCGGAGGCGCCGCACGTGACCGTGACGGACCCGCTCAGCTTGACCCAGGCGAAGCGGCTCGTTGGCAACGCCGACACCCTGCTCCTGCGCGCCACGCGGTCCGCGGACCTCGAGACGCCGATCGGCGCTTTCCTCCGGCTCGACGACGGCACGACGCCCGCGTACCTCCTCGAGTCCGTTGAGGGCGGCGAGCGGCTGGGTCGATATTCGTTCCTGGGTGTTGGGCCTCGGCGCCTCCTCGAGGTTCACGACGGCAAGGCGCGGATCCAGACCAGGCCCTTGAGCGTGAATCGGTACGACCCGGAGCTGCCGATCACGACCAGCGACGCGCCCGATCCGCTGCTCGCGCTCCGAAGCTTCGTGCCGCGCCGCCGCGTGGAGCCGACCGAAGGCATGCCCCGCTTCACCGGCGGCGCTGTCGGCGCGCTTTCGTACGACGCCGTATCGATCTTCGAGCCGAAGGTCCCACTCCCGGACAGGGATCCCGTGGGCACGCCCTCGGCGGCATTCATCGAGACCGACCTCGTCCTCGTCTTCGACCACCTGACCCACACGCTCTCCGCGATCGCTTCGCTGCACACCGAAACCCCCGACCTGGAGGGCCGCTACCGGATCGCCGAGGACGCGATCTTCGAGGCGCTCGAGCGGACGTCGCGGCCCTCGTCTGCCGAGCTGGCTCCGGCGACCGCGCCGAGCAACTCAGCGTCCGCCTCGAACGGGCTCGCGAGCCAGACGAGCCTCGGCCACGACGAGTACGTCCACGCGGTTGAAACCGCGAAGGATGCGATCGCGGCCGGCGAGGCGATCCAGGTCGTGCTGGCGCGTCGCCAGTCGTTCGACCTCCCAACGGACCCCGCCACCGGCAAGGCCCTCGACGGCATCGGGCTGTATCGAAGCCTGCGCCGCGTCAACCCGAGCCCGTACCTGTTCTTCGTGCGGACGCCGTCATTCGAAGTCGTGGGCGCGAGCCCGGAGCTCCTAGTCCAGGTGGACAAAGACAAGCTGACGACCCACCCGATTGCCGGCACTCGCCCCCGTGGCGCCACCCCCGCCGAGGACGCGATCCTCGCCGAGCAGCTCCAGCGCGACCCAAAAGAGCGCGCGGAGCACGTCATGCTCGTCGACCTCGGTCGCAACGACCTGGGCCGCGTGTCGCGCCCCGGAACCGTGACGGTCAGCAAGTACATGGAGGTGGAGCGGTACTCGCACGTCCTGCACCTCGTTTCGCACGTGGAGGGCAAACTCAAGCCGGAGCTCGATGCCGTCGATGCCCTCCGCGCCGTCTTCCCCGCCGGGACGCTCTCGGGCGCGCCGAAGGTCCGCGCGATGCAACTGATCGCCGCAGCAGAGGGCGAGCGGCGCGGCTTGTATGGCGGCGCGGTGGGCTACCTCGGCTACGACGGCAACATGGACACCGCGATCACGATTCGAAGCGCGGTCCTGCGCGAGGGTCGCGCGCACGTGCACACGGGAGCGGGAATCGTCGCGGGCTCCGTGCCGGAGAAGGAGTTCGAGGAGACCGAGCACAAGGCCGCGGCCCTGCGCCGCGCCATCGAGCTTGCGGCCGGGATCCCGGAGGCGCCGCGCGGCTTGGCCATCGAAGC
>JBDSZH010000144.1:0-9867 GCA_039925225.1 Candidatus Limnocylindrales bacterium | reverse complement strand
TGCTGGACGGCGACGCGGATCGCGCGGGAGCGGCGGACGAGCAGGGCAACTTCATCCACCAGCTGGAGGTCACGGGCCTGCTCATGTACTACCTGGCCGAGCACCGGGGCCTGCGTGAGCCGGTCGTGGTCTCGGTCAACAACACCTCCATGGCGGCGCGGATCGGGAAGCACTACGGCATCGAGGTGCACGAGAGCCCGGTCGGCTACAAGTACATCGGGCCGATGATGATTGCGACCGGCGCGATGATGGGCGCAGAGGAGTCCGGCGGCTACGGCTTCGGGATGCACTTGCCGGAGCGCGACGGCATCTATGCAAACCTGCTGCTGCTGGACCTCGTGCTCAAGGAGATGGCGCGCGGGGTCCACCCGGTTTCGAAGATCGTCGCCCAGTTCCACGAGCTCGCCGGGCCGTCGTTCTACACGCGGATCGACGTCCACGTGGATCGGGCCGCTTACGCCGAGACGAAGCGCCGGCTGCTCGAGGGCCTGGTCGCGACCCCGCCGACCACGCTCGCCGGCCAGCCGGTCACGCGGACGCAGGCGCTCGACACGAAGGACGGCTTCAAGTTCTTCGTGGCGGACGGCTCATGGCTGCTGATCCGGACGTCGGGAACTGAGCCGCTCGTGCGCGTGTACACGGAAGCGACGTCAGCGGACGCTCGCGACGCGCTCGTGGGCGCGGGCGAGCAGCTCGTTCGCGAATGACCGCGGAGCCAGCCCGATGACCTCGGCGCTGCCCCGGCGCGTCGACAAGCCCTGGGGCCACGAGATCATCTGGGCCCATACCGATCGCTACGTCGGCAAGCTCCTCGTGATCAACGCCGGCCGCCGGCTCTCGTTCCAGTATCACGAGCTGAAGGACGAGTGGATTCACGTTCTGTCGGGCCGTCTGAAGCTGACCCTCGAGAACGACGCCGGGGTCGTCGAGGACTGCGAGCTGGGCCCCGGCGAGGGTGCACACGTGGCGATCGGCCGCCACCACCGCTACGAGGCGATCGAGACCTGCACGCTCATCGAGGTCTCAACGCCGGAGCTCGACGACGTCATCCGCCTCGAGGACGACTTCGGCCGCGAGGGCACCTCCGCGCCGTAGCGGACTTCTCGGACGCGCAAGCGGCACACGTCGAGGAGGCTCGATTCGCGTCAGCGGTTCAGCAGAAGTCCGGGACGTAGAGGTAGCTCGGGTCGTTGAAGTCGTTGACGTTGTACCTGGTGGTCGACGCGCCGAACCAGTCGTAGGCCGTGACGTGATAGGCCACGAACCCGGGGTTCCATCCGGACGGAGTGAGGAAGAAGCGCCAGGTGGTGCCGCCCTGGTAGGCCATATTGAATGGACCGGTCGGCGACGCGCCCGGCGGTGTGTACGTGATTTGGACGACCTGCACGCCCGCCTGGGCGCCCGGGGACAGGTCGCTCGCGTCCACAGTGATCGTGCTCGTAGGGTCGGTGCACAAGCTGGTCGCCTTGAGGTTTGTCAGAACAGGCCCTGGGTTTGGCGTCGGAACCGGCGTCGGAACCGGAGTCGGAACCGGAGTCGGAACCGGTGTGGGTACCGGTGTCGGAACCGCCGTTGGAACAGCCGTTGGAACGGCGGTCGGGGTTGGTGTCTTGGTGGGCTTGGGCGTGGGTGTGGGCTTGGGTGTTGGCGTCGGCGTCGCACCGGGTGCCAGGGACGGCTCGACTGTCGGCAGGACGGTGGCCACGGCGCCCTGGGTCGGCGGTGGGGGAGTGATCGCGAGCGCGGATGGGAGCGGCGGCGCCGTCACGGACGAGGCGCAGCCGGAGATCGGCAGCCCAGCGACGCCCGCTTGTAGCGCCAGCGCCGATGCGGGCGCCCATGCCCGATCGACGGCCGGCTCGCCGACGTACACCTCGAGCCAGTTGCCGTCCTCCGAGCGGGCGGTGACCAGCATCGTCTGGCCCGCCGGCACGTGGGCGAGCTCCGGTCCGAAGCCCGGGCAGGCCAGTAGCGCGACCTCGGACGAAGTCGGCTTGCTGTCGAGCGGGATGGCGCCCGAAGCGACGAGCGCGGATCCAACGATTGCGCCGGTCAGGATGCCTGTCGCGATGGCCTGGACCGTCGGCTGGGCGAGCGTGGCGCTGATCTTGGAGGTGAAGCCGGCGAACAGGCTCATCACTTCACCAGCAGCGAGCCGACGTCGCTCACGGTGCGAATGCCGTCGGACGTGGTCGCGGCGACGAACGAGTAGCTGAGCGTGGGGTCGACGGTGATCGTCGCGATGGAGACCGACATGCTCCCGATCAGCCCTGACTCGACCTTGGCAGCCTGGAGGGTGCCACCATCGCGCGTGTTCCAGAGCAGCAGCTCGCTGTCGGAGCTCGGCGGCGACTCGTAGATGATCTGGTACATGCCCGGACCGATCACGTCTGCGTAGAGCAGCTTCAGCGGTTCCGTCGTGCCCGAAAGCTGCTTCTCGCCGAGTACCCCAATGATCCCAGTCGGGCAGTCGAGCGGGACGGGCTGGACCGTGCATCTCGAGGTGCTGAGCTTGGTGTCGAACTGGTAGCGGTCCGTGAAGAAGTCAGCCCCAGGGAATGTCGGCGCGTCCGGCGGCGTTTCGCCGACCTTCACGTCGGCGTCCAGGGCCAGGTCGCCGAAGGGCATCCGGTCGATCAGCCCGCCGCCCGGCCCGCGGGTTGCCCCGGGTCCCAGCGATTCGACAGGAGCGAGGGACTCGAGAGGCACAAGTGTCTCGCCGGGTAGCAGCGTCTCGCCCGGCGCGAGCGTCTCGCCGGCAAGTCGTGGCTGGCCCGGAGTCCTGGGCGGATACGCGGCCGGAGGCAGGATCGGGTGGTTGAACGGGATCACGCCACCCGCGAAGGCCCACGCCGCGACGATCTTGCCACCGCCGAACACACCGGCGGCGCGCTCCACCATCTCCGCCGGCCACCACTCGCCTTTGTAGCCGGACCACGTGTGGCCGATCGGGTCCATGACGTAGTACGCGGCCTCGGTCGCGCCCTCTACGCCAGCGGGGCGGAAGGCATCGATATAGATCGCGTGGTTCCCGGTGAAGTTGGGCGACAGGCGAGTCCTGGCCGGTATCGCGCCATAGTCCACGATGACCTCGGCACCGGCGCCGGCATACAGGAGCGCCCGGAACTGGAGCGGCGTCGCGGCGCCCATGCTGAACTTGATGCCCCAGCCGGCGAAGAGCGCGTTCTGGAGGTCGCGGAAGCTCGTCGCGCCCTCGGTGTCGCGCGACAGCGCGCGGAGCTGTGAGCCGCTCGTCACGATCCCGAACGCGAGGCGCGCCAGCATCGCCCCGGACGCCATTACGCAGTTGACGCCCTGGAGCCTGCTGCCATCGAACTGCGAGATCGCCGGAATGCGCGGGATAGAGTCGTTCCACCAGCGGGCGCGGGGCGTAGTGCCCGTCGAGCCCGTCTCGGTGGGCGACGGTTCCTGGTAGCTCGCGAGCTGGATCGTGGTCGTTGCGGGAAGCTGAGCGATCGGCTGGGGATCGTCGCCGGGCACGAGGCCGACCTCGGTCTCCACGCCGCCCTGATCCGTCACCGTGACCGGCGATGGCACCGGCAGCTGGGACGAGGAGGAGGCGGCGGCGAGCCGCGTGATGATCGCCGCGCCGCTGATCACCACGACCGTGCTGAGTCCGGCGCTCAGCAAGAAGCGCACGACGAGGCCCCGGCTCACGAGCGGGCGCTTCACGAGCGGCGCAGGGTTCAGCTCCGTGGCGCACTTCATGCAGAACAGGCGCGACGGCGGGTTGCCGGTCCCGCAGTTCGGGCAGGCGGTCTGGCCCGCCTTCAGGACTGGCGCCTCGCCGGCGACACGCATCAGCGGCACCTTGGGCGGCATCGAGATGAGAGCCGGGACGGACTCCGGCTCCGGAACCGGCTCGGACGTGCGTGTCGCGACCGGCACGGGATCCGTGCCCGGCTCGGGTATCGGCGCAGGCCCGATGGCGACCGGCTGCGTCGAATCTTCAATCGCCTCGACTGGTGCGAGCGGGGCGCCGCACGTCCCGCAGAACGAGGCTTCGGCCTCGTTGGGGGCGGCGCACACGCGGCAAGTGATCACGGCGTTGTCAGTCTCCGTTGGCGCGGCCCCCCGGCTCGATTGGTCGCGGACGATAGCACCCCGCGACGGGGTGGGCGGGTGTAACCTAGCGACGCGCCCGCCTCGCTCGGTCGGTGCAGGACCGGACGGCGGCCGCCATCGCCCCACACGGGGGCTTGGAGGGTCTGGCCAGATGCACAGTTCCCTGATCGGCAAGGTCGAGAAGGCGAATCGTTACGCCCGCGAGCTTGATCGCATTTCGATCGATCGCGTCGCGCTCACGTTCCGCGGCGACAACGACACCCACCACGTGAGCCTCGATTCCGGTCAGTGGCACTGCACTTGCCACTATTTCGAATCGTGGGGTAGTTGCGTCCACCTTCTCACCCTCCAGAAGGTGTTCGGGGTCATGCTCCCCGACGCGGCGCAGGTGTCGATCTTCACGCCCGTCCAGGCCGCGACGACCGCCTGAACTCGGGAGGCCGGGCCGAAGCCCGACCTCCCGGAGCGCGCGATGCCCGAGCCGATCAAAGGCACGGCTTTTGCGGAGCTTTGGCACCATTTGTGGCGGACGACGCAGAGCACGGGCCGACGCCGACCGTGATCCGGTACACCGTCGATGTCGCGTCCTTCAGCCCCTCGGACGACGGTGCGTCGTACACCAGTCGATAGTCCGCGGTGGCGGATGGCTTGATCGTGAACGCGTAGCTCCCGACGGATCCGGAGACGGCGCTCATCGTCGCGATGACGACCCATGCCGTAGAGCCGAGATAGCGTCGCTGGAGGGTGATCGTGCGCAGGCTCAGTGGGTCACCCGACAGGCGCTTCGCGGCTGTGGCGACCGCGATCT
Organism: Candidatus Limnocylindrales bacterium; assembly: GCA_039925225.1. GTDB lineage: Bacteria > Chloroflexota > Limnocylindria > Limnocylindrales > CSP1-4 > UBA5189. Next base: position 4,973 of record JBDSZH010000144.1, on the reverse strand, counting down.
CGAGCTCCCCGGTCACCCGCGTTGTGTCGCCAGCGACGATGGACGGGGGATCAGCCGCGATCATGAGAGTGGTGGACAACGATAGGCAGGTCGACACCGGGTCGTCCGACTCGATGAGTTCGTACTCGAGCTGGAGCCGGGCGATGTCGCAGCGCCCGTATACGTGGGTGTTCCAGCCCGCCTTCGGCCGAGATCGGCCGGCGTACTGCACGACGGCATCGAGATAGTCGCTCTCGTCGGCGTAGTTCACGTGGTGGTTGAGCATCTCCACGTGGCCGAACTCGTCGAGCGCAACGCGCCGGATGTCGTAGCAGCCGTTCGTGAATGTCGACTGCGCCTGGCACCAGCGGAGCGTGCCCCAGTCGAGGGACGTGCCATGCGGCCGAAACCACACGCCGAAACTGATCGGCACACCGCTGCGGTTCATGCACGCGATGCCGTAGCTCGGGCACGGATGCGCCCCGCCGTACGCGATCTTGCTCGCCGCCGCGGCTGATCGCTCGAAGAGCGCAGCCTGCGAGTTGCGTGACGCCTTGGAATCGGCGGCACCGGCGTCGATGTTGGTGGCGGCCCACGTCGGTGGCACCTGGCCCGATGCCCACATGTACAGGACCACCTGGTTCTGGCCCCACGGCGTCGTGCCGAGGAGCGGGTCCGGGCTGTGCGCCGCGACCGGCCAAGCCTGGGCGAGCGCGATAGCTAAACCGAGGGCCACGACGGCGACTCGCGGGCTGTGCGCGACGGGCGAGGCGGGCGCGGCGGGCGCGCGCCGATACAAATCGGAAATCCTGATCACGGGAACACCTCCACGGCGGCCGGATTCGGAGCGGCGGTCATCTCGGATCGGTGGCGGATCAAGGAGCGAGGGCTGCTTCGGCGGGGCTGAAGGCGTGGGGATCCGCGCCCAGCGCATTGATGGCGACCTCATCGGCGCCGACCTCGAAGCCGGCATATGCCCCGATACCGGCACTCAGCGGCAGGTCGCCCGCGGCGACGCCCCGCACCCGCTGGGCGGCGCCGTTACCGAGATCGACGCGGGCCGCTCGGCCGGTTTCATCGAGGACGACGACGAGGTAGTGGCCGTCACCGGTCAGCGCGGCGCCGGCTGCAAGGTCAACGAGGGTCGTCGGCTTGCTGGCGCCGGCCGTCCAGGCCTGGAGCGCACACGGCAGTCCCTGGCAATGCGCCCACGTGATCAGGCGCTCGCCGGAGAAGCCGATGATTGCGCCCTGGTCGGAACCGCCGACGATCGCTGCTGCGCCGCCGATGTTGTCGGCCTTGAGTGACACCACGCGAACGACACAGGCTCCCTCGCCGCACGACTGCACCGCGAGCTCCGTCCCGGTCGTGTTCAACCGCAGCTCCGTGGCCCACACAGGCCCGAAGGCCGGCTGGGCGGGGAGCGGGCCGAGGACGCGCTCGAGCGTGGCATCGGGGTCCATGCCGCCGATGCGCCAGATGCCCTCGTCCTCACGGGTTTCGCGGGTGACAAGATGAGCGAGGAGGACGCCGCCCGGGCTATCCAGGATCGCGCTGCGCACGACGTCCTGGCTCCGATGGATCAGCCAAGAGCAGCCCTCGGCGGCGGCGACGAGCCGGACCTCCGAAAAGGTCCCGTCGTCCGTCGCGACTACGACCATTCCGCCGACCGGACCGCTGGCGGAGCTCTCCGCGCCGAGCTCGAGGGTGAGATTCGCCGCTCCACCCTTGCCGGCGAACAGCGTGCGCCCGACGAGCGCACCGTTGGCATCAAGGCGGTCGACGAGCCGCCACCACGTGCCCTTTGCTGCGTGGAGTCCGCGCAGTTCGGGAGCTGTGTTCGCGCAAACTCCCGCCGGGCGTGGCGTCACGCGCCCGCCCGCCTCCGCTCCCGGCTGGAACTGACCGACGACCAGCGCGATCGCGACCAGCGCAACGGGCGGGCCGAGCCAGATTGACCACCGATGTCTCGACATCTGAACCTCCGCGGCGGGCTGCCGGCGGGAGGCGATGACCTGGCCATGATCGCGTCTCGGTCTGCACCCGCGATCACCGGGGTATCACCAGCCGCTTACGTCCGGCTTATCGGCCGAGTGCTAGGCTCCGGGGGTCGTCGCTTCGACGACGCACTGCGTGCTCGCGAAGCCGGTGAGAGTCCGGCACAGTCCCGCTACGGTGACCATCGCTTTGCGATGGAAGTCCGGTCGCCGACTCGCAGTGGCTGCTCCGACCTTCGAGAGAAAGGGTAGGCACCGCATGCGATCCACCGGCTGAGGCAGCCTCTCCCCGACGTTCCGAGCGCCCGTCTGCGCGCGCTCGGCCACCCAGAGATCCCCACGCCGGAGACTTCCATGGCTGCCCGCACCAACCCGTTCCGCCTGTTCCTCGCCGTCCTGATCCTGGTCATCGCCGCGTGTGCGGCGCCAGGCGCCAGCGGCGTCCCGACCATTGGTCCAGACGCCACCTCGTTCGTTCCTTCCGACGCGCCACCGACCTTGGCGCCGACGTTCCCGATCACGCTGACCGACGACGAGGGAACGGCGGTCACCATTCCCGCCGAACCCCACAAGATCGTGTCGCTCACGCCTGCCACCACCGAGACCCTGTTCGCGATCGGCGCGGGGAGTCGTGTGGTCGGCAAGGTCGAGGACCCCGCGAACTTCCCGCCGGAAGCATCCGCCGTGCCGATCGTTGCGACCTTCGCCGGCGTGGACGTCGAGAAGATCGTCGCCAGCGGCGCCGATCTGGTCGTGTCCGGCGGCACTGAGCTGACGCAGGGCGCTGCCGTGGAGAAGCTGCGCAACGCCGGGATTCCCGTCCTCGTGAGCTATCCGACCTCGGTCGACGAGGCGCTCGCCGGGATCCGGCTGATCGGGACTGCCGTCGGCCTCGCCGATGCGGCAGCCACCCTCGCCGACAAGATCTCGGGCCAGATCGACGACCTCTCGTCGATCGCCGGCACGGTCGAGGAGCTGCCTCGCGTGTTCTACGAGATCGACGTCACGGGTGGGATCTTCACCCCGCCCGCGGACTCGATCTACGCCGAGATGTTCGAGCTCGCCGGCGCCCAGCTCATCCCGGGCGCCGCCAACTACACGATTTCGCTGGAGAAGCTCGTGGACGCGGACCCGCAGGTCATCCTGCTGGGCGACGCGGCCTATGGCGTGACCAAGGAAGCTGTGGTGGCCCGTCCGGGATGGGGCGGGATGACCGCGGTCAAGGACGGGGCGATCTTCGCCGTCGATGACATCGTCATCACCCGGCCCGGCCCCCGCATCGCGGAAGGCCTCAAGGTGCTCATCCAGGCTATCCATCCGGAACTCGCGCTGACGTGAGCGCGGTCGCGGCAAGCGTCGCCCGACGTGGTGCAGCGCGGTCGATCGTTCATCGGCCATTCGTGCTCGCGGGGCTCGGCGTCGCGGCACTCGTGGTCGTCCTCGTTGCCGGCGTCGCCGCCGGGTCGGTCTTCGTGCCACCCGGCGACACCATTGCGATCCTCGCGCATCGGCTCTTCGGGCTCGATCTCGGGATCACGTGGACGCAGGCGCAGGAGACGATCGTGTTCGACCTCCGGTTGCCGCGCGTCCTCAGCGCGATGACGGTCGGAATCGGGCTCGCAGTCGCGGGCGCCACGTTCCAGGGCGTCCTGCGCAACCCGCTGGCTGATCCGTACGTGCTCGGCACGGCGTCCGGGGCGGCGCTCGGAGCCGCCGTGGCCGTGATCCTGCCGGTTCGCACCCTCGTACTCGAGTTCGGGCTCCTCCACGGACTCGCGTTCCTCGGTGCGCTGGCCGCGGTGTGGCTCGTGTACCGGCTCTCCCGCGTGGGCGGGCACGGGCAGATGACGAGCCTGCTCCTGACGGGCTACGCGATTGCCTCGCTCCTGGCCGCCGGTCTGTCGATGGCGATGTTCGTGTCCGGCACAGGCCTGCGTCAGATCTTCTCGTACCTCCTCGGTGGCTTCGAAGCCGCCTCGTGGGTGCGATTCGCCGCGGCCCTGCCGCTGATCATCGGCGCGTCCGTGCTCATCTCGCTACGCGCCCGCGCGCTGAACGGCTTCCTGCTCGGCGAGGAAGCGGCCTCGCACCTCGGTATCGACGTTCGGCGCGAGCGCGCGATCCTGCTCGGCCTGGCATCGATGGCGACCGCCGCGTCGGTCGCGGTCTCCGGGTTGATCGGCTTTGTGGGGCTCGTGGCGCCGCACGTGGTGCGGCTCGCCGTCGGCCCGAACGCGCGGGTGGTCCTGCCGCTCGCCGCGCTCTTCGGGGCAATCCTCATGGTCGGCGCGGATCTCGCGGCGCGGCTGCTGGGCGAGATCCCCGTCGGCGTCGTCACCGCGGTCATCGGCGCCCCGTTCTTCCTCTTCCTTCTCCGGCGGACTCGCGCGGGTTACGACCTGTGATCAACGCCCCGGCGGCGATCCGCACCGAGCGGCTGACGGTCGCCTATCGCGGCCGGCCCGCACTGAGAGACATCGACCTGCACATCGAAGCGGGCGAACGCGTCGCACTCGTGGGACCGAACGGCGCCGGCAAATCCACGCTGCTCCGCGCCATCGCGGGTCTCGTCGAACCGTCGGCGGGCTCGGTGGAGCTCGCCGGCACGCGGTTGGCCGGCCTCGATCGACAGGCGGTCGCCCGCCGCCTGGCGGTCGTGCCACAGCTGCCCTCGCTCCCGTTCGCGACGACGGTTGAGGAAGTCGTCGCGCTCGGGCGCCTGCCCCACGAGCATCCGATCCGCGGCCTCCGCCCGGCGGACCGCGCCGCCATCGCAGCCGCGATCGATCGTGTCGGGGTCGGACATCTCCTCGGGCGCGACGCTCGCGAGCTCTCGCTCGGCGAGCGCCAGCTCGTGCTGCTCGCGATGGCCGTTGCCCAGGCCGCGCCGATCCTCGTGCTTGACGAGCCGACCGTCCACCTCGACCTCCGACACCAGGTGGAAGTCATGGAACTCCTCGCCGACCTCAACGCGCGCGACGGCACGACCATCGTGTC
>JBDSZH010000143.1:0-7405 GCA_039925225.1 Candidatus Limnocylindrales bacterium | reverse complement strand
CAGGTTCGGCATACGCGGTTGCTCCGGCGCGGCGACGCGCTCGTCGAGGTCAGTCTCGACAGGATGACGGCGCTCGCCGGTGACCATGCATTGGCGCAGCGGGTTGAGCTCGAGGCGGAGCTGAAGGAAGGCCCGGCGGACGCGCTCGACGGGCTCGCCGAAGCACTCGCTCGTGTCGACGGCCTGGGGCCACCACTGGGCTCCAAGCTCGAGTTCGCAGTGGACGCGAGGATCACGGAGCGCTAACAATCGCCTGCTAGACTCCCGCGTCCAACTGGCCTCCATCGCCCGCCTCGATCCGCAACGACCGCGCCCTCGGCGCGGCCGGGCGCGGCGCATCCCCCACCTCGGGCGCGAGCTGTCGTGGATCGAGTTCAACGCGCGGGTCCTGCACGAGGCATCGGACACGCGCAACCCGGTCCTGGAGCGGGTGAAGTTCCTCGCGATCTTCGCGTCGAACCTTGACGAGTTCTTCCAGGTCCGCATATCCGGGCTACGGCGCGCGGCACGGTCGACGCGTGTAGCGCAGATCGGCGATGCTCCGAACGCGTCGCAGCAGCTCGCCGAGGTCCGACAACGGATCGTCGATCTCGTCGCCGACCACTCGACGATGTACAAACGAGCCCGAAAGGAGCTCGCACGGAACGGCGTCGAGGTCATCGACTACGCCAAGGTCAAGGAGCACCACGCGAGCCTCCGTGAGCGGTTCCTCGCCGAGATCTACCCGGTGCTCACGCCGCTCGCAGTCGACCCCGGCCATCCCTTCCCGTACATCTCCTCGCTCACCCTGTCGGTCGCGGTGAAGCTCAGGGACCCTTCGACGGGCGAGCGACGGTTCGCTCGCGTGAAGGTGCCCGCGGTGTTGCCGCGGCTCCTCGAATTACCGCGGACCGATGACGAGCCGGAGACGAGCCATCGCTTCGTCCTGCTCGACCAGGTCATCAAGGCCAACCTCGACGTCCTGTTCCACGGCCTCGAGGTCGAGGAGAGCCACCTGTTCCGGCTCACGCGCGACGCCGACCTGGCGCTCGAGGAGGACGACGCGGACAACCTGCTCGTGGCGATCGAGGAGGAGCTGCGGCGCCGGCGCTTCGGCGACCCTGTCCGACTGGAGGTCGAACGGTCGATGCCGGCCGCGACCCGAGAGCTGCTGCGGCGCGGGCTCGGCGTGACCGAGGATGAGACATACGAGGTTCGCGGGATGCTCGACCTCACGAGCCTCTGGCAGCTTGTTGATCTCGATCGGCCGGACCTGAAGGTGGAGCCGCTGATCGCAATCATCCCGCCGGCGCTCCTGCCCCCAGACGACGACGAGCCTGCGGATGTCTTCGCCGCGATCCAGGCCGGCGACATCCTCGTCCAGCACCCGTACGAGAGCTTCGCCGCGAGCGTCGAGCGGCTGGTCGAGCAGGCCGCGGACGATCCGGACGTCCTGACGATCAAGCAGACTCTCTACCGGACCTCCCTTGATTCGGAGGTCGTCAACGACCTGATTCGAGCCGCGGAACAGGGCAAGCAGGTGGTCGTCCTCGTCGAGGTCAAGGCGCGCTTCGACGAGCAGGCCAACATCTCCTGGGCGCGCAAGCTGGAGCGTGCGGGGGCGCACGTGGTGTACGGGCTGGTCGGCCTCAAGACGCACTGCAAGACGTTGTTGATCGTCCGCCGCGAAGGCGCGCTGCTCCGACGGTACGTCCACATCGGGACCGGCAACTACAACAACCGGACGGCCCGAACGTACGTGGATCTCGGCCTGTTCACCTGCCGGCCGGACATTGGGGCCGACGTGACTGACCTGTTCAACATCCTCACCGGCCTCTCGCGACAGCGTGAGTTCCGGCGCCTCATCGTTGCCCCGACGGGGCTTCGGGACCGATTCCTGGCGCTGGTCGAGCGCGAGATCGAGCATGCGACGGCGGGTCGGCCGTCGGGCATCGTCCTCAAGATGAATGCGCTCCTCGATCGCGCCTGTGTCGATGCGCTGTACCGCGCGTCGTCGGCCGGCGTCGAGGTCGACCTGGTCATTCGCGGGGCGTGCACGCTGGTGCCGGGCGTGCCCGGGCTTTCCGAGCGGATCCGCGTTCGCTCGATCATCGGCACGTTCCTGGAGCACTCGCGGATCTGGCGCTTCGCGAACGGCGGGACGCCGCAGTGGTACATCGGCTCAGCGGACCTGATGGATCGCAACCTGGATCGACGGGTCGAGGCGTTCACGCCCATCGACGACTCTGCCGCCCAGGTCGAGATCGACGCGATCCTCGAGGGCTCGATCGCCGACGATCGGCGTTCCTGGATCCTGCTTGACGACGGGCGCTGGCAGCGCACTGAACGGATCACTGGCGTGCCCGGGACCATCGACTCCCAGGAGGTTGCGCGGCTCCGGGCAGCCCGGCGTGCGCAGGAGGCTGCAGTTCCAAGGCGCGCGCACGCTGGTCTCGGATCCCTTGAGCCCTGGGCGTGACGATCGAGCCGCCAGCGCCCTCGTCCGAACCGCCAGCTCGGGTACTGCCGTCGCTCGGGGACCCGCCCGGCCCGATCCTCCCCACCGACTCCTTCGCCAGCGCCGGGCGAAAGGCGATGTGGCCCCATGTCGAGCGGATGTTCGCCCGCGAGGGCCCGCTACGTGACCCCGCCGAGAAGGATGCCCTCAAGCGCTATCGCGTGGCGACGCGCCGGCTTCGCGCCGCACTCCGGGTATTCCGCGATGCGTATTCGAAGCGCGAGGTCAAGTTGATCCGGACGGAGCTGGCCGAGCTCGCGCGGGTCGTGGGCGCGGTCCGGGACCTCGACGTTCGGATCGGCGCCCTGATCGAATGGGCTGCGCTCGTTGCTATGCCGCTCCCCGCCACCGATGCGACGGTCGCGAAGAAGCCTCGGCCTGATCGCAAGCTGTTGGCCTCCACGCTGGCGTCCCTCGAGCCACTCCGGGCGGCGTGGGCCGCGGAGCGCGCAGCGGGCGCCTCCGTTCTCGCACAACGACTGGACGGGAAGAAGCATCGCCGCCTCCTGGCGGAGCTTGCCTCGTTCGTGGCTGCGGACGATGCGCCGCGAAGCACCGATGGGGCTCCGGAGCGAGCCGTCCAGGACCGCGTCGCGTCAAGCATCTGGGCTGCCTATGAGCTGGTCCGTGCGTATGCCCCCGTCATGCGCGGCGCGGACCTGCCAACGATTCATGGCCTCCGTGTCGAGGCCAAGCGCCTGCGCTACACGATCGAATTCCTCGGCGATCTGATCGGGCCGGAACGCACCTCGCTCATCGAGCGTTTGGTGGCGCTCCAGGACCACCTCGGGAGCCTGAACGACGCCGCGCTCACGGTCGATGCCGTGCATGCCTTCCTCGCCGACCGCGGCGCCACGCTCGCGCCGCAGGAGCGCGTGACAATCGAGCGCTACCTCGGGGACCGTGCAGGCGAGGTGGCGCTCCTTCGCCGGAGCATCGGTCGCTCGTGGCGGCCAGTCGTCGCGATCACCTTCGCGGGACGGTTGGCGCGCGCGGTCGTGGTGCGCCCGAGGAGCGAGGTCCAGCCCACGAGCTAGCGCCGCTCAGCCGTCCCAACCGCGGGCAAGGTCACGGATCTCCGACCGCCACGACTCGCCGGCGCGATGGGCGGCCAGGATGACGCCTTCTCGGAGCCCGCTTTGCGCGACTCGCAAACGATCCAGCCCGTACCGGTCCAACGCGCCGAGCAGGATCGCCGCGCCGGCGGGCAGCACTCGCGCCCGCGACAGGCGGGTCCCGTAACGGTCCGCGGTGGCGACCGCGGGGCCGGCGGCCAGCAACCCAATGGCCCGGCGAATGCGCCGACGCGTCAGGACGCGGTTGGACAGCCGCGGGCCTACACGCAGCAGACTGCGCGCCGTTCCGCCGACAGCGATGAGCTCCGCGGGGTCGACATCCGGCGCGGCGAGCATCGTCCGGCGCACCTCCTTCCGGAGCGCACCGGCCTCGAGGGCGGTCGGAGGATCGTGTCGGACGTGCATGCCGGACAGGCGCGCCGCCCCCAGCGGCAGCCCGGCCGCGATCGGCTCCCGGCCGGGGCCGACCACGAGGACCTCGGTGCTCCCGCCGCCCACGTCCACGAATACGGTCTCGCGGAGGACGGGGCGGCCGGCCTGGACGCCGATCAGGGCAACCATCGCCTCCTCTTCGTGGCCGAGCACGCCGATCTCGATTCCGAGGGTCGCGCGGACCTCCTGGATGCGGGCCGCGGCGTCGCTGGCACGGCGAAACGGGTCGGTCGCGACAACGGTCAGTGACGCTGCGCCTTCCGCACGAGCGCGTGTTGAGAACCCATGCAAAGCGTCGAGGAGCCGTGTGCGAGCGCCGCCGAGCTCGCCCGTCGCATCCACCTCGCGCCCAAGGCCGAGGAAGGCGGATTCGTCGACGATCGTTCGCAGCCGACGGCCCCGCACCTCGGCAATCAGGAGGTGAACGGAGTACGAGCCGACGTCGACGGCGGCAGCGATGTAGCGACGCCGGGTCACAGGCTCTTCACGGTTCCCAGTCTGGCATCCATCACGACCCCGGCCACTCCGTCAGGAGCCCGTTGATCGAATGTTAACGACTGGGCGACCTCCGGTTGACGCGCCCTCTCGACACTGGTCGCGAGACGGCCTGCCCCGTCCGTCCCCAGGAGGAACACATCGCGTGAGCAGCAACCCCGGACGACTCTGGGCCCTCGCCTTCACGGCCGTGCTGGCCGTCGCGGCGTGCGGCGGCGGCGCCACATCCGCACCGGCGACCGCGGGCGCCACCTCGGTCCCCCAGACCACGACCGCGCCTCTGAGCGGCAAGATCACCATCGACGGCTCGAGCACGGTCTACCCCGTCACCGAGGCCGTGGCCGAGGAGTTCAACCTGGCCAACACGGGCGTTGACGTGACGGTCGGTTTCGCGGGCACGGGCGGAGGGTTCAAGAAATTCTGCAACAAAGAAACCGACATGAACGACGCGTCCCGGCCGATCAAGACCGTGGACACCGCCGAGGCCAAGTCCGAAGGGACCCTGTGCAAGGAAGCCGGCGTCGAGTACATCGAGCTCGGCATCGCGACGGACGCCCTGTCGGTCGTGGTGAGCAAGGACAACACGTTCGTCACCTGCCTCACCACCGCCCAGCTCAAGCTGATCTGGGACCAGGGCAGCACGGTCTCGACCTGGAACCAGGTCGACCCGGCATTCCCCGCTGAGCCGATCAAGCTGTTCGGCCCCGGTGCGGACTCGGGCACGTTCGACTACTTCACCGAGGTGATCAACGGCAAGGCCAAGCAGAGCCGCTCCGATTACACCCCGTCCGAGGACGACAACGCGCTGGTCACGGGCGTTGCGGGTGACAAGGATGCGCTGGGCTACTTCGGCTTCTCGTACCTCGAGGAGAACCTCGACAAGATCAAGGCCGTCGCGATCGACAACGGCAAGGGTGGCGGCTGCGTCGCGCCGTCCAGCGCGGCCGTCCACGACGGCACGTACACCCCGCTCGCGCGACCCCTGTTCATCTACCCGTCGAAGGCGGCACTCGCGCGACCGGAGTTCGCGGCCTTCGTGCAGTTCTACCTCGACAACGTCAACGCATACGTAAAGGAGCTTGATTTCATCGAGGCTCTCCCCGAGGTTCTGGCCAAGGCAAAGGCGGATCTCGCGACTGCACTCCAGTAATCGAATGACCGCCCCCAGCCACTCGCTGGTCCTCCGGCGCGCTCGATCCGAGCGCGCCATCGAGGGTTTGCTGGGTGCCGCAGCCAGCGTGGGCTTCCTGACGACGATCGGGATCGTGCTCGTCCTGCTGCTGGAGGCGGCCCAGTTCTTCGTCCTGGTCAATCCTCTCGACTTCCTGTTCGGAACGGTGTGGTCCGCCTCGATCCTGCCGTTCCGGTTCGGGGTGATCCCGCTTGTGGTCGGGACGCTCGAGGTGGCACTCCTCGGGCTGGTTGTCGCGGTGCCGCTCGGGCTGCTCGCCGCGGTCTACCTCGCCGAGTACGCGTCGCTCCGGACGCGGAACATCGTCAAGCCGATCCTCGAAGTGCTGGCCGGCATTCCGACGATCGTCCTCGGCTTTTTTGCCCTCAACTTCATCACCCCGGAGCTGCTCAAGCCCCTGCTGCCATCGATCGGCACGTTCAACATGCTGTCGGCGGGGATCGTTGTCGGCCTCCTGATCACCCCGCTCATCGCATCCCTCTCCGAGGATGCCCTCCGCGCCGTGCCCCGCGGGCTCCGCGAGGGGGCGTTCGCGATGGCCGCGACCCGCTTCGAGGTCGTCCGGCGGGTCGTCGTGCCCGCTGCTCTGTCCGGGATCATGGCCTCGGTCATCCTGGCGATGTCGCGGGCCGTTGGCGAGACGATGGCCGTGGTCCTCGCAATGTCGTTCAACCCGCGCCTCACCGTCAACCCACTCGAGCAGGGCGGGACGATGGCGGCATTCATCGCCCAGATCACCAGCGGTGATACACCCCAGGACTCGATCCAGTTCAAGTCGCTATTCGCCGTGGCGCTCGTGCTGTTCGTGATGACCCTTGGGCTCAACTTGATCAGCAACCGGATCGTCGCCCGGTTCCGGAATCGGTACGCATGAGCGCCGCGGGCGCGGCGGCCACCCAGGCCGCGCCGCGATTCGAGCCCCAGCTCGCCAGACGGAAGCTGGCCGGCACGGTCTTCCTTGGCGCCTGCCTCGCGGCCATCGGGTTGCTCATCCTCGCCCTCGTCCTCCTCCTGTACGAGGTCATCACGAAGGGCCTGCCCTACCTTGATCTCCAGTTCCTGACCAGCTTTCCTTCCCGGAACGCAGATCGCGCGGGCGTCCTCCCGGCGCTTGTTGGGTCGGTGGAGATCGGGCTGATGGTTGGCGCGATCAGCTTCCCGGTTGGCATCGGGGCGGCGCTCTACCTCGAGGAGTACGCGCGAGACACGCGGCTCAACAGGATCCTGCGCACGAACATCTCGAATCTCGCCGGCGTGCCGTCCATCATCTACGGCATTTTCGGACTGGCACTGTTCGTGCGGGCCCTTGGGCTCGGGCGGTCCCCGCTGGCGGCCGCGCTGACGCTGGCGCTGCTGATCATGCCGATCGTGATCATTGCGACGATGGAGGCGCTCCGGGCCGTGCCCGATTCGCAGCGCGAAGCGTCGTACGCACTGGGGGCGACGCGCTGGCAGATGGTCCGCCAGGCGGTCATCCCGGCGGCCGCGCCGGGGATCCTGACAGGCATCATCCTGGCGATGGCACGAGCGATCGGCGAGGCTGCTCCGCTGATCGTCGTCGGCGCCGCCAGCTTCGTGACCTTCCTGCCCAACCCGGTCCAGTCCGGCTTCACCGTGCTGCCGATCCAGGTCTTCAACTGGGCGAGTCGCCCGCAGGACGCGTTCCAGGGCATAGCTGCGGCGGCCATCCTGGTCCTGCTGGCGCTGATGCTG
>JBDSZH010000142.1:0-3104 GCA_039925225.1 Candidatus Limnocylindrales bacterium | reverse complement strand
GGCGCGGGCGCCTGGGCGCCCGCGCCGCTTTTCGCGTGTCCGGCGCACGCACGGCGTAGCATCGGCGCGTCAAGCTGAAGGCGGTACGGAAGGGGTGGCAGGGTGCGCGTCGGGTTCGTCGGTCTTGGAACGATGGGTGGCGCGATGGCCGCGAACGCGGCGCGCGCCGGTTTCGAGGTCAGCGCCTGGAACCGTACGCCGGGTCGCGCGATGGAGCTCGAGGAGCTCGGCGTCCACGTCCGAGAGAGCCCGGCAGCGGTCGCTGCCGCGAGCGACATCGTGATCACCATCGTCTCCGACACGCCGGACGTCGAGGCGGTCCTGTTCGGCCCCGGTGGCGTCGCCGAGGGGGCGAAGGCCGACAGCCTTGTCATCGAAATGTCGACCATCTCGCCGTCAGCTACGCGCGACTTCGCAAAGCGCCTCGCCGCGAATGGCGTGGCCATGCTCGATGGGCCAGTCTCGGGCGGGAGCGAGGGCGCGAAGAAGGGCACGCTGTCGATCTTCATCGGCGGTGACGCGGCCGATCTTGAGCGCGCCCGGCCCGTCCTCCAGAGCTTGGGCACGACCATCACCCACGTCGGCCCGATTGGGTCAGGCCAGGCGGTGAAGGCCGTGAACCAGGTCATCCTCGCGGGGACGTACATCGGCGTCGCGGAGGGGATCGTGCTCGCGATCAAGGCAGGCCTGGACGTGGAGCAGACCGTTGCGGCCCTCTCTGGCGGCGCGGCCCAGTCGTGGGTGCTCACTAACCGCAGCGGCCGGATGCTGGAGAACGACTACCCCCTCGGCTTCAAGGTCTCGCTCCACCGCAAGGACCTCGGCATCGCGCTCTCGATGGCGCGCGAGCTCGGCGCGTCGCTGCCGATCAGCGCCCTCGTCGAGGCAATCGAGGCGGGCCTCATCGGCCAGGGCCACGCGGACGACGACATGAGTGCCGTGGCGCGCTCCATCCGCGGCCTGTCCGGCCTGGAGTCCTGACCCGGGCCAGCTACCCGTCGAGCCCGACGAGGAGCAGCGGTCGCCCGATCCGCCCGTCGTAGCGCGCCCGGAAGCGCTGCGTGTTGTACATCGAGGCGACGTCCACCCGCCGCGCCACCGCGCCCGCGCCGGGCAGGGGCGACTCCGCGTACTTGCCGTCCCGGATCGCTGCCATCCGCCCGAACTTGCCGTCGGCCAGGAGATCCATCGCCACGTTCGCGAAGGTCGTGGCGACGATCTGGTCCAGCGCGTCGGGCTGGCCGCTGCGCAGGTCATAGGTGAGCTCGATCGAGAGCGATGCGATGCCGGTCCGCCGGGTCAGCTCGATCGCCAGTGCCTCGCCGACGTTCGCCTTGTGCCGGTGCCCGAAGGCGTCCGGCTCGCCCACGCCCTCGAGGCTTGCGCCGGCCCAGATCGCGCCCTCGGCGGCGACGACGATCGCGTAGTGGCTCGGGCTCAGGCGATGGTCATCCGCGAGCAGCGCCGCCAGCGGGTCGAGGTCGTACGGGGATTCCGGAATCACGCACCGCGCCGATGTCACGTACGCCGCGAAGAGCGCGGAGAACCCCGCGTCGCGCCCGAAGATCCGAAACACCCCGATCCGCTCGTGGCTGCCGAGCGTCGTCCGCTGCCGGTCGATGAGCTCCTTCGCCCGCGTGATGGCTGACGAAAAGCCGATGCAGTACTCGGTGCCGGGCACGTCATTGTCCATCGTCTTGGGGATGGCCACGAGCGGCACCTCGTGGTCCACGAGCACCCGCGCGAACGACAGCGTGTCGTCACCGCCGATGGGGACGAGCGCCTCGATCCCGAGCGCCTCGAGGTGCTCCAGGACGACCGGGGTCAGGTCGAACCGGTCCTCGTCTACCCGGTAGCGCTCGGCCTCCTTCGTCGACAGCCAGGCCGGCAGCGACTTCGCCTTCATACGTGCCGGGTTCGTGCGTGAGGTGTGGAGCATCGTGCCGCCAGTGCGGTCGATCGTCCTCGTGTTGCGACGGTCGAGCGGCCGCAGGTAGTCGGGGTCCAGCTCGGTGCCGGGCTTGACATGGGTCAGGCCCTCCCAGCCGCGGCGGATGCCGATGACCTCCATCCCGAGCTCGGTGGCGCGGTAGGTCACGCTCTTGATGACCGAGTTGAGGCCCGGCACGTCGCCGCCGCCCGTGAGTACCCCGATCCGCTTCGGCATCGCCATCGGGCCGATGGTAGGCGAGGGGCCGCGTATGATCCGGCCCGTGAACTACGAGTTGTACATGGGTGAGGCGCTGGCCGAGGCGAAAGCCGCCGTCGCACGCGGCGAGCGACCCCACGCCGCGGTCGCGGTGCTTGACGAGGCGATGGTCGCCCGCGGCCACGATCGAGTTCGCGAGACGGACGACCCGACGGCCCACGCGGTCATCGTCGCGCTTCGCGAGGCGGCGCGGCGCGTGGGCAAGGCGCGGCTCCGGGACGTCACGATGTTCTGCACGATGGAGCCCTGCCCGATGTGCGTCGGGGCGCTCCTGGCCGCCGACGTCGAGGCGCTCGTCTATTCCATCCCGAACCGTACCGACGGCGCCGCCGGCACGATGCTCCAGCTCGCCGAGCACCCCGCCCTCCGACGGCGCGTCAAGGTCGTCAGCGGCATCCGTCGCGACGAGGTCGAAGAGCTCTACGCCGCCGTCGCGCGCTAGCGATCCCTCGAGGTCGAGGAGCTGTACGCCGCCGTCGCTGCCCCGCGCGCCGCCACAAATCGTCGCAATTCCGGACCGATGTTCGTTCCTGGATACCAACGCGACGAGGTCCGATCCAACGGCACCGAACGCCTTGCGTTTCGTGCCTCCCAACCCGGCGCACATCGTCGATTCGGTACGCAGCCACGAACTTTTGGCCATCGACAGCCCTTTCGCGGACCATGAGCGGGCAGCACACCCGGCGACCTCGTCGAGTTCGTACTCAGCGACGAACATTCCGCGCCGGAGTGCGACGAAGCGCACCTTGATTCCCCGCATCGACCCCGCGCGGGGCTCTCAATCGCCTCGCTGGTATCCTCCCCGGCGGAGAGGTGTCCGAGTGGTTGATGGTGCCGCTCTCGAAAAGCGGTGTGCGAGAGCACCGAGGGTTCGAATCCCTCCCTCTCCGCCAGG
>JBDSZH010000141.1:0-3980 GCA_039925225.1 Candidatus Limnocylindrales bacterium | reverse complement strand
GCTTGGGGGTGTAGTTGCGGGCGCGGATGCCCGCGGCGGCCGTCGCGATCTTGCCGCGCGCCTTCTCGAGCCGCGCCGGCTCGACTTCCGCGCGCCCGACCAGCCCCGAGTCCAGGAAGTGGAGCTGCACGGCGTCCGGGAGGCGACCGCTCATCGCTTCGTACGCCATCGCATAGATCTGGAGCTGGAGCGAATCGCGCGCCCGCTGCTTCGCTACCGCCGGATCGCGAACGTCGCTGGACTTGTAGTCCGTGATCGTGACCTCTTCGGGTCCGAGCAGCTCGAGCATCGGCTCGATGACGTCGGCGCGGAACACGGAGGGACCTTCGACCGCCGCCACACTGCCCGTGATCTCCTCCGATGCGGTCGCGATGGGCACGATGTCCACCCGATCGAACCGGCCGCGCACGCGATCGCCGCCGAGCGCGAAGGCGAACTCGCGCTCGACCCAGGCCGGCACGACGGTCCCGGGCTGGAGCTGCGACTCGCGGAATCGGCGCAGCGACGCCCGGCCGGTCTCGAGCCGTGCCGTCTCGTGCTCGCGTGAGACGAAGCCCTCGTTGGACCAGGCCGCTTCGAACACGGCGAGCAGCTCCGTTTCCGTGAGCGGCTTCCCCCGTGCCTGTGACCGGTGGAATTCCTGGACGGCCTTATGCAGCGCCGACCCGTAGATCATCGAGTGGTGCGGCGTCGTTGGGACCCGCACGACCTGCGCGTACTTGTACCGAAGCGGGCAGGTCAGGTAGTCATCGATCGCCGAGTGGCTGAGCGTCAGCGGTCCCTCGATCGGGGTGCGGTCAGCCTCTGGCGCGTCCGCTCGCGGTTCGGCAGCTGCGATTCGCGTCAATGGCCCCGTGGCATGCACGGACGACGGAAACGCCTCACCACCGAAGCCGGCACTCGGCAGGTCCAGCGCCTCCACCACGAACGGCGAGAGGCGACGTGCCCGGCCGCCCGCGGACTCCGCAGCGTGGCTAAGGATCAGCTCGTCCCGCGCACGGGTCATCGCGACGTAGAACAGGCGGCGCTCCTCCTGGAGGTGCCCGTCGCCTTCCGGCAGGACCTCGTCGACGAGCTCGATCGGGAGCGCAAGCGGCTCTCGGCGTGTTCGGGCCGGGAAGCGGTCTGCGACCAGCCCGGGCAGGAAGACGACCGGGAACTCCAGGCCCTTGGCCTTGTGGACGGTCATCACGTGGACCGCGTCCACGTCCGGGTCCGGATCGGCGGTCGGGGGGTCGTCCCCGGCCTCGATGAGCGTCGCCAGGTGGCGTGCGAGGAACACGGCGCGGTCATCTGCCAGGAGTGCGGACTGCGTCCGGATGATGTCGAAGAAGCGGCCGACGTTCGCCAGCTGCTCCTCGGCCGCCACCGTGGTGGCGCCGGCGAGCTCCGCGAGCCAGCCTGTGTCGCGTAGGAAGGCGTACAGGACCTCGCCGGCGGGCCGTCGCTGCGCCAGCTCCCGGTACCGGCGCAGGTCCGTCGTGAGCGTTTCGATGGCGATGCGGCCGCGCGGCGAAAGCCGGAGCAGGCCCGGCTCGTCCTCCAGCTCCTCCAGCACTTCAAACAGGCTGCGGTGCCGGCGCCGGGCGGAGCCTGTCACCTCGCCGAGATCCCCTGCTGGGATGCCGTATCGATCCGAGGCCGCCAACGCGAAGACGTCGACGCTGGATGACGTATCCGCGACCGCGCGCAGAAGCGCGAGCAGGAGCCGCACCTCCGGCCTGGCGTACAGCCCGGACGTGCCGGAGAACCGCCACGGGAGCGCGACAGTGTTGAGCGACCTGAGGACCGCGTCCGCATCCGCGTTCGCACGAACGAGCACGGCGTGGTCGCGCGGTCGCCCGCCGGTATCGACGCGACGTCGGATCTCGGCAGCGATCCAGTCCGCCTCCTCGCCACTCGACGGGAAGGCGTGGTGCCGGACCGGCGGCGCCGAGCGATCCGAGCGCTCCGGCGTCAATCGCTTGGAGATCCCGACTTTCGCCTCAAGTCGATCCGGATCGTTGAACTTGATGAGCCGATGGGCCGCGTCGAGGATCGGCGCGAGGGAGCGGTAGTTCTTCCGGAGCACCACGGTTCGCGCGCCCCGATATCGCTCGCGAAACTCGAGGATGTTGCTGATGGCCGCGCCGCGGAACCGGTAGATCGACTGATCGTCGTCGCCGACGACCGTGACGTTTCGATGACGCTCGGCGAGAAGCGCGACGAGCTCCGACTGGGCACGGTTCGTGTCCTGGAACTCGTCAACCAGGATGTACCGATAGCGCCCTTGGAGTGCCTCGCGCGCCGCGGCTGAATCCCGCAGGAGCTGCAGGGCGAGCGACACCTGGTCCCCGAAGTCCATCGCCCCGTGCTCGCGCATCAGCGTGGCATAGCGCCCGTAGGCTCCGGCGAGTTCTGCCTGGCGCCGCGCGAGCTCTCCCGCCGCAGCCGCCGCATCGCGATCTGCCGCGCCCGCGTCCGCACCGGCCGCAGCCGTCGCCAACATCGTCGCGCGCGCCGCCAGACCCTCCGCATGCGCTGCGTACGCTATCGGCGAGACGTCTTCGTCCCGACATCGCGCAAAGAGGGACGCGAGCGCGCCAAGGAAGCGAGTCGGGTCTCCGAGCGGCCGGTACTCCTGGAGCCCCAGGTCGAACAGGCGCTCGCGCAGGAAGACGACGACCTCCGGGCGCGACAGGACGCGCACGTCCGGCGCCAGGCCAAGCTCGAACGCGAACTCCCGGATGAGCCGGTCACCAAACGCATGGAACGTGGATATAGCCGTGTCCGCATAGCCGTAGGGCACGAGCTGGTCAACGCGGAGCTGCATCTCCTCCGCGGCCTTGTCCGTGAACGTAAGGGCGAGGATCTCCGATGGCCGCGCACGCCGGGTCGCGATCAGCCAGGCAATGCGCCGAGTGATGACCTGGGTCTTGCCGGTGCCCGCGCCCGCGACCACGAGCAGCGGCCCTTCGCCGTGGGTGACAGCGCGACGTTGCTCCACATTCAGGCCGTCGAGCAACGCATCCGCGCCGCTGGGCGCGGTAGCGGGCGCCCCGTCGAGGCTCGGGTCCGCGGCCGGCTCGAAGCCATGCCAGACCGGGATCTGTTCCAGTGGGCGGATTCGGCGGCGGCTCCGCGTCCGGATCATCGGGTCCGGGACCGGTCGTGTTGGGGGCATGGCGGAAGGATCGCGGTGGGTCGTGACAGCTCTGCTGACACGGCCTCCCCTCCCCCGTCCATCGTCAGCCGGCGGCCCCCGGGGCGGCACCTGAAGCGAAACCCGGAGCGGGCTTGGCGAGGGCCTGTCGAAGCGCCTCGGACTCCTCGTCGGACAGGGCCGTATCGGACGCGCCAGCCGCGATCGCCTTCGCATACAGGCGCGTGCCGGTGCGCGAGTGGAGGCTGCTCACCACGAAGCCGTCGCCCAGACCATCGAGCAGCGCGAGGGCGAAGCTCTGGTTGCCGCCGGTGTCCTCGAACGGGTTGAAGCGGACGAGCCCCACCCGCCCGAACGAGCCCTTGATGTCGCGCTCGAGGACGCTTGTTCTGGCGCCGACCTGCTCCACGTCCCGCACGACCTGGCGCACGCGCTCCAGGTGGCTCCCGAGGACCGCCTCGAGCGACTGATCGTCACTCCCACGGGTGATGCTCTCGAGGCGCCGGCCGAGGCGGCCCGTGCGCCGGATCAGCCCGACGACCGCGAGCACGAGCGCCAGGACGACGACCAGCAGCACGCCGACGATCGAGCCGATGTTGGCCGAGACGAGCGCATTGATGTCGATCGGACGTTCCTCCTGGGCGGTGGAGCGAGTCTAGCGTCCGCCGATTGGCGCCGGCACACCCGGGCCCGCCGGAACCTGGTGCTATTCTTCCGCCCCCATGGCCAAACGAACTCGATACGGCAGCAAGTCGAGCGCCAAACCGGCCGCCAAGCGCGTGCCGGGTCCCGGCGCGAAACCAGCCATGCCCGGCTCGGGATTGGTCCGCGGCGCGAC
>JBDSZH010000140.1:0-7698 GCA_039925225.1 Candidatus Limnocylindrales bacterium | reverse complement strand
GGTCACCCGAAACGAACCTTGGCGATCTCGACGCGAGCTGTGAGTGGGAGCTCGACAACGCCGGTGAGACCGGCTGGGGCGTCGTCGTCGGGTTCAAGGTGACGGGCGGCCGGGCCTACTACGACGCGTTTCACGACGGCACGCCCCTGGAGGGCGTGGGCGACGCGGCAGTTCAGGAAGAGGTCCTGGTCGTCAGGGCGGTCAAGGGCGACACGATGTTCATCGTGACTTACTTCCAATTCCCGGAGCCGGAGGGCATCGCCGCGCAGCTCGCGCGGGCGATCGCCGACAACCTGTGATTCGGCGATTGCGGTCCAACAAGATTGAACGGTTTCGCACCTGCACCGCGGGTCGCCCCGGCATGGAGCCGAGCGACATCGATCAAGAGGAGGATGCCTTCGAGGACGCCCTCGGGCGGGGAGATCCGGCCGCAGCAGCCGCGATCTACACGGACGACGCCCGACTGCTGGCGCCAGGGCGAAGCGCCCGCCCACCGTCAGAGCGACCGTCACGAACCTTCGTGCTTGTCGTTGCCGCCTGTCGCGGCAGCGGTGGGGCCGGTCGGTGATCACGCGACTCGCAACGCTCGTGCTCGCGATCGTCGTCACCGGCTGCGGCGTTACGCCCGGGACCTCGCCGGTGACGAGTGGGTCAGCGGGACCAGCGGCCGCGTTTCGCCATGGTGAGTTCGGCCAGGCCACCGTTGACGCGGCCGTGACGCTCCTCGCCGAAAGCGGCATTGCCACCTACGAGGCGCCTGAGTCGGCGAGTCCGATCCGCGAGGTCGCGAGCCCGGCCAGCCCGGCGCGCCTGCTGCTGGACCAGGTCCAGGCGATGGCGCTGGAGGCGCACACCGGCGGCGGTATCGAGGGTGCGGAACTCGACGCCCTCTTCGAGGTCTCTCCGGACCTGGCTCCACCCTCGTATCTGCTCGCGGGCTACGTGGCGGCAGTGGACACGCCTGGCGCGCATCTGGCGCGCTCCCTCATGGGTGTCGAGGATTGGACCGCCGAGGACTGGCGCGCCGCCCCCACGGTGATCTTCCCGAAGCTGGTCCTGCTCCTGTTCACGTCCGACGTCGCGCGCGAGCGGCTGATTGAGGTTGCTGCCGCGCCACCCGTCGATCTCTCGTGGCAGGTCGTTGCAGCACGAGGGCCGCTGCCGCCCGCAGGCGGTGGCCGGGTCGTCCAGGCCGCCGATGGGCCATGCAGCACAGTCCTAAACTTCGTGTCCGGCGCGCTGAAGTCGATTTTCGACGCGCTCCGTCTCGGAGATTCGTCGGGCTCGAGCACCACGATCGTCGCGACGATATGGAACTTCGTGGTGAACGTCCTCGAGGTTGTCGTCACCGCGCTCGTGAAGAAGTTTGAGCAGTACGTGCTCGACTGGATCGGCCGCGTCGCGGCGATCGTAGGAACCGTCGCGACGGTGATCTCGTGGGTCCAGCCGTGGACGGCGTCCGTGCAGGCCATCGACACGACGGAGAAGGGCATCTCCGGGATCATTCCCCCCGAAGACGGAACGCTGGTTGCCCGAATTGCCGTCCCGGCCAACTGGGACTGGCCCGGGTGGGCCGCCAACTGCGCCAGGGAATCCGGTCGCGCCCTGCCCAACATGAAGCCCGAGGGCACGCCCGTCGTCTGGCAGGCCCTCATCCAGAACCCGCCGGGCCTCGTGGCTCCCGGCACGGCCGAGACCAAGCTCGACGCGCAGGGCGCCGCGCGGCTCCCGTTCACCACCCTGGTCGACGACGTCCAGGACCCGTACACGCGGGTCCCGGGCGCCATCTTCGTCCGCGCCACGTTCGAGCGCCAGTCGCTGAAGGAGTTCGCGACATACCTCCAGCAGGAGTTGTGGAAGGAGCTGCCGTCAATCGTCGTCGGGCCGTTGCAGGCGTTCCTCCAGGCTCCCCTCGACCAGATCAACCAGCGGCTCGGCACGATGATCACCGTCGCGGCGTCCGGGCCGGGGGTCGTCATCTTCCACACCCAGGACGCGACGCCGCCACCGGTCACGCCACCGCCGCCCCCGGACGACGGCGGCATCGGTGACTTCTGTAGGCGGTACCGCGCCTATGTCGAGTGGGCCACCGCCCTGGGACCCGACACCGACATAACCCAGGAGCTGGCACGAGAGATCGCAACCAGGTTCGAGGGCATGTACCCGGTCGCGCCAACGGAACTCAAGAAGTGGGTGGAGCTGGTCTTCACCATCTACGCGACCTTTGCCGGCATCGATGAGCCGTACAACATCCCGATCACGGGCCAGGTCACAGGCCTCCAGAACCTGCCCGAGGCCCTCATGACCATGCACGCGTACTGCGGCATTCCGTGGCCCGCAACCTGAGGAGGTATCGGTTATGAACGGACGCTCGATACGGCTCCAGCTCGCCCTTCCGCTCGTCCTCGCGGCGCTCGCAGTCGCGGCGTGTGGCGGCACCACGCCGGGCCAACCCACCGCCCAGGCTGGAACACCGACGGCCCAGGCGACGACCGCTGCGCAGGTTGCTCGCGCGTGCGATCTGCTGACCGATGCGGACCTCGAAGCGATCACCGGTGCAAAGGTCGCTTCGAGGGATGACAACGTGGCCGACACCGTGTACGCGAACCACTGCCGCTGGACACTCACGAGGCCCGACGGCGGCAGCGGCACTGTCGACCTCGGCATCCTTTCGCCCGGCGGCCGGGAGCGCTACGACCACAGCGGCGGGCCCGCAGGTCCCGAGCCCATCGATGGCCTGCCGGCGGACGACGCCGGCACGGATACGAACACACGAACGATCTTCGCGGTTCGCGGCGACACGCTGGTGGACATCTTCACGCACGCTCGATGGTCGACGGCAAAGGATATCGAGCTCATGAGGACGGTTCTGGAGCACCTTTTCGGGTCAGGTGGGCCACAGGCCACCACGGCGGGAGGCCAGCCCACACAGTCGACTGTCGGAACAGTGAGCGACCCCTGCGCCCTCCTTACTGACGAGGAGATCCTGAAGGTCACCGGCCATGCGGCCATCAGCAAGGCCGAGATTTCACCCGGCGGCTTTTGGGACAGCGAGTGCAGGTGGCAAGTGAAGGGCGCGGGGAAGCTGCCGGCGACCATCACTGTCACCGTCAAGAGCCCCGGCGGCCGCGCCAGCTGGGACCAGTACATGGTTCCGATCCAGGGAGAGTTCACGGCCATCGAGGGCCTCGGCGACGCCGCCTTCGCGAAGGTAGGCTGGGCGACCCACGTCCTCGTCGGCGACACCTACGTCAGCGTGCAGTTCGCCGACTTCCCGGATCCCGAGGGGCCCATCAGCACTGACCTGGCCCGGCGCGTCGTCGCCAATCTGGGCGGTGGCTGATCCGAGCGGCGTGCACGGCCGCATGCATGCCACGGAATTGCAACCACCCTCCGCGATGCTCCGCGTCATGGACCCCTCGGTGCAACCCGACCTGGTCGCCGCGGCCATCGGCAGCACGCGCCTCGCGTTCGAGACCGCGCTCCGGTCCGGAGACGCCGCTGGTGCTGCCGCCGCCTACGCCGACGACGCGACGCTGATCGCTCCAGCCGCCGAGGTCCTGCGGGGCCGCCCGGCAATCCAGCAATATTGGCGGACTGGGGTCGAGACCGGCATCGAACGGATGGACCTGACCGTCCTCGACTTGCAGCAGCGCGGCGACGTCGCGCTCGAGATCGGCCGATATGCCCTCCACCTCGTCCCTGAGGCGGGCGGAACGGTGACCGACAGCGGGCGGTACCTCGTCGTCCTCCGCGCCGACGGGGACGGCCGCTGGCGGCGATGCGCCGAGATGTTCAGCCCGGATCGGCCGCCGACGCGAGCGCCGTCATGAGCGGCCACGGACTCGCCAGGGCTGCCGCGACGGCGATCCTCGTCGCCTCGTCGCTGGTGTCTGGAGTTGCCTACCAACACGTCACGGCGCCTCCGGTCGCCGCCGCCTGCACGACGGGAGCGTGCGCGACCCTCGAGATCGTCTTTGGTTCCGGCATGGGCTCCGGATACGTATCCACCTTTCCCGGCGGAATGGATTGCGAGTGGACGGGCTCGAGCAGAGCGGGGACCTGCTTAGCCCAATACGACGTTGGGACGGGTCTGGACGTCGACCTCTACCTCGACCCGGGACCGCACAGCTACGTGTGCTACGGCCTCACGTGCGCAGCCCTCGAGGCGAGGCTCGTACGATCGGTTCACCTGAACCCGGGCGACGACAAGGATGTGTTCCCGGCGTTCAACCTGGGCAACAAGACGACGGTCAGCGTGTACACCGCGGGCACGGGCGCAGGACGGGTCACGACCTCGCCGGGCGGCCTCAACTGCCGGGTGGTGGCGGGCGTCAAGTCCGGGACGTGCAGCTACGACTACTGGTACGTGGGCGACAGCTACGACGTCACGTTGCATCGCACGCCCGACACGGGCAGCTATGCCTGCAGCAGCGGAGCGCCGTTCTGCGGCACGCCGGACACGGACTACGTGAGCTCGCTGCGTCTGAGCCCTGGGAATTCCGGTCCGCCCGCTTCCTTCTGGCTGGCCGTTCCCGTGACGGTGCAGGTCACGGGCTCCGGCACGGTCACGAGCAACCCTGCCGGGATCAGCTGTCCATCGACATGCAGCAAGTGGTTCCCGCCGGATTACCCGCCCGACGATGACACCAAGCTCACTGCGACGCCGGCGGTCGGCTGGTATTTCAAGGAGTGGACCGGGGCGGCATGCGGGTCCTTTACAAGCGCCCTTTGCCACTTCTACAACCCCACCGGGGGGACAACTGTCGGCGTCGTCTTCGCCCGGCTCGCAACTCCCAGCCCGAGCGCGAGGGCCACGCCGCCCGCCACGCCGAAGCCGACTGCCAAACCCAGCACGAAGCCACCTA
This sequence comes from Candidatus Limnocylindrales bacterium, assembly GCA_039925225.1. Classification (GTDB taxonomy): domain Bacteria; phylum Chloroflexota; class Limnocylindria; order Limnocylindrales; family CSP1-4; genus UBA5189. The sequence continues at coordinate 2,830 of JBDSZH010000140.1, read as the reverse complement.
CAGCCCCGACGGCCCTCCCGACGGCCGCCCCGTCGGTCGAGCCCGCTGTCGCCTCGTCGGCGGCGCCTGGGGTGCCCACCGCGGCACCTGCCTCACCCGCGGCGTCGCCGGGTGCGAGCTGGACGTCGGATGCCCCGACGACCGGACCAGCCGTCTCCAGCCCGGCCGGATCGACCATCCCGCCGGCGACGCCGGGCGAGACGGCGGTGCCGCTGCCATCGGGCTCGCCCGCCAGCGGCATCGACCCGACGATCCTGGTTCTGCTGCTTGTCATCGCCGTGCTGACGCTCGCGCTGGGGTTCGCGCTTGGCAGGCGCCGGACGCCGGCATAGAGGAGAGGGTCAGGCCACCTCGCGTTTGATCGTCGTCGAAGCGAGGGCGATGAAGAAGAGGGCGATCCCGCCGAGGACGAGCAGGTCCGTCTGCACGACCGTGCTCGTGAGGTCGGCGCCTTTCAGCATCACTTCGCGGAGGCCCTCGACCGCGTAGGTCAGCGGCAACGCGTGGGCGATCGTGTTCAGGATGTCCGGCAGCTGCGCCGTCGGGAACAGGATCCCGCCGAGCAGCCCCTGGGGCACGATCACGAGCGGGATGAACTGAATTACCTGCAGTTCGGTGCGGGCGAACGTCGACAGGAAGATGCCTAGATTCACGGCACCGATCGACAGGAGCAGCGCGATCAGGAAGGCGAGGAACGGCGAACCCGCCGAATCGACCCCGAGCCCAATGGAGAACGCCGGGAGCGGTCCAATCGCCGGGACGTCGATGGAGTTGAGGATGAACAACGTCAGCACGATGACCTGGATCGTCGCGAAGATCCCGAACCCGAGGCTGTATCCGAGCACGATCTCGCCGCGCGTCACCGGCGTCGCGAGGAGCCTCTCCAAGGTCCCGCCGATCCGCTCGCGCAGGAAGCTGACGCCCGTCAGGAGGAAGACGAAGAAGTACCCGAAGAAGCCGAGGAAGATCGGCGCGAGCACGTCCACCTGGTCGGCGTCGGGCGCGAGGAACACCGTCTCGCGCTGGATCAGCGGAATGATCGGCGCGTTCGCACCGGGCGGGACGAGCTCGCGCGCCAGCGTCGCGAGGACGGCCTGGAGTTTGCCGAAGGCCGCCGCGTCCGCGGCGGGCTCGGTTCCCCGACTCAGAACGGTGAATGTCGGGCGCTCGCTCGCGACGACCTTCGCGAGGAGGTCGGCCGGGATGACGATCGCGAGGTCAACGGTGCCGTCTCGAAGCTGCTGTCGGGCGACTGCCCGAGGATCCACGATGACGCCAACGCCACCTTGATCGGGGTCCGTGTAGGAGACCACCTCGACGCCGTCGGGCGCATTCGTGGTCGCCATGATCAGCGCGTCGACGATGCGCTGCCCGGGCGCCCCCGCCTCATTGACGACCGTGACGGCGACGATCGTGTCCTTGGTGTCGCGCATCACCCAGCCGAGCAGCGCGGTCACGACGAGGGGCACTACGAACATGAGCCCCAGCGTTCGCTCGTCACGCCGGAAGCCCTGCGCAATGCGGCGGGCGATGGCGAGGATGCGGCTGAGGCTCACGAGACGGCTCCGTCACGGGCGTCGGCATCGGGCGTGAGCGGGCGGCCCTCGGGATCAAGGCCGGACAGCACGAGGAACGCGGCTTCGAGGTCCTTCTGGCCCGCGTTCGCGCGCAGCTCCGCGCCCGTCCCGCGCCCGATGACCTTGCCATTGCGCACGAAGACCAGCTCGTCACAGCGATCCGCCTCGTCCATGACGTGGCTCGCGACGAGGATCGTGGTGCCCGCCGCCGCGAGCCGACGGAAGTGGCTCCAGAACTGGACCCGCAGGGCGGGATCCACGCCGACGGTCGGCTCGTCGAGGAAGAGGACCTTCGGCTCGTGCACGAGCGTGCACGCAAGCGAGAGCCGTCGGCGCATGCCGCCGGAGAGCTGGAGCGCCGGGGTCCTCTTTCGACCGCTCAGCTCCACGAGGTCGAGCACGCGATCGATGGCTGTCTTGTCGGCCCGGCCCTCCAGGCGCGCGAAGAATGCGAGGTTCTCGCCCACGGACAGCTCGGGGTAGATCGCCTCGGCCTGGGGCATGTAGCCGATCCGGCCGAGGGTCTGGCGCGAGGGCATCTTCGTGCCCAGGATCCGCGCCTCCCCGCCCGTCGCGCGGGCGAGGCCCGTCAGCAACCTGATGAGCGTCGTCTTGCCCGAGCCATTCGGCCCGAGCAGACCGTAGATGCGACCCGACGCCAGCGCGAGATCGATCCCGTCGACAGCGTGAATCTCGCCGAAGCGCTTGCGCAGCCCCACCGCTTCGACCGCCGCCCAGCCCGTCCCGGGTGCCGGCATGGTCGCGGTCACGGGGCGAGGCCCTCCAGCGACGCCGCCACCAGCTGATCGACGGCGGACTCCGGGTCCACCGGCAGCCCCACGATGCGCTCGATCACCGGCCGCGTCATGAGGTGGAAGAAAATCGGCCCAACGAACGCCTGCAACGCGAGCAGCGGGTGCATCGGCCGGATCCGCCCCGCTGCCATCTGCCGCGCGATGTACTCCGCGAGCGCTCCAAGCGTCGTCTCGAACACCGGCCGAAAACCGTCGAGCGCCGGCCCGGAGCTGGACGTCACCTCGTGGAAGATCGCCCGCATCAACCCGAGCCGCTCGCCGGCGACACCCACGACCGCCCGACCGATCAGCGGGAACACGACGTGCGGCGGGTCCTCCGGGTGGTCGGCGAGGATCGATCTGACGGCCTCGAACGGCGAGTAGACCTCGATCAATCGCTGGAGCAGGGCCGCCTTGCCCGGGACGATCCGATACAGGGTCCCGCGCGACACGTCTGCT
>JBDSZH010000139.1:0-6428 GCA_039925225.1 Candidatus Limnocylindrales bacterium | reverse complement strand
ATCGCGGTGTTTCTGCTTCTCGCCGCAGTTCTCAGGACGATCACAACGCGTGATATCGACCGACGATGACGAGCAACGGACCAGGCACTCGCCTGACGTTCGATATCGCTGAGCGGGGTCCACTAGGCGAGGCATTCCACCTGGTGGTGGGCTCGGTGCCGCTCGACAAGGGACCGGACGGCAACAGCATCTTCCTCGAGGCGCCAGAGGGCCTGATCCTGATCGACACCGGCCGCCATCCGGAGCATTCAGCCAAGCTGCTCGCCTATGCCCGGGAAGTGCGGCGTCCGATCGCGGCGATCGTGAACAGCCACTGGCACCTCGACCACACCACCGGCAATCTCGACATCCGGGAGGCCTATCCGGAGGCCGAGGTTCATGCCACGACCGCGATCGAGGGCGCTCTGATCGGCTTCCTCGGGCGCAACCGGGCACAGGTGGACAAGGTGCTGGCCGACTCTGAGACGCCACCGGAGCAGAAGGCGCGGCTGCTGCGCGGGCGGCACCGCATCGACAATCCGGACACGCTGCGGCCGACGAGGCCGGTGCTGCGCTCGGGCCGGATGACCATCGCGGGCCGGACGCTTGACGTCCGAGTTGCACAGTTCGCGGCGACCGAAGCGGACCTGTGGATTTACGACTCGGAGGCGAAGTTGGCGATCGTCGGTGATCTCGTGGTCGACCTCGTGCCGTTCATGGACACTGCCTGCCCGGAAGGGTGGAGCAAGGCACTCGATGAGATCGAGAAGGTGCCGTTCCAGACCCTCATCCCCGGGCACGGACCAACAATGAGCCGGCCCGACTTCCTCGCCTGGAAGGCCGCGTTCAACAATCTGGTCGCGTGCGGCAGGTCCGACGCCGACACGGTGCAGTGCGTCGGCGGCTGGGAGCGCGACGCGGCGAGATTCATCCCCGACACCCACCGCGACTACGTCAGGGAAGCCGCCGAGGACTACATCACGACGCGGCTGCGTTCGTCGCCGGAAGAACAGCACAGATTCTGCAAGCCGCTCGCGGCAGTCTGAGCCACGCTAATACGTGGGCGCGGGCAGGATGCCGAAGGTGTCGATCGGCCAGTAACGCAGCCAGGCGCGGCCGATGACGTGCGAGATGTCGATCGGGCCGAAGATCCGGGAGTCGGCCGATGAATCGCGATGATCGCCCATCACCAGGACCTGGCCTTGGGGGACGAGCCACTCGGTTGCTCCACCGCCCGTGGGGTTGGTTGGCTGTCGAACACCGCGTTCGGTGAACACGTACGGCTCGTCCAGCACGCTCCCATTGATCAGCACCTCGCCGTCGCGGAGCTCGACCCGGTCGCCGGGCAGGCCGATCACCCGCTTGATGAACGGCACGCCGCTGGACCCGGCGAACTGCTCCGGCGGGTCGATGACGACGACGTCGCCGCGAGCGTAGGTGGCCCAGCGCGGCGTCAGCTTGTCGATGAGGACGTACTCGTCCGGCATGACGCTGTTCTCCATCGATGCCCCTTCGACGCGGAAGGGCTGGGCCACGAAGGCCTGGATGCCGAGGAATATCACGGCGGTGAGGACCAGGGTCTCGACAAGCTCGAGCAGGCAGCCGCCTGCGCGTCGCCTGGCCGTCGGGGGAGCTTCCTCTGGGACCTCGGGCTCAGGCGTCAGGCGCGGTGCCGTCCTTCGAGGCGTCGTCGGTGGAGCGGATCTTGCTGGCCTCGATGCGCGCCTCGCGGACGCCACGGCCGAACATGCGACCGATCTCCGGAATCGTCTTGGGGCCGCGCCAGATCACGACGAGGACCAGAACGACGATCAGGACGAGCAGCAGGTCTCCCACGCCGGAGATGGTACGCCGCGCCGACGGGCTATCGTGCCGCGGTGTCCACCGACTCGCCCGCCGACCTGCCCACGGACCTTCCGCGGCTAGTCTACGGCTCGCGCTCGACGACGTACGACTTCGGGCCGGCGCACCCGCTGACGCCCCGGCGGTTCGGGACGGGGATCTCCCTCCTGGAGTCGATCGGGGCCTTGCCGGGTCTCGCTCCCGAGCCGGCAACCGACGACGAGCTCGAGTGGATCCACGAAGCGCGCTACCTCGATGCGGTGAAGGCATTCTCGCGCGAGCCGCTGAGCGACTACCGCGCCGGGATCGGGCCCGGGGACACACCGGCGTTCGCGGGCATGCACGAGGCGTCCGCGTCGGTCGCCGGCGGCTCGCTGCGGGCGATGGAGGCGATCCTCCGTGGCGAGGTCCTCCACGCCTTCCACCCGGGCGGTGGGCTGCACCACGCGATGCCGGCGCGCGCGTCGGGCTTCTGCGTGTACGACGATCCGGCGCTCGCGATCGCCCGGGCACGGCGCGACGGGCTGCGGGTCATGTACATCGATCTCGACGTTCACCACGGCGACGGCGTCCAGGCCATCCACTGGTCTGACCCGGGCGTCTTGACGGTCTCAATCCACGAGACCGGCGCGACGCTGTTCCCGGGGACGGGCTTCGAGGACGAGGTCGGCGGGCCCGAGGCGCTCGGGACGAAGGTCAACCTCCCGCTCGACGCGGGAACGGGCGAGCGTGGCTGGCTCGCGGCCCTGGAGCTCGTCCTCCCGGAGCTCGCGGGTCAGTTCAAGCCCGAAGTGATCGTGTCGCAGCATGGCGCCGATGCACACGCATTCGATCCCTTGGCGCACCTCCGAATCACGACGACCGCGATGGGCGCCGCCGCGCGCCTGATCGATCGCGTCGCCCACGAGCACGCGGGCGGGCGCTGGCTGTCCACCGGCGGCGGCGGCTACGACGTCTACCGCGTGGTTCCGCGCACCTGGTCGCTGGTCTGGCTCGCCGCTGCGCATCGCGAGATTCCGGCCGCCATCCCCGAGCCCTGGCGCGAGCGCTGGGCCGCCGATGCCGAGCACTACGGCCAGTCACCGATTCCCACGACGTTCGAGGACGAGCCCAACGCTGGCCTGCCGCGCACCGCGATGGACGACCGGCTCGATGATCGGGCGATCGCCACCGCGGTGAAGGTCCTGGAGCATGCGCTCGGGCTTTTGCCCCGGCGGAGCTGACCCGCGCCGCCGACCTCGGGGTCGATATCGAACGTTTGATCGAAATCGAGCGCGCGGAGTAAACTTGTCGACCCTTGAGCGCGACCACCCGCCCAGCCGCGCGGCGCGGTAGCAAGCCGATCCTCAGCGACCCGCCGGCGTCCGTCGGCGATCCGCTCGCGCCCTTCTCACCGGCGGTCCGCGCGTGGTTCGAATCCGCGTTCGAGACGCCGACCCCGGCGCAGGTTGGGGGCTGGGCGTCGATCTCCACGGGGCGGCACACGCTCATCCACGCGCCCACCGGCAGCGGCAAGACCCTCGCCGCATTCCTCTGGTGCCTGGACCGGCTGGCGCGTGACCCTTCGCCGCCGCCTTCAAGGGACGCGCCGGGGACCGTTCGCGTCCTGTACATCTCGCCCCTGAAGGCCCTCACCTACGACGTGGAGCGGAACCTGCGCGCGCCGCTGCACGGGATCGGCCTTGCGGCACAGCGGCTCGGTGAACCGGAGCCGCGGATCTCGATTGCCGGTCGGACGGGGGACACGCCGCAGGAGCAGCGCCGGGAGCTCAGCCGTCGCCCCCCGGACATCCTCGTCACCACGCCGGAGAGCCTGTACCTGATGCTCACCAGCGCCGCGCGGGAGACGTTGCGCGGCGTCGAGACGGTCATCGTCGACGAGGTCCACGCCATCGCCGGCTCCAAGCGCGGGGCGCATCTCGCGCTCTCGCTGGAGCGCCTGGAGCGGCTCCGCGCCGCCGATGCGCCGCCGATGCAACGGATCGGGCTGTCGGCGACGCAGCGCCCGCTGGAGACGGTCGCGCGGTTCCTCGGCGGGATCGGGCCGGGTCGCGAGGTCACCATCGTGGATGCCGGGAGCCGCAAGGCCCTCCAGCTGGAGGTCATCGTCCCGGTCGAGGACATGGCCCGGCTCGGCGAGGTGCTGCCACCGGATCAGCAGCCAGGCGGACCCGTCGCCTTTGGCGACATGCGGACGAGCATCTGGCCGGCGATCCACCCGCGCCTCCTCGAGCTCATCCGAGCGCATCGGAGCACCATCGTCTTCACGAATTCGCGACGCCTCGCGGAGCGGCTCGCCCAGCGCCTGAACGAGCTCGCGGGCGAGGAGCTCGTGCGCGCGCACCACGGCTCCATCGCGCGAGAGCAGCGGCTCCAGATCGAAGAGGACCTGAAGGCCGGTCGCGTGCCCGCGATCGTGGCGACCTCGTCATTGGAGCTGGGCATCGACATGGGCGCGGTGGATCTCGTGGTGCTCGTCGAATCGCCGACGAGCGTCGCGTCCGGGCTCCAGCGGGTGGGTCGTGCGGGCCACCAGGTGGGCGAGCCATCGAAGGGCGTGCTGTTTCCCAAGTTCCGCGGCGACTTGCTCGAGGCGGCGGTCGTGGTCCGGCGGATGCACGAAGGCGCGATCGAGACCACGGTGATGCCTCGCAACCCGCTGGACGTGCTCGCGCAGCAGCTCGTGGCGATGGCGGTGATGGATCGATGGACCGTCGCGGAGCTCCTGGAGATCGTGACGAGGGCCGCGCCGTTCGAGGGGCTGTCGCGCGAGGCGCTGGAGGCGGTGCTCGGGATGCTCGCGGGCGCGTACCCCTCGGACGAGTTCGCGGAGCTGAAGGCGCGGGTCGTGTGGGACCGCGTGACGGATACCGTCGAGGGCCGCCGCGACGCGCGCGTCGTTGCGATCACCTCCGGCGGGACCATTCCAGATCGCGGGCTGTTCGGCGTGTTCCTCGCGGGCGAGACGGGCACGCCCGGCCGGCGCGTTGGCGAGCTCGACGAGGAGATGGTCTACGAGCTCCGTGCCGGCATGCATGGCGACGTCGTGGTCCTCGGCGCCAGCTCGTGGCGCGTCCTCGATATCACGCCCGATCGCGTGATCGTGGAGCCGGCACCGGGCGTGCCGGGCAAGTTGCCGTTCTGGAAGGGCGACGCGGTTGGCCGCCCGGTGGAGCTGGGCAGGGCGATCGGCGGGTTCCTGCGCGAGGCGGAGACCGAGCTGGCGCGCGGGGAGAAGGGCCAGCGCTCGCTCACCAAGCGGCTTCGGAGCGAACACGACCTGGACGAGTACGCCGCGAATAACCTGGTCGCGTACATCGAGGAAGAGCGCGAGGTCGCCGGCGCTCTCCCCACGGATCGGCGGCTCGTGGTGGAACGCTTCCGCGACGAGCTCGGCGACTGGCGCCTCGTGATCCTGTCGCCGTTTGGCGGGCGGGTGCATGCGCCCCTGACCCTCGCCATTGAGACCCGGCTCCGAGAGCGCCTTGGCATCGAGGCGCAGACCATCTGGTCCGACGACGGGATCGCGGTCCGTTTGCCGGAGGGCGAGGGCGACGGTGATCCGCGCCGTCTCGCGGAGATCGAGGCACTCCTCTTCCCCGCGCCGGACGAGATCGAGGACATGGTCGTGGAGGCGGTCGGGGGCTCGGCGCTGTTCGCGTCACGCTTCCGCGAGAACGCGGCGCGGGCGTTGCTGCTGCCGCGACGCCGCCCCGGCGCTCGAACCCCGTTGTGGCAGCAGCGCCAGCGAGCCGCGGACCTGCTCCAGGTCGCATCGCGCTACGGCAGCTTCCCGATCCTGGTCGAGACATACCGCGAGTGCCTCTCGGACGTATTCGATCTCGACGCGCTGCGCGAGGTGCTCGGCGGCATCGAGCGCCGCGAGATCACGATCCACGGTGTGGAGACCGTCAAGGCCTCGCCGTTCGCGTCGTCGCTCCTATTCGACTACGTGGCCGCGTACATGTACGAGGGCGACGCGCCGCTTGCGGAGCGCCGCGCCGGCGCGCTGGCGCTCGATCGCGACCTCCTGCGTGAGCTGCTTGGTCAGGAGGAGCTCCGCGAGCTGCTGGATCCGGAGGCGCTCGCGGACCTCGAGCTTTCGCTCCAGTCGCTGAGCGACGAACGTCAGGCAAACAGCCTGGAGCATCTCCACGACCTGCTTCGCCGCGTCGGGGACCTGTCCGACGCAGAGGCGGCCGCTCGCTCCGAGGGCGGCGCCGTCGCCGCGCAAGCGTGGCTCCGAGAGCTGGAGGGGACCAGGCGCGCGGTCCAAATGCGGATCGGTGGCGACGATCGGTGGGTGGCGATCGAGGATGTCGGTCGATATCGCGATGGCGTCGGTGCCTCGCCGCCGCGCGGAGTCCCGGAGGCATTCCTGGTCCGTGTCACGGGAGCGCTGGAGGGTCTGCTCGCGCGCTGGGCGCGCAGCCACGGGCCATTCCTCGCCACGGAGCCGGCGGCGCGCTGGGGGCTCCCGCTAGGCGTGGTAGAGGACGCGTTGCTGCGCCTCGCGGCGGCGGGCACGATCCTGCGCGGCGAGTTCCGCCCATCCGGCACGGAGCGCGAGTGGTGCGACCCCGAGGTGCTGCGGATGCTCCGCCGCC
>JBDSZH010000138.1:0-12300 GCA_039925225.1 Candidatus Limnocylindrales bacterium | reverse complement strand
TCCTGCTTGAGGTCGAGGAGCTCGCTGCCGCTGATCGGCCCGGTGTAGCCGAGCACCTGGGCGAAGAGCGACCCGAGCTCGTAATTCCGGCGCGTCTCGACGACCACCTCGACCCCGGGCAGCTCCGTGTTGGACTCGGCGATGAAGGCCGCCACCTGCGGAGCGACGTCCTGGGCGACTCGGACCAGATCGAATCTCGAGCCGGGGTTCGAGTCGATCGCGATATTGATTCCCGCGGGGTCGATGTCGATCAGGGTCGCCAGGGTCTGGATGACCTCTGCGCGCTTGGATTCCGGGAGGTCTGCCGGCCGCACCTTGACGCTGAACGAGGCGATGTTCGAGACGAGTGGCTCGCCCGAGCGGTCGTAGATCACGCCGCGGCTCGATGGGAGTGCCTCGAGGACGGTGCGCGTGGTTGCGGCCATGGCTGCATATGGCGTCGTACCGCCGATCTGGATCGCGAACAGGCGCGTCGACAGGGCCGCCGCCCCGATCACGACAGCGAGCCCGAACGCGAGGAACCGCAGCCGCGACGGTGCGGGAACCGGGCGGCCGTCGAGGTACGCGCTCACCAGTCGGGCCGCTCCGCGACGGCACGGCGATCGTGGAAGGTGATCGCCAGCGGCCCGAGGAACATGCCGATGATCGCGTCGTAGATCACGCCGGGCAGGAGCAGCTTCGCTGGATCGCCGACAGTGGGACCCGGTTGCGTCGCGGAGGAGAGGCCGACGATCACCACTGAGTAGGCGAAGCTGAGGATCGGAATGGCGACGATCGGAGCGACGAGGCGCATCCGCGGGAATGGGTGGGCAATGAGCGCCGCGGCGCCGACCGCCAGGAGCAAGGCGAAGGCCGAGGTCCCGAGCGAACGGCCGAGCAGCGAGTCAAGAACGATTCCTCCGACGAAGGCCCAAGTGATCCCCCGGTCAATCCCGGCTGTGATGGTCCAGATGACCCCTCCGACGAGGACGGGGTGCGGGCCGGCGTCCCCAACGGCGATGTACGGCGCGAGCGTCGCTTCGACGAGCGCGATGACGGTTGCCCCGATCGCGGCGAGGAGAAGGCTCATGAGACGGCGATCGGTCCTCGGCGGGCGGAGGGGTCGCGCGCGAACCTGAGCCCTCGCGGCGACGAGCGGTCGGCAAGGCCGCGTCGTTCACCAAGTATCCCACGGCAGCACGACGACCGGCAATGGCACAGATGGTGTAGGAGACTCGTCGGATTGCCGCGACGGGGGCCTTAGCGGACACGCGACCAGGCGGCTCCTGGACCGGGCGGCAAGGCAATGTTTCACGTGAAACATTTGTGCCTCGGCGGGTGCGAACAAGGGGCGACGTTTCACGTGAAACAGGATGACGTTCGACCAATCCCCGAATAAGCGCCAGCGAAGGCCGGTCCGACACACTTGGAGAACCCGGATCGAAGCGCGCCGCCGAGGGAGTCAGGACGGTCCCGATGCTAGAATCAACCCCTGTGAATGAACGCCGGATGATCACCTGAGTGGGCGAGACGATCGCCTGTGCGAACCAGAAGGGCGGCGTCGGAAAGACCACGACGGTTGTCAATCTGGCCAGCTACCTGGCCCTTGCGGGCGAGCGCGTCCTCGTTGTCGACCTGGATCCCCAGGGCAACGCCACGAGCGCGTTCGGGGTCGACCGAACCCGTGATCGATCCGTCTACGACGCCGTCATCGATGAGGTCCAGCTCGACGAGCTCGCGATCGAGACTGGTATCGACCGCGTGACCCTCATTCCGTCCTCGATCGCCCTCGCCGGCGCCGAGGTAGAGCTCACGCCGCTCGAACAGCGCGAGCGGCGGCTTGCAGGACTGCTCGATCCGATCCGGGACCGCTTCGACTACCTCCTGATCGACTGCCCGCCCTCGCTCGGTCTCCTCACGATCAATGCCCTGACGGCGGCGGATTCGACGCTGATCCCGATCCAGTGCGAGTACTTCGCGCTGGAGGGCCTTGGCCAGCTGCTCGCCACGATTCGCCTGGTCACGGACCACCTCAACACGCGGCTCGAGGTGAAGGGCGCCGTGCTGACCATGCACGACAGCCGAACCCGCCTCAGCACGGAGGTCGGGGACGAGGTGCGTCGCCACCTCGGGGATCGCGTGTACGACACGGTGATCCCGCGCAACGTCCGCTTGTCCGAGGCGCCGAGTCACGGGCTGCCCATCCACCTTTACGCCCCGGGCTCCCGCGGCGCGGATGCGTACCGCGAGCTCGCCGATGAGATCCGGGTGCGCGATGAGCGGCCGGATGCGCCGGCGTCGCGTGGACGCGAGGCCACCCCCGCGGCAGAGAGCCAGCAGGCGGTGCTCGCGTGACCGTGCGCAATGATCGCCCGCAGGGCCTCGGGCGCGGTCTTGCCGCGCTCATCCCGCAGCGCTCCGCCACGTCCACGGGCTCCATCGAGATCCCGCTCGCGCGCATCCGCGAGAACCCTCGCCAGCCCCGCCTGCGCATGCGCGACGAGGCTCTCGCAACTCTCGCCGAGAGCATCCGCCATCACGGCGTGATCCAGCCGATCCTCGTCACCGAGACGATCGACGGCTATCAGCTGGTCGCCGGCGAGCGGCGCGTCCGTGCGGCGCGAATCGCCGGCCTCGAGCGGATCCCGGCGATCATCCGCCAGCTTGCGGATCGACAGCAGCTCGAGCTCGCACTCGTGGAGAACCTTCAGCGCGAGGACCTCGATCCCATCGAGGCGGCGCGCGCCTACCGGCAGCTCATCGATGAGTTCGCGTTCAGCCAAGACGAACTTGCGACGCGGGTCGGGCGCGCGCGCTCAACGGTGGCGAACACGCTCCGGCTGCTCGAGCTGCACCAGGCGGTCCAGGACGCGGTCGCGGACGGGCGTATCACCGAGGGCCACGGTCGCGCGCTGGGGGGCCTACCGACGGATGGCCAGGCTCGCGTCGTGGGCGTGGTCGTGGATGAAGCGCTCTCGGTCCGACAGACCGAGGAGCTCGTACGCCGCATTCGCGAACCGCGGGAACCACGGGCCAACGCTCAAGCAGCGGCGCCGGACACGGAGATCGAGCGCGTCGAGGAAGACCTCCGGCAATCGCTCGGGACCAAGGTTCGGCTCACTCGAACGCGTCGGGGCGGCCGGATCGTGATCGATTACTACGGCGACGACGAGCTCGCGCGGATCTATCAGCGCCTGGTTGGAGGAAACGCGTGACCGAACCCCGCACCAAGCCGGCACGAGCGGCGACCGTCACCAACGGCGCCACCGGAGGCAACGGGGCGCGCCGCAAGAAGGCGGTGCCCGGCTCGGACTACACGGCCGCCAGCATCCAGGTCCTCGAAGGACTCGAAGCAGTCCGGCGCCGGCCCGGGATGTACATCGGGTCGACGGACGTCCGCGGACTCCATCACCTGGTCTGGGAGGTCGTCGACAACTCGATTGACGAAGCGATGGCCGGGCACGCCCGGAACATCGAGGTCACGATCGCGCCTGACGGCTTGGTCGAGGTCATTGATGACGGTCGTGGCGTCCCCGTCGGCAAGCACGCGACGGGCAAGGACGCACTCGAAGTGGTCCACACGGTCCTGCACGCGGGCGGCAAGTTCGGTGGCGGTGGCTACAAGGTTTCGGGCGGCTTGCACGGCGTGGGCGTGAGCGTCGTCAACGCACTGTCCGAGTGGCTACGGGTCGAGACGTCGCGCGATGGCAGCGTCTGGGCGCAGGAGTACAAGCGCGGCAAGCCCACCGGTTCGGTGACGCGCGTGGGACCGCAGGGCGATCGACGAGGGACGAAGACGCAGTTCCGCGCGGACCCGGAGATGTTCGAGACGACCGAGTATTCGTTCGAGACGATCGTCCAGCGCCTGCGCGAATCGGCCTACCTCACGAAGGGCGTCTGGATCACGTTCATCGACCAGCGCAGCGATCGGGAGCGATCCTTCTATTTCGAGGGCGGGCTGCAGTCGTTCGTGCGCCACCTGAACCGGAACAAGGAGGCGCTCCACAGCCGCCCGATCTACGTCGAGCGCCGCGAGGGCGAGACGATGGTCGAGGTCGCCCTCCAGTACAACGACACCTACACGGAAAACGTGCTCGCCTTCGCGAACAACATCAACACGGTTGATGGCGGCACGCACGTCACTGGCTTTCGCGCCGCGCTCACCAGCTCCCTGAACGATTGGGCACGCAAGGCTGGCGTGCTCAAGACATCGGACGCGAACCTGTCCGGTGACGATGTTCGCGAGGGCCTGACCGCGGTCATCAGCGTCAAGCTCACCGATCCGCAGTTCGAGGGCCAGACGAAGGCGAAGCTCGGCAACGCGGAGGTCAAGGGCCAGGTCCAGACCGCCGTCGCGGACAGCCTCACGCAGTACCTCGAGGAAAACCCGGGCGACGGCCGCAGGATCATCGACAAGTGCCTGACGGCATCCCGCGCCCGCGAGGCTGCCCGCAAGGCGCGCGACCTCGTCATCCGCAAGGGCGTGCTTGACGGGCTCTCCCTCCCGGGCAAGCTCGCCGACTGCCAGGAGCGCGATCCCGCCCGAAGCGAGCTATTCATCGTCGAGGGTGATTCGGCGGGGGGTTCTGCGAAACAGGGTCGTGACCGTCGCTACCAGGCCATCCTCCCGCTCCGAGGCAAGGTCCTCAACGTGGAGAAGGCCCGCCTCGACAAGATCGTCGCGAGCGAGAACGTGCGCCCGCTGATCATTGCGCTGGGCGCAGGGATCGAGGGCATCGACGACAGCTTCGATCTCACGAAGCTCCGATACCACCGGATCATCATCATGACCGATGCTGATGTCGATGGCGCCCACATCCGGACCCTGCTGCTGACCCTGTTCTACCGCCACATGCCCCAGGTGATCGAGGCGGGCTACCTGTACATCGCCCAGCCACCGCTGTATCGCGTCTCCACGGGCAAGGTCACCAAGTACGCGCAGTCCGAGAAGGAGCGAGACGAGCTCATCAAGGCCTTCAACGTCAAGAACATCTCCGTGCAGCGCTTCAAGGGCCTGGGCGAGATGAACGCCGACCAGCTCTGGGAAACCACCATGAACCCGGAGACCCGTGTGTTGATGCGCGCGGAGATCGACGATGCCGGCGAGGCCGACGCGATCTTCACGAAGCTGATGGGCGAGAAGGTGGAGCCGCGCCGGGACTTCATCAAGGCCGAGGCTCGAAAGGTCCGCAACCTTGACATCTGAGGTCGCTTCGGCCGTGGCCATGGCGCCACGCCAGCGCGACCAGGACGGTGCGTTTGCGTTCGAGCCGCACCACTGCTTCGCGTGCGGCGAGCTGAACGAGCACGGACTCCAGCTCCAGATCCATACGAACCCCGAGGGGTCGTGGATCGAAACGACGATCGCGCCCGGATTCCAGGGCTGGGAAGCCGTCGCGCACGGGGGCATCGTGTGCACGATCCTCGATGAGGTCATGGCCTGGTCCGTGATCGGACGAGGGACGTGGGGCGTGACGGCTCGCCTCAACGTCGCCTTCCGAAAGCCGATCGCCACGGGGCGGGCGATTCGCGCCGAGGGCCGCGTCCTGGAGATGCATCGGCGGGCGAGTCGGACGGAGGGCAAGGTGCTCGACGCCGCGACCGGCGAGGTGCTCGCCACCGCTGAAGGCACGTTCATCGCGCTGCCCCCGGACCAGCTGGCGCGCGTCAAGGCCCGCTACGGCATGCGGCGAACCCCGGCGGGGGCCGAGTGATGAGCCCGACAGCGGTCGAGGCGAAGCGCCCATCGGCATGGCCGGGGCGGCCGACGAACGACCATGGCGCGACGACGATCGCCGCCCGAGAGACCCGCGCGAAGCAGCTTGGTGCCGCACTCGCCGGCCGGCTCTCGGACCCTACGGCCTTCGCCACGCAGCTCTCCGCGGCGTTCAGGGAGCTGGCCGATGCCGAGTACCGCGCCGGGCAGGCGTTCGTCGCACCCGGGATCGGGCCGACGCATGGGGTTCGGACGCCGCTTCAGGTCGCCGTTCGCCGGGCATTCGAGCGGGCGTCGCGGAAGGCCTCGTCAGCGGAGCTCCTCGTGGTCGCCGATCGCCTCCTGCGCGAGCCCGAGCGCGAAGCGCGCTGGTTCGCGATCACGACCCTCCAGCGAACCATTGCGAAGGACCCAGAGCGAACGTGGCAGCTGTTGCGCCGTGCCGCCACGGACGCCGACGACTGGATCACCGTGGACACACTCGCCCACCCGTATGGCAAGGGCATCCTCGCCGAGTCCTACCGCTGGGCGGAGCTGGAGCAGCTGACCGTGTCGCCGTCGCGCTGGGAGCGCCGGCTGGTCGGTTCCACGATCGCCACGCTGCCGTCCGTGAACCGGACCGCCGGCAGGGAGCCCGACGTGGCTGCGCACGCACTCACGCTCCTCGGGACGCTGATCGGGGATGCGGATCCGGACGTCCAGAAGGCGCTGTCCTGGGCGTATCGGTCGATGACCGTCGTCGATCTCGATGAAACGACCTTCGCGCTCCGCGAGCAGGCACGCAGGGCCGCGGCCAGCGCCGACGGGCACCGCGCATGGGTGATTCGAGACAGCCTCTCCAAGCTGGACCCCGCCAGCGCCGAAGAGATTCGCGAGCAGCTCGCGGGGGTCCGTCGGCGTGCCGGATCGCCTTCCACGTCCCTCGCCGCCGAACTTGCCGAACGTTTCGCAGGCATGGGCCTCGGTCGGCCGATGCCGCAACCACCACTCACCTGATACCTGACCTGACGAGGAGTCGCCAACCGTGATCGACAACCCGGGGACCATCCGGTCGATCCGCATCGAGGACGAGATGAAGGTCTCGTACCTCGACTACGCGATGAGCGTCATCGTGTCGCGCGCCCTGCCGGACGTCCGCGACGGGCTGAAGCCGGTCCACCGCCGCGTCCTGTTCACGATGGGCGAAATGGGGCTCTCGGCGACGAGCTCCTATCGCAAGTGCGCCGCGATCGTCGGCGAGGTGATGGGCAAGTACCACCCGCACGGCGACGTCGCGCTGTACGACGCGCTCGTCCGACTCGCCCAGGACTTCTCGCTGCGCTACCCGCTCGTCGATGGCCAGGGCAACTTCGGCTCCGTCGATGGCGACGCCGCGGCGGCGATGCGCTACACGGAGGCACGCCTCACGGCGATGGCCGGCGAGATGCTCGCCGACATCGACAAGGAGACGGTCGACTTCGAGGACAACTACGACGGGACGCAGCGCCAGCCGACGGTCCTGCCGTCGAAGCTGCCGAACCTGTTGATCAACGGCTCGTCCGGCATCGCCGTGGGCATGGCGACGAACATCCCGCCCCACCACCTCGGCGAGATCGTCGACGCAACCATCGCGATCATCGATGACCCGGACATCACCACTGACGACCTGTGCGGGATGGTCAGCGGGCCGGACTTCCCCACGGGCGGCACGATCTTCCGGTTTGAGCGCCAGCGCAACACGATTACGGGCGACTGGGAAACCATCGACGCGATCCGCCAGATGTACGCCCACGGCCGCGGCCGCGTGATCATGCGTGCCCAGTGCGCCTTCGAGGAGGTCAAGGGCGACCGGATCGCGATCATCGTCACCGAGCTGCCGTACCAGGTGAACAAGTCGGCGCTGCTCGAGAAGATCGCCGACCTCGTCAAGGAGAAGAAGATCGACGGGATCGCGGACCTGCGCGACGAGTCGGACCGCGACGGCATGCGCATGTACATCGAGATCAAGCGCGATTCCAACCCGCACAAGGTCCTGAACAACCTCTTCAAGCACACCGCCCTGCAGCAGTCGTTCAACATGAACATGCTCGCGCTGGTCGACGGGCAGCCCCAGACGCTACCGCTCAAGTCGGTGCTCCAGCACCACGTCGATCATCGTCGGGAGATCGTCCGCCGCCGGACCGAGTTCGACCTCGGCAAGGCCCGCGATCGCGCGCACATCCTCGAGGGGCTCAAGAAGGCGCTCGACAATCTCGACGCGGTGATCGCGACGATCCGCGGATCGGCGGACACCGAATCGGCCAAGAACAACCTCATGTCGCGCTTCGACCTGTCCGAGCGACAGGCCCAGGCGATCCTCGACATGCGGCTCGCCCGGCTCGCCGCGCTCGAACGCAAGAAGATCGAGGACGAGTACCTCGCGGTCATCCAGGAGATCGCGGAGCTCGAGGACATCCTCGCGAATCCCGCCCGCGTGCTCGCGATCATCAAGGACGAGCTGCGCGAGATGAAGCGGAAGTACGCCGGCGAGCGCCGCACCCGCGTCGAGGACGGCGAGTCGCGCGAGCTCACGGACGAGGACCTGATCGCCGACGAGGATGTCGTCGTGACGATCAGCGGGCGCGGGTACATCAAGCGCCAGCCGATGGCCACGTATCGCCGCCAGCATCGGGGCGGCAAGGGGATCATCGGCCACGTCACGCGCGAGGAGGACGCGGTCGAGCACCTGCTCGTAGCCAATACGCACGACTGGGCCCTGTTCTTCACGAACCGCGGCCGCGTGTTCTCCGCGAAGGTGCACGCCATCCCGGACGCATCGCGCCAGGCCAAGGGCCTGCCGATCATCAACATGCCGGGGATCCAGGTCGAGGCCGGCGAAGTACCCGTCGCGACCATCACGCTACCGGCGTTCGCCGCGGGGTCGTACCTCGTCCTGGCGACGCGGCGCGGCAAGATCAAGAAGACGCCACTCGAGCAGTTCGAGCGCGTCCGATCGACCGGGATCCGCGCGATCATCCTCGATGAGAAGGACGAGCTCGCCTGGGTCGACGTCTCGTCGGGCGAGGACGACGTGATCATCGCAACGGCCCAGGGCATGCTCGCCATGTTCCACGAGGGCGAGGTTCGGGCGATGGGCCGCGACGCTGGCGGCGTCATCGGAATCCGCCTGCTCAAGAAGGTCGGTGACGAGGTGGTCGCCATGAGCGTGGTCCAGCCTGGCGCCGATCTGCTCGTGCTCAGCGAGACAGGCTACGGAAAGCGCGTCTCGATCGAGCAGTTCCGTCGGAAGCATCGCGGCGGCCAGGGCGTGAAGCTGATCTCACTTGAGGGCAAGAAGACCGGCCTCGTCGCTGCTGTCCAGCAGGTCACCGAGCTCGACGAGGAGCTCGTGCTGATCTCGGCGCAGGGCCAGGTCGTGCGGACCGAGCTGGAAACGGTGAACCACTACTCGCCGCAGGCGCGTGGGGTCATCGTCATGCGCATGAACGAGGGCGACAAGGTCGTCGGGATCGCGGCTTTCAGGCCGGGCTTGGCAGAAGGGCGCGAGACCGACGACAATGACACCCCGGATGCGGGCGACCCCCGCGGCGGTCCGGAAACCGGCGCTTGATCGGGCGACCATCGAGTGTCGGCTTCGGTCGGCTGGAGGACTCGCCCGTGTACGCGGACCAGTTCCAGATCTACACCGGCAACGCGAACCGCGACCTTGCCGAAAAGATCTGCCGCTACCTCGGCAGTGATCTGGGCGATGCCCAGGTGTTCGAGTTCGCCAACGAGAACATTTTCGTGAAGATCATGGAGAACGTCCGCGAGAAGGACGTCTTCATCGTCCAACCCACGAGCAGCCCCGTGAACAAGTCGATCATGGAGCTGCTGATCATGATCGACGCGTTCAAGCGCGCGTCGGCGGGGCGAATCACGGCGGTCGTGCCGTACTACGCCTACGGCCGTTCGGACAAGAAGGACCAGCCGCGCGTCCCGATCACCGCCCGCCTCGTCGCGGACATGATCTCCGTCGCCGGCGCGGACCGGGTCCTCACCATGGACCTCCACCAGGGCCAGATCCAGGGCTTCTTCAACATCCCGGTCGACGAGCTGACCGCCGTCCACATCCTGTCGAACTACTTCAAGCACAAGCTCATCGAGGACCTGGTGGTCGTGACGGACCTCGGGTTCGCGAAGCGGGCGCGAACGTTCGCAGAGCTGCTGAATGCGCCACTCGCGATCATCGAGAAGCGCCGCCTCGGCAACCTCGATCGGGCGGAGCTGCTGAACGTCATCGGCGAGGTCCGCGGCAAGCGGGCGATCATCGTCGACGACGAAGTCGATACCGCAGGCACGCTGATCGAGACGGTCAATGCGCTGGGGCGCGAGGGCGTCACGGAGATCTACGCCTGCGCCACGCACGGCGTGCTGTCGGGCGCGGCCGTGGAGCGGATCGACGATTCGCCGCTGCGCGAACTCGTGCTGACGGATACGGTGCCACTGCCGGCCGGCAAGCAGATCGCCAAGATCACGACGCTCTCGATCGCACCGCTGATCGGCGAGGCGATCAAACGGATCCACCGCGGCGAGTCCGTGGGCGCGCTTTTCTCCAGCGAGGTCGAGTTCACCCAGGAGATGCTCCTGTGGGAGGAGGGCATCGCCAAGAAACTGGATATTCGCATCCAGCCCGGCGAGGGCGAGGACGGCCCCGCGACCGACCAACCGGCGGGGGATTTATCGATGCTGGCCACCCTCGGCGTTGGCGAAGGCGAGGATCGATGAGCCTCCAGCTGCACAAACCGGACGAGCACGGCGTCCTCAAGCCTGAGCCCGGCGCCCCGCCCGACTACCGCGAACAGCTCCGTTCGCCGCGCTGGGGCCTGGCGCGGCGCGGCGGCCGCCTGCCAGCGATCAACAACCCCGAGATGCGCCCGACGTCGACGTTCGTCTCGGTCATGTTCTGGCTCAGCCTCGCGGTTGCGACGTTCGTCCTCCTCGTGCTCGGGTACGGCATCGGGCTCTGGCACTTCCCGGCCTGACGATCCGGCCGCTCGACGGCGCGGACGACCGCGACTGGGCGGAGCGCTTTCTCGACGTCAACCTTGGCGGCCGCATGCAGGCGCGGCGTGGTGAGCTCGTTGACGTGCTGGAAGGCGGCACCGGCCTTGTTGCCGAGGTCGACGAAGCGCCCGTTGGCGTGATCACCTGGCTCCTGGAGCGCGGCGGGCTGTCCGTCGAGATCCGCGCCGTCGCGGTCGACGGTGCCTCGCGTGGCCGGGGAATCGGACGGGCGCTCTTCGAGGCAGCCCATAGGGCGCTCGCGGCCGCCGACGCTGGCAGCAGCTGGCTGGTCACCACAAACGACAACGTATCCGCGATCCATCTGTACCAGGCGCTCGGCTACGCAGTCGTCGAGATCCGTCGCGGCGCCATCGACGAGATCCGCCGCACGATCAAGCCCTCGATCCCGCTCGTCGGCGACGGCGGTACCGAGATGCACGACGAGCTGGAGATGCGGCGGCCGCTCGAGACGTACAGCGTCACGCTTCGGCGCGGCCGACGTTCTCAAGGGCCATGACCTCGGCGTACGAGCCCGATCGACCGGCGAAGACGCCGCTCGTGGCGCTCGCTGTGCTGGCAGTGATCGTGATCCTGGCGGTGACCGCGGGCGCATGGGTGCCCGAACTCTCCTCCTTCCTGCCCAGATCTCCTGACCAGGCGGCGGCTGCGGCGGCTACTGAACGAGCGATCGTCGCTAACCAGACGGTGGCAATTCCACCCGAACGAGATGCCAGCGGGCGCGTCACTGCCGAGACGGTCGAGCGCATGCGGGCTGAGGCCCGGAAGGTCGCTGCACAACTTTTCACGGGGTCATACCGAGAGCAGTGGATCGAGCGCGTGGACGCCGCGATCGATGTCGAGGCCTCGAGCGAGTTCGTGTTCCACGGCGGGGCGGAGGACTTCAGCGGCTGGCGAATCGAAATCGAGGGCGACCACGCCCGGGTCCGGGTGCGGTGCCGACCGTTCATCGACATCGCGCAGACCGTGGACGGCAATCGGACCCGCGCTCAGAACACCGTCGACTACGAGCTAACCCTGCAGCGGGTCGATGGCACGTGGCTCGTCGCCAACGAAACGCAGGACTTTGCCCCAGGCGGAGGGCCGTAACGCGTCGACTCGCTGCGGAAATACCGCCCCGTGCACGCCACGTGTTCATTTCTGGACGTTTCGGCCAGGTTCCTGCTCCGATGGGGCCATCAAACGGCTTCGGCTCGCCAAATTGGGCGACCCGTGGTGCAATTTGTGCTCAGTCGCGATGTCAGACGCAAGGCATCAGCGTCTCAGCTAACGTCGATTCCGCGAAACGCGGCACGAAACCGCCAAGATGAACGTCGGGCGTGCATGACGAGCCAAATCGTCTCGCCGACGGCAGCCGCGCCGGCGGGGGCCGGAATGGTGCGTCGATCCGTCGCGCGAGGGTTGACCGATCGCCTTGCGAGGGTCCGCGGGGGCTGCAACCTATACTTCACGGCCCATGCTTGGATTTCTTTCCCGGTTCGTCGACTCGAACGACCGTGAGCTGAAGCGGATCCAGCCGTTCGTCGACGACGCCAACGATCTCGAGGAAGAGATCAAGGCCC
>JBDSZH010000137.1:0-4196 GCA_039925225.1 Candidatus Limnocylindrales bacterium | reverse complement strand
GGACGGCGCCGGCGGCGAGTGGGTGATCGACGGCAGCAAGCGATTCATCACCAATGCCGGCCAGGCAGGCACCTACATCATCACCGCCCGCACCGGCACCAAAGAGGGCGGCAGCGCGGAGATCTCCGCGTTCATCCTGCCCGCCGACACGCCGGGGTTTCGCGTTGTCCGGATCGAGGACAAGCTCGGGCTCCACGCGTCGGCCACCGGCGAGCTCGCCTTTGATCGCTGTCGCATCCCTGCGGAGAACCTGCTCGGTGAGCGCGGGGACGGGTTCCGGACGTTCCTCAAGATCCTGGACGGCGGGCGGATCAGCATCGCCGCGCTCGCGCTCGGCATCGCGCAGGCCGCCTACGACGCCGCCGTGCCGTACGCGCAGACGCGCGAGCAATTCGGGAAGCCGATTGGCAGCTTCCAGGGCGTCGCGTTCATGATCGCGGACATGGCCACGGAGATCGAGGCGGCCCGCGCGCTGGTCTGGAAGTCCGCGTGGCTCAAGGACCAGGGCCGCGACTACTCGCTCGTCGCGGCGGAAGCGAAGCTCTTTGCGTCCGAGGTCAGCTCACGCGTGACGAACGCGGCGATCCAGGTCCACGGCGGCTACGGATACGTCACCGAGTACCCGGTCGAGCGGTTCCTGCGCGATGCCAAACTGACCGAGATCGGGGAGGGGACCAGCCAGGTCCAGCGCCTCGTGATCGCGCGCAAGGTCCTCGGCCTGCGCATCGGCTGAGGCCTGGGCTCCGCGTCGCCCGGCGCGCCATGTTGGGCGCGTCCGCCGGATCAGTCGACCGCGACCAATCGAACGTTCAGGCGATCCACCCCCTTCGGGCCAACGCACGTCTGGAGCGTCATGCTCGGCACGCTCTGGTTCGCGATGGCCCAGTGGGAGTCCACCGGGTCCACGACTCGCCACTCGGTCACGCGGTAGGCGCGAATCCGTCCGGCGCCGTCCGCGTAGATCGCGATCATCCCGACGCGGAGCTTCCCGGAGTAGTACGCGTCGTAGAGCGGCTTCATCACGCTCGACGCATGACCCAGGATGTAGACGTTGTTTCGACCCGCGCAGCCCCACCGATACATGTAGTTGTCGGGATCGCGGGCGCGGGTGCACTCGAAGGTGTAGACGCGCTTGGAGATCCCGAGCGACGGGATCCAGAAGTGATTCCTGCCCTCGTACGCATGGACGGACGCCCTCGGCTCCGGACGCTCGACGCGGGCGACTTTCGCCGGCGCGATTTGCGCCGTCGCCCGCGCCGCCTGGACGCGTGCGTGGAACAGGTCTCGCGCGGCTACGGAAAGCGAAGCCTCCGCGGATCGATGCGCGGCCAGGTTGGCGACGCCTGTCGAGGCGAGCGTGATTGCGTCAGACTCGCCAGCGACCCCGCGGTCTGCCGCAAGCGCGATCCTGCCCGCGAGCGCGTGGGCGGCATCAACGCTCGTCGATCGATCGAGCGGGCCCGTCGCCTGCACCCAGCCCGTGGTGATCGCGAGTACGAGGAGCAGGGCCGCTGCGGCCGGGAGAGGGCGGCGCAGCCGGGTCGACTGGGGCACGTCCGCACTGTCGCGCGGAGATGACGGTTCGGCGACTACCCGCTGGTCCCGAGCACCATGCGGCAGATGGACCGGTCCGGTCCGGTCCGGTCCGGTCAGGCGACCCTGACGGGACGTAGGTCCCGGAGCGCTCGCGACCGATTCAGCCCCCGGTGCCCGCGGACTCCTTCAAGCCCTTGCGAAGGGCGGCCTCGAACTGCGGTCCCCACGGCCCCTGGCCGGCCACCACGTACGGCGACTCCTGGATGATCTCGAAGGCCGCCGGATCCTCCGCCCATGCCGCCGCGCACGCATCGACGTCGGCCAGGCGTCGCCCCCACGCCTCGCGGTTCCGGAAGATGTAGATCCTGAGATGCACGAGATTGGTCTGGTCGAGGCCCGAGGCGTCGAAGCGGATCGCGGTCGGGGCGAGCGTCGGGTCGTCACAGCCCCCGTCACCCGCGGCCCAGTTCGCGACATCGACCCCGAACCGGCCGAGCTGGCCGGCGATCCCCGGGAACGGTTCTGGGCCCGGAACCGGCGGCGATTCGAGCAAGCCGGCGCAGCCCGCGAGGCTGATCGCCAGGCTCATCGCAAGCGCGAGCACTGCCACGGCCCGGGTTCCCACTCCCAACCTCATGCCGGCGTGGCCCGCATGCGCTCCCTGGCGAGCGCCTCGAACGGCGCCAGCGAACCCGGGTCGGCCAGCGCGTCCTTCGAGGCCGCGATGTCCGGCGGCGCGCCGAGCAGGATCCGCTTCACGGGCACCTCCAGCTTCTTGCCGGACAGCGTCCGCGGCACGGCACCGACCTCGATGATCGAATCTGGAACGTGCCGAGGCGAGAGCTCCTCGCGGAGCGTCGCGCCGATACGCCGGCGCAGCGGGTCGTCCACGGCGACCCCATCCCTTGCGACGACGAACAGCAGCAGCTCGCCAGGCCCGTCACCCGCCGCATCCTCGAGGTGGACCACGAGGCTGTCCGCGATCTCCGGCAGCGCCTCGACGATCCCGTAGAACTCCGAGGTCCCGATTCGGACACCGCCGCGCTTCAGCGTCGCGTCGCTGCGCCCGGTGACAATGCACGAGCCGCGCTCGGTGATCGTCAGCCAGTCGCCGTGGCGCCAGGCGCCCGGATACGTCGAGAAGTACGCCTCGCGGAGGCGCGATCCGTCGTCGTCGCCCCATAGCCCAACGGGCATCGATGGCATCGGCGCGGTGATCACGAGCTCGCCCTCGCTCCCCACCACGGATCGTCCGGCCTCGTCGAACGCCTCCACGCGAGCGCCCAGCATCCGGCAGCTGATCTCGCCGGCCCAGACGGGCACGAGCGGGCTGGGGCCGAGGAAGCCGGTGCACATGTCCGTGCCGCCACTCAATGAGCCAACGGGGATCGCGTCGGACACTGCGTCGTGCACCCACTGAAAGCCGCTGGCCGGGAGTGGCGCACCCGTGGAGCCCACGCCGCGCAGCGAGCCGAGGTCCAGGTCGCGCCCCGGCGTCAGCCCGGCCTTGCGGCAGGCCATCAGGTACGGGGGACTGGTGCCCAGATAGGTCGTCCGCGTCTCCTCGGCGAGCCGCCACAGGTTGGCCAGGTCCGGCCAGGCCGGGTTGCCATCGAAGGTGACGACGGTCGACCCGACGAGCAGCCCGGAGACGAGGTAGTTCCACATCATCCAGCCGGTCGTGGTGAACCAGCAGAACCGATCGGTCGGACCAAGGTCGGTGTGGAGCGCAAGCGCCTTGAGGTGCTCGAGGACGATCCCGCCGTGGCCATGGACGATCGGCTTGGGCAGGCCGGTGGTGCCCGACGAGTACAGGATGTACAGCGGGTGGTCGAACGGGACCGGCTCGAACTCGAGCGGACCCGGGTCGGCCAGGAGCTCCTCCCAGGTCGTGGTGCCGGCGATCTCGGCGGCCGCCCCGGCGTCGAGGTAGGGGACGACGACCGTCGCCTCGACGGTTGGGAGTGCGGCGCGGATCTCCGCGACCTCCGCCCGCCGGTCGATCGCCTTGTCGCCGTATCGGTAGCCGTCGATCGTCAGCAGGACGCGCGGCTCGATCTGGCCGAAGCGATCGATGACCGCACGCACCCCGAACTCCGGCGCGCACGACGACCAGATCGCGCCGAGGCTCGCGGTCGCGAGGAGCGCGACGATCGCCTCCGGGATGTTGGGCAGGAACGCGGCGACCCGATCGCCCCGTCGTACACCCAGCCGAACCAGGCCGGCGCGACAGCGCGCAACCGCGTCGCGCAGCTCTGCGGCAGTCAGCGACGACGGCCCGCGCGTCTGCGAGGCGCCCATGACCACGATGTCGCTCGGAGCGCGGCCGGACAGCCGCAGCGCCTGTTCCGCGTAGTTCAGCGTCGCGCCGGGGAACCAGGAGGCGCCGGGCATCCCCGCGTCAGCGAGATCGTCGTTCGGCTTTTCGTGGGCGAGGACCGCGAAGTGATCCCAGATCGACCGCCAGAAAGGCCCGGGCTCGTCCACGGACCAGCGCCACAGGTCGTCGTACGTCTCGAACCGGCGGCCGTCGGTGGCCTCGAGCCAAACCATGTAGCGGGCTATGCCCGACCGATGGTCGCCGTCCGGCGGCGGTGACCAGAGGATGGGCGGCGTCGCTGCAGCCGCGGAATCGGCGCCCACGCGTATCACACGAGCAC
>JBDSZH010000136.1:0-3670 GCA_039925225.1 Candidatus Limnocylindrales bacterium | reverse complement strand
GTGAAGACGCAGCCGTTCGCAGCCGCTCGGATAGCTGATTGCCGTTCGACCGAAGGCGACGAACGAGATCTCGGCGTTGCCTATCGCGAGGTCCTGGCCGGATTGCGCCACGCGGTCGGCGATCCCGTTCAGCGCAGCGGCAAACTCGACGTTCGTGTTGTCTTCCGATTGGAGGATGGAGTCCGATACGTCGAATACGAGGACGACGTTCGATGGGTCCAGCGCGGTCTGCGCGGCCACCAACGCCGGGCCTGCCGCCAGCAGGGCGGCCGCCGCGATCGCGAGCAGCGCTGGGAGCGAGGTTCGTTTCTGCACGATTGGAGCCGAGTCTACGCGCGGTCACCTTTCGGGCGCGACTCGTGGGTCATAAGGAGCCGACACGCTGCGCCACAAGCGGCGCGATAACCGCGACCGCGCGCTCGATGTCGGCAGCGTCGTTGTAGACGTGCGTCGAGAAGCGGATCGCCGTCCCGCGGAACGCGGCCTTGATGCGGTGCTCTGCGAGCGCGGCGCGAACGGGCTCGGGATCGGCGACCGGCGGGCAGACAAGGGTGCTGCCGCCCCACTCGAGACCGAGCCGGGTTGCGAGATCGCGTGCGAGGCGAATGGGTTCCTCGAGGGCGCCGCGCGCCTGCCACTCCACGAGCAGCTCCAGCGATTCGGCCGCGCCGACCCAGGCATGCCACGGGAGTGACGCGTCGTAGCGCGCCGCGCCGTCGGCGAGCTGGAGTGGTCCGCCGAAAAAGTTGGTGTACGGTGCATCGGAAGCACGCCAGCTTGAGACGGTGGCGGGCAGCGTCCCCACGTGATCCTCGCGGAGGACCATGAACGCGACGCCGCGCGGACAGAGCAGGTGCTTGTACGCGTGCACGAGGACGTAATCGAGCCGACCGATCACGTCGTCGAGGGGCACAAAGGGCACCCCATGCGTGGCATCGAGGAGGACCTGCGCACCGACCGCCTCGGCTCGGTCCACGATCTCGGCGACGGGCAGCACGCGACCGGTCTGCATCTGGACCAGGCTGAGCGCGACCAGCTTCGTGCCCGGCGTGATCGCCTCGAGCAACCGATCGATGTCGTCGACCTCGACGATGTCCACGCCGCGCTCCTGCGCGACAAGCAGCGGAAACAGGACGGACCTGAACTCCGCGGCGGGAACGACGACCCGATCACCCGGCTGGAGTGCCGACGCCACCATCCCCACGCCCACTGCCACCGATGTCTGGAGGGCCACGCGCGCGACGGGCACGCCCATGATCCGCGCGAAGGCCGTGCGGGCGCGCTCGGACTGGCGGTCCCAGTCAACCCAGACGGCGGTTCCCGCCTGCCATGTCTCGAGGGCCTCGCGCATGACCCGAAGCGTCGGCTCGGGCGGCAGGCCGTACGTGGCGGTGTCGAGATACGTCAGGCCCTCGGCGGGCTGGAACATTGCCTTGATCTCCGGATCCATCGCCGGAGTCTAAGGCCGGCCCTAGCCCGCGGCGCGCACGACCTCGAGGATCTCCTCGCCGTAGCGGGCGAGTCGCGAAGGCCCCATGCCCTTGACTCGCCGCAGTGCCGGGATCGTCGCGGGGCGTTGCTCGACGATTTCGACCAGGAGCGTGTCCGGGGCGATGACGTACGCCGGGACGCCATCCGAGCGGGCGCTCGTGAGCCGCCACTCCCGCAGCGCGGTCATCAGCGGGCTGTCCTCGTCGCGTGCTCGGCGAGGTGCCGCGGTGGGGGCGCCGGGCAGGATCGTCACTCGACGAGCCGGTCGATCCACGAGCGCCACCAGGAACTCGCTGGGTCGTCGCTTGGTCTCTCGATCGCCCTGGCCGAGCCGGCGCTCCGCCCAGGACAGCGCGAGGTGTCGACGGGCGCGCGTGAGCCCGACGTACAGGAGCCGACGCTCTTCCTCGAGCTCCTCGTCGGACTCCGCCTGGCGGATAGGCAAGGTTCCGTCCTCGAGCTGGGGGAGGAAGACCGCGTCCCACTCGAGACCCTTCGCGCGGTGGAGCGTCAGCAGGTTCACGCCGTCGGTCCCCGTTTCCGACTCGGCGGCGGCTCGAGCCTCGAAGTCCGCGGCCAGGGCCGCCCGATCGATGTCATGACGCGCCGAGACCGCCTCGCCCGCGATCTCCAGCAGCAGCGCGAGTGAGGCGGTGCGCTCTCGCGCCTCCGCGCCAGCTCTCGACGGCGGTCCGCTCGCCGCACCCGCGCCGCTCGACTCGTCCTCGAACCCGAGCTCCGAGCGCAGCCGCGCGTCGAACGCAGCCAGCAGCAGCGACCCCTTGGCTTCGTCCGGGATCCGCCGCAGGAGCCGGAGCGCGTCGCGGATCTCCGGGCGCTGGAAGAACCGCTGGCCGCGGACGAGGAACGGGATCTGGGCCTTGGTCAGCGCCGCCTCGATCGGTGGGATCTGGGCGTTGATGCGGACGAGGATGGCGATCTCCGACGCCGCGATCCCCTCGCCAACGAGGCGGCGGATCGTCGCCACGAGGTGCGCGAGCTCCGCGGCGGCGTCTTCGAACCGGTCGATCGAGGGCTTCGGCCCAGCGGGGATCGTGGCGACCAGCTGCTTTCGACGGCCCTCGGCCGCGAGCAGTCGGTTGGCGAGCGCCAGGATCTCCGGCGAGCTCCGGTAATTGCGCGAGAGCGTGATCTCGCGCGCTCCCGGATGGCGGGTGGCGAACCCCGTCAGGTAATCCGACGTTGCCCCGGTGAAGGTGTAGATCGTCTGGTCCTCGTCGCCGACGACACAGACGTCCTCGCGATCCCCGAGCCACAGCTCCAGCAGCCGTTGCTGCAGTGGGTTCGTGTCCTGGTACTCGTCGACGCTGAACCACCGCTTTCGTGCGCGCACGGTCTCGGCGGCGTTCGCATCGGTCTCCAGGAGGGCGACCGTTTCGAGCAGGAGGTCATCGAAGTCGATGCGGTTCATGCGCACCTTCGTCCGCTCGTAGTCGCCGAAGATACGCACGAACAGGTCGGTCGGGATGGGCGATTCGCGGCCGGCGGTCGCGGCCTCGGCCTCGTAGCGCTGCGGTTCGATCCGCCGTGACTTCGCCCACTCGATCTCGTCGGCGAGATCCTTCGACGGCGTGAACCGGTAATGACCGGGTAGCTGCCGCGCGAGCCGCCCGACGATGAGTCCCTTGTTCGGGAGGATCTCAGGCAATGGGGCGCCATCGTGGCGCGCCGGCCAGAAATGTCGCAACTGGCTCAGTGCGTGGGCGTGGAAGGTCCGCGCCGTCACGTCGGGAAGCCCGAGCGCCCGAAGCCGTTCCACCATCTCCGTCGCCGCCTTGTCCGTGAACGTGACGACGAGGACCTGATCGGCGGGTACGGCATCCGTGGCGACCGCATACGCGGTGCGCCGGCTGATCACCCGAGTCTTGCCGCTCCCGGCGCCGGCGTGGATCGCGACGGGCCCGTTGACCAGTCGGACGGCCTCGAGCTGATCCGGATCCAGGTCGCCGAGCAGCGCCTCTGCATCGAGGTGGGGCATCCCCGAAGGGTAGCCACCCGCGCTTACCGCCCGGTCACGCGGCGGAATGGGCTTGCCGGACTTGCCGGACTTGCCGTTCTAAGTCCTCAGTCCGGGCGGAACCGCGGGCAGGCTGGTGAAGCGTTTCGGGGGCGGGATGGCGCGGACGCCCTCGATGGCGGTGGTCGGGCCGTCGTTCGG
>JBDSZH010000135.1:0-5068 GCA_039925225.1 Candidatus Limnocylindrales bacterium | reverse complement strand
GTGGAATCCGCGTACGGGGCGCTGCCCAAGGCGATGCGTGCCTCGCTTCACGAGCGCTTCGCGAACTGGCTGGAACGGGCGGCCGGAGACCGTGCCGAGGAGCAGGATGAGATCCTTGGCTATCACCTCGAGCGGGCGTACCTCTATCGCGAAGAGCTCGGGACGGTGACCGATGAACATCGGGCCATTGCCCATCGCGCGGCGGTGCGACTCTCGGCGGCGGGAACACGAGCATTCGCCCGGTCGGATTACCCGGCGACCGCCAACCTCTTGTCCCGTGCGTTGTCGCTCCTGCCTCCTGATGACCCGGTCCGGATCGAGCTCAGCCTGGACCTCGCGTCGGTCGTTCAGGATGAAGACCAGAAGGATCGGATCTGGGCCGAGTCGATCGAACACGCTCGCGCCGTGTCCAACGACCGTCTCCTCGCCCACGCGCTCGTTCAGCGCTGGCGGTGGAAGCTGGAGCGTCTGACCGACATCGACCAGGCGGTCAAGGACGCCGATTGGGCAATGGCCACCTTTGAGCGGGCCGCAGATGAGCGGGGGCTTGCTCGCGCCTGGAGCCTTCGCGGGCAAATCGGGTGGATGAATGGTCAGGCTGGCAGCCAGGAGGCGGCCATCGAAGAGGTATTTAAGTACGCGCGCCAGGCGGGAGACCTCCCTGAGGAATACGAGGCCTTCCTCACCCTGAGCGCAGGCATCGTCCGGGGGCCTACCCCCTCTGATGCGGGGATTCGCCGCTGCGAGGAGGTGATCGCTCAGTACCCGAACCAGCGGAGCGTGGAAGCCTCAATGTTCCATGCCTTGGGGCACCTGACCGCTCGGCGCGGTGACTTCGACCGGGCCCGTGAATTTGCGAAACGATCCCGCGCCTTCTTTTTCGACACTGGGCAACGCGAGCAGTTCGACTTCTTCGCTGAAATTCCCTATGACATCGAGATGGTCGCGGGCGAGCCAGCCGCAGCTGAGCGGCTTCTGAGAGAGGGATTCGATGCGCTCGCGGCCAAAGGCGAGAGGCCTCCCCTCCTCAACGCATTCCTCGCCCGGGCCCTCTGTGCCCAGGACCGCTGGAATGCTGCGGAGCCATACGCCGAGTTCGCCGATGCCACCGGAACGAAACTCGCCACCCCCGTTGGGAAGGGCTCGCTCGCCCGGGTACGCGCACACCAGGGACGAGTCGACGAAGGAGAATTGCTCGCCCGGGAGGCCGTGGCGCTGCTTGCAGGAACAGATTTCCTCATCGACCGCGCCGACGTCATGACCGATCTTGCCGACGTCCTGCTGGTCGCCGGGCGAGCCGATGAGGCGGCGGATGCCCTGGTCGAGGCCATCGCCCTGTACGAGCAGAAGGGCGACATCGTTACCCCGGTGCGCATCCGCGCGAGACTGGACCGCATCCGGCATTCAACCGTCGGAATCGAGTCGTCCCGCGCTCCGAGATCAGAATCGGCATAGGCCTCGGCACTGAGCTGACGCAGCAGCTTCGCCGAGCCCTCGATGTCCGCGAACAGAAAGGCTCTTGGCGGACGTTCGAGCCGGCCGACAAGGTGATCGTCCTCGCCGCGCGCTGAGGCGAGGACGCACCATCATCACGCCTCCGGCGGACAGTACAGCTCGGCGAGGTCGGCGTCCAAGAAGGGGTGACGCCCATGCTCGATGATCGGATCGCCCCACTCGATGTAGCCGGCATCGATGAGCTTGAGGCCGCGGTCCTGGTAGAAGAGCTGGATCGGCTTGCCGATGACCTTCGTCTGCGTGCCGTCGGGGGCGAAATAGCCGGTGCCGGCGCCCTTCTCGATCGGGATGCGCGGGTCGTCCGGCGTGAACGTCCGGGTGACCTGGAACGTCTGTGAGCCGTCCGGCCAGATCTTGAGCGTCCAGCGCTCCTTGATCGTCGTCCAGGTGTCGATCCCGCAGAGCTCGAGGATGAAGTCGTCGTGGAACCGATCGGTGTACGCATCGCGGATGCGCTCGGGACCCTGGGCGTTCACGGCCGTCGACAGCATCGCCGCGAGCACGAGGCCCGCACTGACCGACACCCGGACTGTTCTGTGCTGCATGGTTGCTACTCCTGCTGACTGCGAGGCCCCGAACGTACGGACCTGTGGCCAAGCCGGCCAGCGGGCATGCCCTGCCGGCAGGACCCGGGCAATCTCGGGTGTTCCCGGATGGGACCGTGTGCCAGCATTCGAGCCATGAGTCATCGGGCGGGCCTGGTCCTCGCCGTGGGCGCAGCGGCGTTCGCCGCGTTCACCACCTTCGTGGGCGCCCAGTACGGGGCGCCGCCTGACTTCCTTGCCCTTGATCTGATCCAGGGCCTGTCATTCGTGGTCGCCGGCGCCGCCGCCGTCTGGCTTCGGCCCGCCTCTCCGGCCGGCCCGTTGCTACTCGTCGGTGCGATTGCCTGGTTCGCCGGCAGCTATGCCCCGACAGGAGAGCCGGCGCTGACGTTCCTCGGCTTCGCTTTCGAGCGGTACTACGACGTTGCGCTCGCAGCGCTCCTGCTCGTGCTGTCCTCGCCGCGCCAGCGCTTCGAGCCCCGCTGGCTCATCGCGCTCCTGGGTGTCGCATTCGCGCTCCGGTCGTTCGGGCGGCTGTTCATCGCGCTGTCGTGCGACGAGTGCGGGTTCGTGAACCCGTTCGCGGTGTGGGTCGACGACGCCGCGTTCACGAATGTCGAGGTGGCGAGCAACGTCGCCATCGCGATCCTGCTGGTCGTTACGGGCGTGACCGTCCTGCTGCGGCTCGCGCGCGCCGGTCCCGTCCTGCGCCGCGCCCGCTGGATGATCTTCGCGGCGGGGGCGCTGGCGTTGACCGCGGGCACGTTCGATGCGCTCGAGTACGCAGTGTCCACGGCGACCGGCACGCTCCTGCTTGAGCTGGACGAACCCTGGGCGTTCGTGCTCGAGTGGGGCATGTTCGGCGCGCGCGCCCTGGTGCCGCTTGCCGTCCTGCTCGCGACGCTCCAGATTCGGCGCGCTCCGGGCCCGCTCGGGCGGCTGGCGGCGGGGCTCGACCGACCGGTGAGTGCGGGAACCATGAGCGATTCCCTGCGGATTGCCCTCGGCGACCCATCGCTCCGGCTCCTGCGTCCTGTCGGAGATGGGACGTGGGCAGCCGAGGACAGCACCGAGGTCTCGCTGCCCGGCGCGGGCACCACCCGGACGGTCACGTTCGTGGACGGCGCGGATGCGCCACTGGCTGCGATCGAGCACGACATGGCCCTCCTCGACCACCCGGAGCTCCTCGACGGGGTGGTTCGCGTTCTCCGCCTCGCCCTCCAGAACGAACGCCTCGAAGGCGAGCTGCGCGAGCAGCTCGAGGCCGTCACGGCCTCGAGGGCGCGGATCGTGACCGCGGCCGAGGAGGAGCGGCGGCGCCTCGAGCGCGATCTCCACGACGGCGCGCAGCAGCGGCTCATCGGCGTGACCCTCGCGATCCAGCAGGCGCGCGCCGCTGCCGGGAACGCGCCCGACGCCGCCGCTGTTTCCGCGCAGCTCGATCGGGCGGCCGACGAGACCAACCACGCCATCCGCGAGCTCCGCGAGCTGGCCCGTGGCGTCCACCCGGCCATCCTCCAGGAGGAAGGGCTCGCCGCGGCGGTCGCCGGCCTCGCGAGACGAGCAGCGATTCCGGTCGAGACCATCATCGAGCTCGATGGGCGCCTGCCGCAGCTCATCGAATCAACGGCGTACTTCTTGATCGCCGAGGCGCTCACGAACACCCAGCGCCACGCCCGGGCCGCAAGCGGGTTCGTTCACGTTGCCCGCGATGGCGACCTGGTCGTGGTCGAGATCCGGGACGACGGCGCCGGCGGCGCGGACATCGAGCGTGGCTCCGGTCTGCGCGGGCTGGTCGATCGCGTTGCCGCCATCAACGGCACGCTCGTGGTCGTCAGTCCGCCGGGTGGCGGCACGAGCGTGCGCGCCGAGATCCCCGTGCCTTGAACGATCTGCGCGCGGTCGTCGCCGACGATTCCGTCGTCATCCGCCAGGGTGTCGTCCGAATCCTGGGTGACGGCGGGTTCCGGATCGTCGGCGAGGCCGGAGATGCGCCGGAGCTCATGGAACTGGTGGCGCGGGAGCGGCCGCATCTCGCTGTCGTCGACATCCGCATGCCCCCGGGTGGCAACGCAGGCCTTACGGCCGCCATCGCGATCCGCGAGCGACACCCGATGGTCGGCGTCCTGATCCTGTCGCAGTACCTCGAGCCGGATTACGCGCTCAGGCTTCTTGGCGCGGGCGTGGATCGCGTCGGCTACCTGCTCAAGGACCGGCTCGCTTCCGCGGACGAGCTCCTTGACGCCGCCCGCCGCGTCGCAGCCGGTGGCTCGGCGGTGGACCCGGCCGTGGTCCACGAACTGGTGCGCGCGAGGCGACGCGACGACCGGATCGGCCGCTTGACCGACAGGGAGCGGGAGGCGCTTGCCCTTATCGCCGAGGGTCGCTCGAACCGCTGGATTGCGGACCGGCTCGGTATCACGACCAAGACGCTGGAGGGCATGAGCGGGACGATCTTTTCGAAGCTCGGGCTCGAGGAGGACCCGGACGTGAACCGGCGCGTCGTTGCGGTCCTGCTCTACCTCAACGGCCCCGCATCCGGCTAGCTGGAATCACAGCTAGAGCGAGGGCTGCGCGGTCGTCCCCGCCTGCTTCTTGCCCCGGCTCTTTAGATCCTCGAGGTGCGCCCGCGCTGCTTTCTTCGCGTCCTCCGGGACGTTCCCGGCGATAAACTGCTCGAACAGCGTTATCGCCTGGTCGCGCCGGCCGCCCAGGAGCCGCAGCGCCTGCGCGCGGTTGTACAGGTAGGCAGGGTCGCCGGTGAGCTCGTGCGCCTTGCTGAACTCGTCGTACGCCTGCGCGTACTGCTCCGCGGCGTAGTGCTCCAACCCCTTCTTGTACACCTGCTCCGCGACGGACAGGTTCGCGGTTTCGTCGGCGGTCTTGGCCGGCCCCTTCAGCTCGGCGATCTCCCGGATGGCAGCCTTCTTCTTGTCTTCGGGCACGTCTTTCGTGATGAACTGCTCGTAGATGTTGATCGTCTCGGCGCGCCGGCCGCCCTGGTGGCG
>JBDSZH010000134.1:0-4241 GCA_039925225.1 Candidatus Limnocylindrales bacterium | reverse complement strand
CAGCTCCACTTCCTGGACTCGGGGCTGGTCGGGCGCGCGGAAGTCGAGCCGGCGCGGCTCGAGAAGGCGCGCGGCAAGATCGCGACGGCCGCCGCGGGCATCCGCGCCCGCAACTACACCCCCAAGCCGAGCGTGCTCGCCTGCACGTACTGCCCGTTCCGCGACATCTGCCCATCGAGCGCGGCGCGCTGAGCGGCGCGAGGTGACTGCCGGCCGAGTCGTGGTCAGAGCGATTACGCTCGATTTCGGCAACACGCTGGTGCGGGTGGACCGGGAGGGTCTGCGCGCGGTGGTCGAGGAGACGGTGGAAGGGCTTCAGCGCCGCGGGATCGTGACGGACCGCGCCGGCTTTCTCGTCGCGTGGGCCGAGGAGCGCGACCGGCAGTTCCGCGAGGAGGTGCCGCTGTTTCGGGAGGTGGAGATCCCGCCGCGCGCGGTGCGCGTGCTGGCACGCCTGCGAGGCATGGCTTCGCCGCCACCGGAGGAGCGCTGGGACGATGTCGCGGCCGCCGAGCTCGTCGCGCCGGGCGAGGTGGACGCCGTCCTCGAGGCGTACAGCGGCGCGTTCCTCGCCCGGATGTCGCCCGTTGCGGACGCCACGTCAACCCTCGAGCGGCTCTCCGGACGCGGCTTCGCGCTGGGAATCCTTTCGAACTGGCCGGTTGCCTCGACCATCGACCGTTTCGCCGAAGCGCAGGGCTGGCTTGGATTCCTGCGGGCGATCGTCGTCTCGCAGCGCGTAGGCACGATCAAGCCTCACCCCGCGATCTTCCGGGCCGCGGCGGAGGCACTCGGCTTCGCGGGAGGCGCCGAACAGCCGGCGATCCTGCACGTCGGGGACGATTGGGCCGCTGACGTCGTCGGGGCGAGGGCGGCGGGCTGGCGTGCGGCCTACCTCCGCGATCGACAGCACGACACGCCGCTGCCGACGTCGGCGCGCGGTGGCGGCAAGGGCGCCGGGCAGGCCGCCGGCGACGACATCGGCGCGCCGGACGGTGGTCACGACCCTGCCGAACCGTTGACCGCGGACCTCGAGATCGATGAGCTGTCCGAGCTCGATGCCCTCGTTGCCCTCGCTGGGACATAGACTCGCGCCCGATGGAGGCGCGGGACCGGCGGCTGAGCTTGGCGTTGTTCGCGGTTGCCGCCGCGGCGTGGGTCGTGGTCGGCGCGATCGCATTCCTGGTCGACCCGTTCTCCAGCCCGACGGCCGGCTTTGCCGGGGCGGGTGCCCTCGGGGCGGCCATCGGCGTGAACGTGATGCCGCTCTTCTGGCTCGCCGGCTTCGCGCGACATCGCCGGATCGCCTATCGGGGCGACTGGCTCCGTGCCATCCGCCGGGGCGCATGGGTCGGTGCGCTCGTCGCTGTCTTCGTGGTGATGCGGCTCAACGTGGTGTTTCAGCCGCAGATCGGGTTGTTCTTGATTGCGCTCGCACTCGTCGCCGAGGTGACCCTGACGGCCGGGAGCGCGAATCGGGGCTGAATCCCGGGGTGCTAGGATGCGGCCCTGGCGCCCCGCTGGACGGTGTATCCGAACCGGCGGCGTCGAACGCGATCGGTAGCCCGCCCACTTCCGCGGCCCGGTCCGAAGGATCGACGTGAGCAAGCGTCCGCCGTCCGACTCACCCAACGGTCAATTCGCTGCCCAGTGGGGCTGGGATCGCGACTACGAGGTGGTCAGCGATCTCGACCTGCCGATCTACGTCGGTCCCTCGACGTTCTCGAACCTGCCATGGGTCACGGACCCAGCCGAGCTCGAGGCACGCCGGGTGGACGTCGCGATCGTCGGCGCGCCCTTCGACGACATGGTCACGCACCGACCCGGCACGCGCTTCGGGCCGCGCGCCATTCGCGAAGCGCAGTACACCTCCGGCGGCCTGAACTCCCTCCAGCTCGACGTACGTCCGTTCGACGAGCTGACCGTCGTCGATGCGGGCGACGCGAACGTGGTGCCCGCGTACTGGGAGCGCGGCCACGCGATGATCTACCGCAAGGTGCACGAGGTCGCGGCCACGGGCGCGATCCCGATCGTGCTCGGCGGGGACCACTCCATCACCTGGCCGAGCGCCACGGCGATCTCGGAGATCCGCCGCCCGGGCAGCATCGGCATCGTCCATTTCGATGCCCACGCGGATACGGCGAACGAATCCTTCGGGCAGCTGGCGAGCCATGGCACGCCAATGCGCCGGCTCATCGAGTCGGGCGCGGTGCTGGGCAAGAACTTCGTTCAGGTCGGGTTGCGCGGGTACTGGCCACCCGTGGAAGTCCTCGAATGGATGCGCGAGCAGGGCATGCGCTGGCATCTCATGACCGAGATCGAGGAGCGCGGCTCCGAGGCGGTGGTCAAGGACGCGATCGCCGAGGCGCTCGATGGCGCGGACGCGATCTACCTGTCGATCGATATCGACGTGGTCGATCCCGGGTCGGCGCCCGGAACCGGCACGCCGGAGCCCGGCGGGATGCTCCCGCGAGAGCTGCTTCGGGCGGTTCGGCAGATCGTCGGGGCGGTCGACCTCGCGGGCATGGACATCGTGGAGGTCTCACCCCCCTACGACTGGGCCGAGTCCACCGCGATGATCGCGAATCGCGTGGCGCTGGAGGCAATCTCCGCGCTCGCGGTCAAGCGCCGCGACGGCGCCGCCGTCCGCTTCGAGCGCCGCGCCGAGGTCTCGACCTGACCGTCATGCCACGGCTCATACCTTTCTGCGCCAGGCACCGACCATGACGGCCGCGGCCGACGCGATCGCGCGGTTGTACGACCTCGACCTGAGCGTCGATCCGGGTGACGTCGAGCTGTACCTGGCGCTTGCCAAGCGGACGGACGGTCCGATCCTCGAGCTTGCGATCGGGTCCTGCCGCATCGCGGCGCCCCTCGCCGCCGCCGGCTATCGCGTCGTGGGAGTGGACATCGACCGGGCGATGATGGCTCGCGGCCGCGCCAGGCTGGCGGCTGCCGGCCGCGCGGCTGCTGCCCGAGTGGAGATGATCGAGGCGGACATGGCGGAGGCGGCGGACCACCCCGCCGTCGTCGCCGCCGGCCCGTACCAGCTTGCGATCCTCGCTTTGAACTCGATCCTGATCCTGACGACCCCTGCTCGCCAGCGCGCTGCGTTCCGCGCCATGGCCCGGGCGCTGGCGCCGGGCGGCGTCGCGGTCGTCGATACGTGGCTACCGGTCCCGGCCGACCTCACGGCCTTCGATGGCCGGCTCTCGCTGGACTGGCTGCGCACGGATCCCGAGACCGGCCTGGAAGTCACCAAGTCCAGCGCCGCGTGGTTCGACCCAACCAGCCGGCTCGTGACGCTGATCACGACGTTCGAGGAAGGCGCGCAGGGCACACCGCCGATCCGCTGGACGCGCCAGGACGCGCTGCGGATGATCACGGCCGACGAGTTGATCGACTACGCCGCGGACGCGGGCCTCCAGGTGGAGCAGCTTGCGGGCGATCACGAGCTCGGCGCGATGTCGCCGGGCAGCGATCGGGCGGTACTTTTGGCTCGCAAACCCCCGTCCGCCTGACGGGGTCCGGATCGGACCGTCCCTCGTGGTACCGTTCCGGCGATGGCATCGGCCGATCAGATTCGCCTGCTCCTCGTCGAGGACGTACCCCAGGTTGCGCAGTACGTCCGAGGGCTCCTGAACGCCCAGAGCCAGGTGCGCCTCGTCGACATCGTCTCTGATGGAACCATCGTTCAGCAGCGCGTGAATGAGCACCGCCCGGACGTGATCGTGGTCGACGCCCTGCTCCAGGGCCGCCTTCGCGGCATGCAGCTCGTCAAGCAGCTGCACGACGCCCGAACCGGTATCCCCGTGATCGTGCTGACGGTGCCCCAGAACCCCGTGACGATCGATCCGGACAAGGGCATCGACGAGGTCCTGTCGATGCCGTTCAACGGCTACGACCTGATCACGCGCATCGCCGGCGTGCACAAGGCAGCTTCCGCCGCCACGGACAAGGGCCCGAGCCGCCTCGTCGTCGTCTTCGCGCCGAAGGGTGGCGTTGGCAAGACGACGATCGCCTTCAACCTCGGGGTCGCGGCATCCGGGCTCGGCCTGCGAACCGCGCTCGTCGACGGCAGCATCCAGTTCGGCGACCTGCGCGGGCTGCTGCGGGCGCCCCGTGACGCTCCGTCCATGCTTGACCTGCCCACCGACCGGATCTCCGAATCCGACCTGGCCGACGTGCTCTGGCGGGGCCCAGCCGAGGTCGACGTCCTCCTGGCCCCACCGCGAATCGAG
>JBDSZH010000133.1:0-11447 GCA_039925225.1 Candidatus Limnocylindrales bacterium | reverse complement strand
AGGACCTCCATTGGGCGGACCCTGGGACCCTGGAGTTCATCGACCACCTGCTCGACTGGAGTCGGGGCGTGCCACTGCTCATCGTCACCCTGGCGCGGCCCGAGCTGCTGGAGAAGCGGCCCGACTGGGCGTCCAGCCGGCGCAACTTTGCCTCGATTGCGCTTGATCCGTTACCGGAGCCGACGATGCGCGAGCTCCTCCAGGGCCTCGCGCCCGGCCTGCCCAAGGAGCCTGTGGGCCTAATCGTTCAACGTGCCGACGGTGTTCCGCTGTACGCAGTCGAGACCGTTCGCATGTTGGTCGCCGACGGCAAGCTCAAGCTGAGCGAGGAAGACGGCACGTACCACCCGACGACCGATCTCACCGAGCTCGCGGTTCCTGAGACGCTGGCCGCGCTGATCGCGGCCCGCCTGGATGGCCTCGACCCGACCGAACGCAAGCTCGTCTCGGACGCGGCCGTGCTCGGTCAGAGCTTCACGATCGCCGCCCTTGCTTCCGTCGCGGGCGTTCCCGACACCGAGCTCCATCCGCTGCTGCGAACCTTGATCCGACGCGACATCCTCGCGTTGGCCTTGGACCCGCGCAGCCCGGAGCGGGGCCAATACGCGTTTGTTCAGGCGCTCATCCGAGAAGTTGCCTACAACACCCTTGCCCGTCGCGACCGTCGGTCCCGTCACATCGCGGCGGCACGCTACCTGGAGTCGATCGAGAACGAGGAGCTATCGGGAGCCGTCGCTGGGCACCTCCTTGCCGCCCGCTCCCTCAGCGCGCCGGGACCGGAGGCCGACGCCGTGGCCGCGCAGGCGCGGATTGCCCTTCGGGCGGCCGCCGAGCGCGCCATCGCCCTGGGCGCCCATGTCCAGGCCGTCGCCTTCATCGAACAGGCACTTACCGTGACTGACGATTCCGCAGGTCGCGCTGAGCTACTTGAACGCGCCGGAACGTCTGCCTCTCATGCCGGCCAGCACGAGCGGGCTGAAGTGTTCTTGCGCCAGGCGCTCCATCTTCGTCGGGAGCTTGGTGACCCCGCCCAGATCCTGGACACAATCTCGCGTCTCGCCGACGCGCTCCTCACGGGGTTTCGCGTTGAAGCCGCCAGGACCCTTCTGGAGGACGCCATCCCAGCCGCCTCGCGTCTTGCATCGGCCTCTGAAATCCGGATTCACATTCACATGGCCCGA
Organism: Candidatus Limnocylindrales bacterium; assembly: GCA_039925225.1. GTDB lineage: Bacteria > Chloroflexota > Limnocylindria > Limnocylindrales > CSP1-4 > UBA5189. The sequence continues at coordinate 10,266 of JBDSZH010000133.1, read as the reverse complement.
GCCATGTTTATGGCCTCGGATCCGGTTTCGGCCGTCAATATCGGTGGCCTGGCGCTCGAGGCCGCCGACCGGGCCGACATGCTGCCAGAGCTCGCCTCCGCGATGGTGACGAAGGGGGGAGGCATGTCCGACCTCGGCCGAGGTCACGAGGGACTCGCGTTGATGCGCGCGGGATGGGAGCTGGCACGGGCGTCCTCGCTTTCAGTCACGGCTGTCCGAGCGATCGGCAATATTGCGGCGGCCCAAATCTCTCGCGATCCGCGCGACGCCGTGCACGCGGCGCGCCTGGGTTTGGCGGAGGCAGAGCGGGTCAGCCTCGACTCAATGACCCCTGTGCTCCTCATCAATGGCGTGGAAGCTGCCGTTTGGACGGGCGAATGGACATGGGCGACCGAGCAGATCGAGCGGGCGCTGGACCGCGACGTCGATCGCCTTGACCGGGTCTGGTTGACCAGGGCTCTTCTTCGAATCAGAGCTTGGCAGGGTCACTCCATCAAGGAGGACCTCGACGCGACGACCGAATGGACGCGCGATCTGGCCGACCCCCAGACCCAGTCCAACCTCCACGCTGTTCGGAGCGTCGCGGCGCTCGCGAGCGACGAGTTACAGACTGCGGTCGCCGAGGCGTTTTCGGCCGCCGGTCTCAGCCCGATGGAGGCACCCAGCTCAATGGGAATTGGCGCCCGTGCCGCGCTCTGGCTGCGGGACGCCGACGTCGCAAGGAAAGCTCTCGTCGCCATGCAGGCCACCAACACCCATGGCCCAGCAATTTCGATTCAGGAGCAGGTGATCACGGCTGGGCTCGCCGCGCTTGATGATCGCTCCAGTGACGCACTCTCGAGCTACCGGGAGGCCCTGCGGCGGTGGCGCGAGCTGGGCGTACCGGTCCACGAAGCCCTCGCAGGGCTTGATATGGCAATCCTCCTCGACCCTGACATCCCGGAAGTCCAGGCAGCGGCTGCCGAAAGCCGAAAGATCCTTCAGGGTCTCGGCGCGGGTCCATTCCTGGACCGTCTCGACCGCGCCTTGGCGCGCACTATCCCGACAGAGAAGGTCAGACACACGAGTGGGTTGTCCCCGGAGCTCGCAGAAACGCCCGGGTAGGTCGCGAGTGCATCCCGTTCAAAGTTTGGGATGTTGGCTGGCGAGGAAGGATTCGAACCTTCAATCCCCTGATCCAGAATCATCGTGGCCTATGCGCGGCGCTTCCCCGAGCACGATACGGAGCGAAAGCCGCGCAGTTAGGGGATGGATCGAAGCGGCCGCCGAGCGGCGTGGTAGCGCCCCCCGACGGCCACCCTGAGTCTACGGCCCCGTCGCCCGCCGCTGATCTGGCCGACCCAGCCGGGATCGAACGCGACGGCCCGGAGCGGGGGCCGTGGTGAGGCTATTGCGGGTCGCTTACGCGGCGCGTACTCGAGCCGCGAAAACTTGGCGCATCGGTCTGACCGATGGCAGTGGTGATGCGGCGACCGAACTCGCCAGAGTGGACGGCATCCGCCAGGCGATCTAGGCCGGGCACACCTTCGGCTGGACCACGCCGCCGACCAACGCCGCCGCCTCGCGTCTGGCGGCGTCCAGGTCCCCCTGCTCAAGTGCGGCCGTGTACCGGTCGCGCCAATCCGCGCCCAGCTGGTTCGTCCCGTAGTCGTAATCCCTAAGACTCGTGATAAGCAAAGCGATCTGCGCGGGCGTCAGCGTTGAGTAGTCGCGGACGGTCGAGAGGATGTCCCAAGCCTCCCTGTTCAAGCAGTTCGCGGCCAGGGTAGGCCCGGTCGTCGGCGCCATCGACGCCGCCTGGGTCTGGGGCGGCGCCGAGACCGACGTACCCACAGTTGCCCCGGCACTGGTGGGGGTGGCAGGACCACCCGATTGCGCGCAACCGACGCTTAGCGCCGCGATCGCAATGACTGCGAGCACGGCGGTTCGTCCAGGTCGAACCTCCATCGTCCCCTCCTTCAACGCATTCTTCCTTGTTCCACGCGGCGTCCCGTACCCGAGGCCCGTCACGGCCCTGATTATGACGCCGGTCTCGCAGCCGGAGGGCCTGTGGTCGACGTCGCCTGCCGCTACCGCCATACGTAGCGCCCCTGACCCGCCCCAGCTCGTCCATCGTGAGTCGGCGCCCGGTGGTCGCCTCGCTGAACGACTCGGCCCCGCCGACGTAGGCAAGACGTAGCCACCGGCGCAGCGCATCGAGGCGGGTACCGTCCGGCTTCGGGACACCACGGAGCCGATCATCCAGGTCACGGAGCGCCGCCGTGGCGTCCTTCCCGGTCCCGGTGACGTACTGCGGGGCCTTGCCGCGCCCTGGATGCGGGCCTTCGTGCTGTTACCGAGAAGGCTGGTACGCCGGGGTTAACGGTGATGGGACCGACCGCCCACCGCGCAGGCAGCGCCTCGTGAACGTCACCATGCGGCTTCCTCAGCGGGCTTCATTTCCGGGGGTTAGCCCGTCAGGGACCACCACGCGGCATCGGGCCCGTAAGGGCTATCCCCCCACATGAGGTATGGCTGCCCGACTTGGCCCTGAAAGGGTAGGAAACCCCGCTCGCAGGTACCTGGCTTGATCACACCGCTCAGGGCTGTCACGGAGATTCCGCCACCGCCGTAGTACAGATCGTCGGCGCCCTCCCCGAGTCCCGTTGCGCCTGTATCGCTTCCTACCAGGATGTTCAGGGTGTCTCCGCCGGTCCTCGTCAAAGCTGTGACCCCGACGTTCCCAGCGCCCACGCAGTAGGTGACGTCAACCAGCAGGGCCGGCGGGGTCAGCTCCTGGCTGCCATCGCCCTTCTTGCAGCCGGGCGGCGTGTACGTAGCGGCTGGCCCGGGGTGGTAGCACAGAACCGCGGTCTCGCCGATCGCCGACACGGTGAGCTTGTCACCGTTTCGTGTCGCTGTGTCACCGAGCTTCAGGTAGGTCCGGGTGCTCGGCGCGGGCGTCGCCGGCGCTGCTGTCACCAGGGGCACGGTGACGACGGGGGAAACACTCGGCGGCAGGCCCGTCGTCGCAGGGGTCGATATCGCGGCCGGCACCACCGCCGTCGGACCGGCTCCGCCACATGCCGCCACGAACACGGCGATCGACACGCTCCTCGCCGCGCTTCCCAGGAGTCGGTTCATGTGGCTTGCCTCCTTTGGCCGCCCGGCGCGCGGGGTCGCGCCACGCCATCGAAAGTATGAGCTTTCGCGCCGCCTGCGGCGACTGATCCGGAGCGTAGTCGTGCCTAAGCCAAGCTTCTCATAGCCCGCGTGCCGCCGGATGCTGACCGCCCACAGGCATCCATGGAAGGGCTGTCCGCTGGCGAGTTCCCCTACCTGTTGAGCGCCGCGGACCAGTTCATGGATTGGTTCGCGGGGGAGGACCTCAACTGTCTAACGATCGAGCTCTTGGTCGGCGGTCTGGAGTCCCTAGTGGACGAGCCTTCACGATGTCAGTCCACAGCTTGGCCAAAACCTCAACCGTCTTGAGCAGCTCTGCCGACGGGATCTCGTCGCGGCGGATCCACACCTGCCAGGGCTCCACATCGGTCCGCACATGGACGTACTGACTGGCCTCTAGGAACGTGGCGGCCCCCTTGAGCGGCCGAGGGAAGTTGTGGAGCTCGTTGCGAAGGTCATTGTGCAAACCGTCCGTCCAATCGTTCTCATCCTCAGAGGCAACGCGCAGGGCGAGCATCGCGACAACCAAACCACGTTCCTGCTCCTGCCGCAGTACCGGCGGGGCAGGACGCTCCATCTGCTCAGACAGTTCGGCGATCAACACGCGGAGTTCTTCGGCCGTCTCCGCGCTCACAGCTGGTCGGCCGGGTCGCGCAGGAGTTGCGCCGCGTTGGCGCGCTCAGACGCGGCAGAGGCCGCGTATCGGGTCAGCATCGTCCGGGACTGCCAACCCATGATCTGCATGAGATCGCCTTCCAACCGGCCCTTGGCAAGCCATTCGTGCGCCTTGGAGTGGCGCAGCCGGTGGGCGTGAAAGTCGGGGATGCCGGCGAGGGCCGCCCGTCGTCGCATCGCCTGGACGATGCCGCGCGCCTCGAGTCGCCCACGCTTGCCCAGCCAAAGCCATTCCGTCCGCCCGTGCTTGTGGCGGCTCCTCAGGCGGTCGTACTGGCGTCTGAGGTCAGGGGATCAATCTGAGATCAAAAGAGGGGATTTGGCTGGCGAGGAAGGATTCGAACCTTCAATCCCCTGATCCAGAATCAGGTGCCTTACCGTTTGGCCACTCGCCAGCGGCGCTGCGGGATTTTACCCCGGTACCGGCATATGGTCGAGGATGCGCCGGCGGGCCTACCACGCGATCCATAGCCCGGATCGCCGTACCTAGACGACACCGGTACAATTCCTCTGATTGTGGTCGATCGGAGGCATTGGTTTCGCGACATGTCGGGAATTCGGGTGGGCCAGGCGGCGGAGATGCTCCAGGTCTCGATCGAGACGCTTCGGCGCTGGGAGGCCGACGGCCGCCTTCGGACGGACCGCTCCGCCGGCGGGCAGCGGATCGTGCCGATCACGGAGATCACGAGGCTCCTCGCCGAGCGGCGGGCGGGCGCAACTGACCGGGCGAGCGTGTCCGGATCCGCGCGCAACCGATTCCCGGGGATCGTCACGCGGATCGAGAAGGATCGCGTGGCTGCAGTCGTCGAGGTTATTGCCGGGCCGCACCGGATGGTGAGCCTGATGACCGCGGAGGCCATCGATGAGCTCGGTCTGAAGGTCGGCGACGAAGCCGTGTGTGTCGTCAAGGCAACCAATGTGATCGTGGAAGTTGTGCGGAAGGAATCCCGCGGGTGACGTTTCGCCTTGCTTTCGGTCTGGCGTTCGCCCTTCTCCTCGCTGCGTGCGGCAGCCGAACCGCATCTCCGGGCACCGTCTCGTGTTGCGACCCAACGGCGCCGCACGTCGAGTTGACGGTCTTCGCCGCGGCGTCGCTCAAGGGCGCCCTCGATCAGGTCAAGGTCGCGTACGAGACAGGGGACGAGAGCGTGACGCTCACGATCTCGACGGACTCCTCCGCAGCCCTCGAGACCCAGATCGAGCAGGGGGCCCCAGCCGACGTGTTCCTCTCGGCGGACACGGCGAGTCCGACGAAGCTCGTCGACGGTGGGTTCGCCCTGGGTGATGCCGTCGTTTTCGCGATGAACGCGCTCACGATCATCGTCCCCACCGGGAATCCAGCTGGCATCGCGACCCCCGCGGACCTTGCGAACCCCGGTGTCCGGATCATTGCGGCAGGTGACGAAGTGCCGATCACCAAGTACGCGAAAAAGCTCATCGAAAACCTCGCGGCGAACAGCGCGGACGCCACGGCGTTCACGGCCGCGTGCACGTCAAACACTGTGACAAGGGTCGAGAACGTGAAGGCCATCGTCGCCCAGATCGAGCTGGGCCAAGGGGACGCCGGCATCGTCTACGTAACGGACGCGAACGCATCCAAGAAGGTCGAAACGATCGAGGTGCCACCGGACTTGAACGTCCCCGCGACCTATGCGGGCGTTGTTGTCAAGGCGTCCGCAAACGCGGCCGCGGCGCGAGCGTTCCTCGCCTGGTTCGCCGGCGTGGATGGTCAGGCCATCCTCGCGACGCTGGGCTTCCTGCCACCCGCGCCGTGATGGAACCCTCTACGACGAGCCGTCCGCGCACGACCTCCCGTGGGCAGACCTCGTTGTTCGCCCTTGCCGCGCTCTTCGCGGCGTTCCTCGGGCTGCCGATCGTCACGCTCGTGGGTCGCGCCGTTGGGAGCGGCGCGCTGGGGCGGATCGCGGGCTCTGACGCGCTCCTCGGTGCGTTGACGCTGAGCCTCGCGACGACGGCAATCAGCCTCGCCCTGACGGTCGCGATCGGGCTGCCGCTTGCCTTCGTGCTGGCGCGGCGCCGGTTCCGGGGGAAGTGGCTGGTCGAGGCATTTGTCGATCTGCCGATCGTCTTGCCGCCTGCGGTCGCGGGTCTGGCGCTGCTCCTCGTCCTCGGGCGGCGCGGACTCCTCGGCGAAGGGCTGCAGGCGGCCGGCATCGACATCGCGTTCACGACAATCGCCGTCGTAGTGGCGCAGACATTCGTCTCTGCGCCGTTCTTCGTTCGATCGGCTCGAGCCGGCCTCGCTGGCGTCGATCGCGACCTCGAGGACGCCGCTCGAGCCGACGGCGCGTCGGAGTGGCGGCTGTTCCGCTCCGTGACCGTCCCGCTCGCCGCACCCGCCCTCGCGGCCGGCCTGGTGATGAGCTGGGCGCGCGCCCTGGGCGAGTTCGGCGCCACGATCATGTTCGCGGGCAACGTTCAGGGGCGGACGCAAACATTGCCGCTCGTCGTGTACTCGGAATTCCAGGCGGGCGACCTCGACGCGTCCATCGCCGCGGCATCGATCCTCGTCGTCGCTGCCCTCGGCGTGCTTCTCGCGGTTCGCGTCTTCCACTGGGGCCGTGTGCTGGACGTTCGCAGCATCGGATGACTTGGCGCCTGCTCCCTCGGTCGCGGGCCTACGATGGGAAAGCCAGCACGCTCTGCCGCCCGGTGGGGTACGGTGAACGGAGGGATGCACCTTGGTCGGAGAGTTCCGCAACTTCCTGGTGACGACGAGCGCGCTCGCCCTGGCTGTCGGCGTCATCATCGGTACGGCGCTCGGCACCGTCGTCAACTCGCTCGTCAACGACGTCATCATGCCGCCGATCGGCCTGCTTCTGGGCGGTGTCGACTTCGCGTCACTGCAGTTCGTCCTGAAGGCGGCGGTCGATGGCGATCCCGCGACGGAAGTCGCGATCCGATACGGCGCGTTCCTGAACTCCATCATCGCGTTCGTGATCATCGCCTTCGTGGTCTGGCGGATCTCCAAGATGTTCATCAAGGAAGAGGCCGCGGCCGCGACGAAGACGTGCCCGTTCTGCATGGAAGCGAACGCGGTCGGCGCGACCAAGTGCCGGGCCTGCGCCAGCGCCATCTAGCAACTCGGTAAGTCCGGCCGGGCGGGCCTATCCGCCCGGCAGGCAGGTTGCTACGATGCCCGCGTCCCGAAATCGGTGACACGTATGGGGCCCGTCGACGGCGCGATCTGAGTCGCGTCGAGATGCAAGGGCCCGCGATGTCATCAACGATCGGGCGGGAGACATGTCATGGCTACCGTGACGTTCGAGCACATCTGGAAGAAGTTCGGCGACTTCGCCGCCGTCAAGGACCTCAACCTCGACATCCAGGATGGCGAGTTCATGGTCCTCGTTGGGCCTTCCGGGTGCGGCAAGACGACCAGCCTGCGCATGATCGCCGGCCTCGAGGAGGTCAGCGAAGGCAACCTGAAGATCGGTGAGCGGGTCGTCAACGACGTGGCCCCGAAGGATCGCGACATTGCGATGGTCTTCCAGAGCTACGCCCTGTACCCGCACATGTCGATCTACGACAACATGGCCTTCGGCCTGAAGTTGCGCAAGGTGCCCAAGGCCCAGATCGATGAGCGGGTCAAGGAAGCCGCGCGGATCCTCAACCTGGAAAACCTCCAGAAGAAGCCGCGAGAGCTGTCCGGTGGCCAGCGCCAGCGCGTCGCGCTGGGGCGGGCGATCGTCCGCGAGCCCGCCGTGTTCCTCATGGATGAGCCGCTCTCCAACCTCGACGCCAAGCTGCGCGTCCAGACGCGCGCCGAGATCGCTCGCCTTCACCAGCGCCTGGGCACCACAACGGTGTACGTCACGCACGACCAGGTCGAAGCAATGACGATGGGTACGCGGATCGCCGTGATGGACAAGGGCGAGCTCATGCAGGTCGGCTCCCCGCAGGACCTGTACGAGAGCCCGAAGAAGCTGTTCGTTGCGGGCTTCATCGGCAGCCCGGCCATGAACTTCATGAACGTCGTCCGCGAGGGCGCCGAGCTCAAGGGTGACGGCTTCGCCTGCTCGATCCCGGTCCGCTACAAGTCCGGCGTCGAGGGCGCGGCCGGCCCGTTCGTGGCCGGTTTCCGGCCGGAACACTTCCAGATCGGCGACGTGCCGAACTCGGTCACGGTTCGGGCCAAGGCTGACGTCGTGGAGTTCCTCGGCGACGAGGAGCTGCTGCACGTGACCGTCCCCGGGCACGAGGGCGACATCGTCGCGGTGGTGAGCTCCGAGAATCGCGTCAAGCCTGGCGACATCCTCGACCTCAAGCTCCCGCTCGAGAAGCTCCACCTGTTCGACTCCGCGACGGGCGATTCGCTCGCAAGGAACATCGCCGCGTAGGAGAAGCCACCAAGTCGATGCCCGGTCGGCAGGGTTCCGCGCGCCGCCCGGGGTGCTGCCTGCCGCTCGGGATCCACCGGCCGCTCAGGTTCCGCCGGGCGCTCAGGTTCCGCCGGGCGCTCGGGGTCCGCCGGCGATCGGGCTTGGCCGGGCGATCGGGCTTGGCCGGCCGTGACGGTCGTCTCCGTTGTGGGTTCCACGCCCACATCCGGCGAAGGAACTGCCGATCTGTGGCTCGTGGAGTGACAACGAGAGAACATGGCGCCGAACCAGGCGGCCAAAACGGTTTGCGAGCAGCCTCCTCCGACGGATGTGGGTGCTGCGCCGCCATACAGGGCCTGAGCGGCATAGAGGACGTGGGAGGAAGCCCGGCGTTCGCTGGTTGTCGATCCAGGGTCCACACGCCACCGGCAACGCGATCGGTCTGGAGCTGGCGTAGGCTCTCGCCGATGACCACCGCCGCATTGATTGAGCACGTCAGCGCGAAGGACGGCACGTCGCTGCTGGTGCGCCACTGGCCGGTCGAGAGCGGCGAGCCGTGGGCCACGATCCTGCTGGTCCACGGGCTCGCGGAGCATTGCGGCCGGTACGAGCACGTTGGCGCGCAGTTCGCGGCCGCAGGCATCGATGCGCACGCATTCGACGTTCGCGGGTTCGGTGCTTCCGGCGGTCCGCGCGCCTCGATTGACCGCTGGTCGCAGCTCCATGACGACCTCGAGGAGCGAGTCACGGCCGCCAGATCGATCGGCCCCGGCCGGCCGCTGGTGCTGTACGGGCATTCGTTGGGCGGGCTGATCGTGCTCGGCTACGTGCTCGACGGCCGCGCCAGGCCGGACCTGCTCGTCCTCTCGGCGCCCGCGATCAAGGCGAACCTGCCGCTCCTGCCGCGGCTGGCAGTCAGCGGGCTGCGGCGGGTTGCCCCCGGGCTGATGCTCAAGAACCCATTCGACGCCGAGGTTCTGTCATGCGACGCGGAGGTTGGCGCGAAGTACATCGCGGACCCGCTGAACCAGCACAAGTCGACCGTCCGCTTCGCGCACGCGGCGTTCGGTGAGCAGGATCGCGTCTCGGCGTCACTCGATCGCCTGTCGATCCAGACACTGGTCGTCCACGGCGGTGACGATCGACTGGTGCCGACCGCGACGAGCGCGGTGTTCGAAGGCATGCCCGGCGTGACCCGGCGTGTCTATCCGGTGCTGCGCCACGAGGTCCACAACGAGCCCGCCGGCGCCGTGGTCGTAAAGGACATCTCCTCCTGGATTCGCGAGCGGGTCAGCAGGCTGGGGTACCATCCCGGTAATTGAAGATCGCCTCCGGGGAGCGCAGAAGCGCTGAGAGTGTGGCCAGGCCACAGACCCGCGGAACCTGATCCGGTTCATACCGGCGAAGGAAGCAGGCCCAGGCTCGATGCACCGCCGTTCTCCGTTCCCGGGGGACGGCGTCCGACTACCTGGAGGCAAAGCAAGCCCGATGACCACCGCAGCTCAGGCCCAAGGCTCCGCATCGCCCGGCCGATCCACCGCGTGGCGGACGCGCGACATCCTCGTCACCGCCGTGATCGGCGTCGTCTTCGGCGTGGTGTTCTTCGCCTGGAACCAGGTCTACGCCGCCTTCGGGTTCCTCCAGCCGTCGATCCTCCAGGACTGGGTGTACGGGATGTGGCTCGTCCCGGCGGTGCTCGCGCCGCTGATCGTGCGAAAGCCGGGGGCTGCACTGTTCGCAGAGATCGTGGCAGCGAGCGTCTCCGCACTGCTCGGGAGCCAATGGGGCCCGGACACACTGCTCTCCGGCTTCATCCAGGGCGCCGCCGCGGAGCTCGTGTTCTTCGCGACCGGGTATCGCCGCTGGTCCATCGCGGTCCTCGCCGTGGCGGCGCTCGCATCGGCGGTGGGAGCCTGGGCGCACGACTGGTGGCTGTACTACGCGGACGTCTCGGTCGAGCTCCAAGCGTTCCGGTTGGTCATCATGGGCGCATCCGCCATCGCGTTCGCCGCGTTCGGATCGGTCGCGCTGGTCCGGTCACTCCGGAAGGCCGGCGTGCTGGAGGGCTTCGGGGGCTGAGCGGCTC
>JBDSZH010000132.1:0-9063 GCA_039925225.1 Candidatus Limnocylindrales bacterium | reverse complement strand
TGCTCCAGGACCTCCGGGTCCCCAAGAACTAGTGGACGCCGCGCGCGTCCGCGACCTCGTGGAGCGGATTCGAACGACCTCGGGGCACCTTTGACCTCCCGGGCAAGCAGTCGCGGCTGACCGAGCTGGAGGCACACACCTCCGAACCGGGGTTCTGGGACGACAGCCGAGGGGCCCAGGAGATCCTCCGCGAGGCAGATGGCCTGCGCGTCGACATCGAGCGATGGTCTGGCCTGCTGGCGCGCGCCGACGACATCGAGACGACCCTGGAGCTCGCCCAGGAAGCGGGTGACGCCGAGCTGGAGGCGGAGGTCGACCGCACCGTAGACGCCCTCGACGCGGACTTCGCGACCGAGCGCACGGAGCTGCTGTTCTCCGGCGAGTACGACGCCCGTCCGGCGATCGTCTCGATCAGCGCCGGCGCCGGCGGCACGGAGGCGACCGACTGGGCCGCGATGCTCCTGCGCATGTATCTCCGCTGGTCGGAGCGGCACCGCTGGAAGACCGAGATCATCGACGAACAGGAGGGCGAGCAGGCGGGCCTCAAGAGCGTCTCGGTCGCGGTCAACGGCCGCGGTGCCTACGGCTGGCTGCGCGCCGAGCGCGGTGTCCACCGCCTGGTGCGAATCAGCCCGTTCGATGCCCAGAACCGCCGCCAGACCACGTTCGCGCTGGTCGAGGTCATGCCGGAGCCGGACGAGGACATCCCGATCGAGCTGGACTGGGATGAGATTCGCGTGGACACGTATCGCTCGCAGGGGGCGGGCGGCCAGCACGTGAACAAGACGGATTCCGCGGTGCGTCTCACTCACCTGCCCACCGGGATCGTGGCGCAGTCACAGAACGAGCGGTCCCAGACCCAGAACAAGGAGACCGCGATCAAGGTCCTGAAGGCAAGGCTCCTGGATCGACAGCTCCAGGAGAAGGAGGCGGAGCTGCGTCTGCTGAAGGGAGAGCACGTGGAGGCCGGCTGGGGCAACCAGATCAGGAGCTACGTGCTGCACCCGTACCAGATGGTCAAGGATTTGCGTACACAGGTGGAGACGTCCAACACGACGGCAGTGCTCGACGGGGACCTCGACGTGTTCATGCAGGCCGAGCTGGAGCGGCTCGCGACCGGCGGCGAGGGTGGTTGATCGCTCGGGGATCAGCATCCGGCGAGCGACCGAGGTGGACCTCCTCGACTGCCATCGAGTCTGGCGCGAGGGCATCGTCGCCTACACCACTCCGTTGGGCGAGCCGCCGCTGCCAGAGGACAACCCCGGCGTGCGACGCCTCCACGCCCACGCACTCGCCACGGATCCAGGCCGCTTCCTTGTCGCCGAGCTCGCGGATCCCGATGGCAACGCGCGCGTCGTGGCGTTCGGATCCGCGGTGGAGCGGGGCCCGCTGTGGTTCCTGTCCATGTTGTTCGTGGAGCCGGGCCAGCAGGCCACCGGTCTGGGCCGGGCGCTGCTCGAACGGATGCTGCCGCTGCCGCTCGATGGCCGCATCCTCGCGACCTGCACTGACAGCGCGCAGCCGATCTCGAACGGCCTGTACGCGACCATCGGGATCGTGCCCCGGTTACCGATGTTCATGCTCGTCGGGCGACCCCGGCAAGACTTTGATTGGCCTGCGCTACCCGACGGGATCGTCGCCGAGCGGGTTCTCGACCCCGCGCAATGGCGATCGAGCGCGGAACTGACCGCGTTCGATCAGTCGATCGCCGGATTTTCCCACCCCGACGACCACCGCTTCGTGCAGGATGAGCCGCGGCACGCCTTCGCGTTCCGCGCCGGCGATGGCGCGCTCGTCGGATACGGCTACGCGGGTGAGATCGGCCGGATCGGCCCGATCGCCGTCGTTGATCCGAAGCTGCTCACGCCTCTCCTCGGCCACCTCCTGCGTGCGATCGAGCCGCGTGGCGCTTCAGCGGTGTGGCTGTCAGGCGCGAGTGACGATGCCATCCCCACCGCCATCCGGTCTGGGCTCCGGATCGAGGGCTTTCCGATCCTCGTGGGCTGGTCGGAACCGTTCGCGGACTTCACGCGCTACGTCCCGATCTCACCCGGACTGATGTAGATGGTCATAGTCTGATCGGGTCATTGTTGCGTTCTGGAACCGGGTGGTAGCCTCCCCCAGACCTTGTTGACCGCAGATCGCACCCCAGACGCGCGCCTCCAGCGGCCAGACGAGCCCGGCAACGCGGTGCCCGTTGGCAGCGGCCTCGGCGGCGCGATGGTGGACCCTCGCCGACCGGTCCTCGTCCTCAACGACGTCACGAAGACCTACCCGAACGGGCGCGACGCCCTGAAGGACGTGGATCTCGTCGTCCCGGAGGGCGACTTCGTGTTCCTCGTGGGCGCATCGGGTGCCGGCAAGTCCACGCTGATGCGGCTGCTGATCCGCGATGAGCTCGCGACGCAGGGCACGGTCACGCTCGATGGCGACGACCTGGCGAAGTTGCCGCGGCGCAAGGTGCCACATGTCCGCCGCAAGGTCGGCATCGTGTTCCAAGACTTCAAGCTGCTGCCGACCAAGACGGTCCGCGAGAACATCGCCTTTGCACTGGAGGTCACCGGGACCCCGCGGCGGCGGATCAAGCCGGCGGTGAACCGCGTGCTCGCGCTCGTCGGACTCACGGACCAGGCGGAGCAATACCCGAAGCAGCTCTCCGGCGGCGAGCAGCAGCGCACAGCCATCGCGCGCGCCCTCGTGCACGACCCGCGCATCGTCATCGCCGACGAACCCACGGGCAACCTCGATCCGCTCATCAGCTGGGAGATTCTCCAGCTCCTCCTGCGAATCAACGAGCTGGGCGTGACCGTGCTGATGGCCACCCACGACGCGGACATAGTCACCGCCCTCCGGAAGCGTGTCGTCGCCCTCGAGGAGGGCCGCGTGATCCGCGACGAGGTCGGCGGCGGCTACCACCGGGGCGGCTGACCGATGCTCTCCTTCCTCCTGTTCAGCATCTCCCGCGCCTGGCAGGGCTTCTGGCGCAACGCGGCCATGAGCCTCGCGGCCACCGCGACGATGACCCTCATGCTTCTGCTCCTGTCGTCGTTCTGGATCGTGCAGGCAGGCTTCCTCGCCAGCCTGTCCTACGTCGAGGACAAGGTTGGTGTGGTCGCGGATCTCGACGACGAAATTCTCCAGGTAGACCTGGCGGACCTCCAGACCCGCCTCGCGGCGATGCCGGAGGTCCGCTCCGTGGACTTCGTCTCGAAGGAAGAGGCGCTCCGCCACTACCGTGAGGAGCGCAGCGCCCAGGGCCAGCAGGACCTCACGCCGTTCCTGACGGCGAACCCGCTGCCCGCGAGTCTCGAAGTCAAGTTGCGAAGGCCCGACGATTACCGCGCGGTGGCGAGCTTCCTCGGCGCGGAGTCGATCGTGGCGAAGGTCCAGAACATCGAGGACACGACGGATCGCCTGGTCTCGCTCACGAGCTTCCTACGCACGTTCGGCGTGTTGCTGCTCGCAGTGATCGGCTCGATCGTGCTGTTCATCGTGATCAACACGATCCGCCTGGCGGTGCTCGGGCGCGCGGAGGAGATCGAAGTCATGCGCCTTGTTGGTGCGTCGGATGCATTCATCCGCTGGCCGTTCGTGTTCGAGGGCGCGCTCGTGGGGCTCCTGGGCGCGGCGCTGTCCCTCGGCGTCCTGCTGGGCGCGGCGGAGCCGCTGTCGGGGTTCATGGTCGGGTTCTTCCAGATCCTGCCGATCAATGTGGGCTCGATCTCGCGCGACGTGACGGTTCTGGTGGTTGGGGCGGGGACCGGGCTGGGCGTGCTCGGCGCCTGGGTATCCGTTCGAACCTACCTCATCCGATAGCGCGCTAGGCTTCTGGACGCCGCACGATTCCGCGGCGGGCGAACCTGAGAGGACCTTCCGAGCGATGCTCCCCAACGACCCACAGCCGATCGGGCTCGACCCTGTTCCTACCGGTCTCGTCGACGAGCCGATTCTCACTCCCGTGACGCCCCCGCCCACGGAACGCCGGCGCGGCTGGCCGTTCGCGTTCTCGATGGTCCTCGTCGCGGTGCTCGGTGGGGGCGCGCTGTTCATGTCCGGGTACTCCGTGGGGCTGGACCAGGGCCGCGCGCCCGGCGGCGCGGTGTCGGACACCGAGGCCTGGAAGCCGTTCTGGAACGTCTACGACGCGGTCACAACGCGGTACCCGCTCGGGCCGGTGGAGCGCAGCACGCTGATCGAGGGGGCGATTCGCGGCCTGGTCGAGTCGATCGGCGATCCGTACTCCACGTACCTCAGCCCGGAGGACTTCCAGGGGACGCTGAATGACATCTCGGGCTCGTTCGAGGGCATCGGGGCCGAGATCGGGTCCGTGGACGGCGCCGGCAACATCTCCGATTGCGCCACGTTCGGGCCTGCCTGCCACCTCGTGATCCTGAAGCCGCTCGATGACTCGCCGGCCCTGAAGGCCGGCCTCAAACCCGGGGACGTGATCCTGACGGTCGATGGTTCGTCGCTGGACGGCCTCACGCCCGACGAGGCCCGCAACAAGGTGCGCGGCAAGGCCGGCACCGAGGTCAAGCTCCACGTCCAACGGTTCACGGCGGCCCTGCCCGCATCGACCGGCGCCGCGGCCACGCCCGCTCCGGTCGCAACGCAGCCGCCGCGCCAGCTGCTCGAGGAGTTCGACGTCACCCTCGTGCGAGCGAAGGTCAAGCGTCGCGAGGTGACGAGCCGCGTGCTGGCGAACGGCACGGTCGGGTACGTGAGCCTGTCCGGCTTCTCCGGCGACGGCGCGAAGCAGCTCGAGGCGGCGATCAAGGTCCACCTCGACAACGGGATCACGAAGCTGGTATTTGACCTGCGTGGCAATCCCGGCGGCTTCCTGCTGGACTCGCTGGACGTCGCCAGCGAGTTCATCCCCACCGGCCCGATCTACTGGACGGAGGACGCGAAGGGCGTGCAGACGGAGACGGATGCGCGTAGCGGCGGCATCGCCACCGATTCGAAGATCCAGGTGGTGGTGCTCATCGACAAGGGCTCCGCTTCGGCCGCAGAGATCGTGGCGGCAGCCCTTCAGGATCGTGGGCGAGCGAAGCTGATCGGCGAGACCTCCTTCGGCAAGGGCACGGTCCAGGAGTGGATCGACCTCGAGGCGCTCGGGGGCGTGAAGCTGACGGTCAACAAGTGGCTGACGCCGAACAAGACCTGGATCCACAAGGTCGGCATCACACCAGACATCGCCGTCACGGTGCCGGATGGGACGCCGCCCGGGACGGACCCGGCGTTGGACAAAGCGCTCGAGACGCTCGGAGCCGTGGCCCTGGCGCCGCGAACGCTGCTCCTCACCGCGTAATCGACCCCGATTTGTCGCCGTTTCGCCGTCTTGCGTCCTTCGCGTACATCCGATAGGGTTCCCGCGAACGAAAGGAGGTGATGTGCAGTGTCAGAACACGGTCGCTGCACCACCTCGCAGGAGATGGCCGTCTAACCGGTCACCCACTGCGGGTGGTGAGCCGCAATTGAACGCCGGTCCTTCGGGACCGGCGTTCTTGCTTTCCGCCGATACTCTTGAACCGCACACGGAGCCCGACCCATTCCCGAGAAGACGATCACCGTCAACCGGCGCGCCCGCCACGAGTTCTCCATCGACGACTCGATGGAGGCTGGCATCGTGCTGTTCGGAACGGAGATCAAGTCGATCCGGGCAAACAAGGTGACGCTTACGGACGCGTTCGCGCGCATCGACAAGGGCGAGGCGTGGCTGGTCGGTGCGCACATCGCCCCCTGGGAGAGCACCGGCAACCGCACGAACCACGAGCCGAAGCGCGACCGGAAGCTGCTGCTGCACCGCGGCCAGATCGATCAGCTGCTGGGCAAGACGAAAGCCAAGGGCCTGACGCTCGTGCCGCTCAAGCTGTACATCACCGCTCGCGGCAAGGCGAAGCTGGAGCTGGGGCTCGGCAAGGGCAAGCAACAGCACGATCGCCGGCGCGAGATCCAGGCGCGCGACGCAAAGCGCGACATCGAGCGCGAGCTCGCGGACGCCGGGCGGCGCTAGCCACCGGGGCACGAACGACGCCGGGCGGCGCTGGCCGGTCCGGGCAGGGCTCGCCGCTTGGCCGCCGAGGTAGACGTCGAACGGGACGGCCGCCCCAGGTGTTCGCCGTGGACGGCCAAATGCAGATGGTTCCAATGAAGCGGAACGATCGCTGAGATACGCCGAATCGTCTCGCGTCCCATCGCCTCCAGCCTAACGTTTTGAGCACGACGATCGCCATGAGGACGCCATGCCCAGGCGCCCGCGCCAGGCCCGGAGGATTGCCTGACGACCAATCTCCCCATCCGTCCGCGATCGCCGGGCACGATTCGGGCTGGGCAGACGCGGAATCAAACGGCGTTGGTGGATGTCTGGCAACGAGCGCAGGCCTTCCGGTCGATTCAGGGCCTGATGTGAATAGTTCTGCTTCATTGGAACCATCTCGAATCCGGGGACGACCGAAGGGAGGTCACGGCGCGACGCGCATGGCGCGGCTGCGAAAGCACGAGCCTCAGCCGGGGGTGACCTGCGCGAGGAGGCGGCGCTACCGCAGTAGGTAGCGGCGGCTCAGCGGGACGTCAGTCAGGGGCTCGGTGGCGAGAACGCGGCCCGCGAGCGTGACCCGGCCATCGGTCGGTGAGACCTCGATCTGGGCGGTAGCGCGGTTCAGGGCGAGCGAGGCGCGCGTGAGGCCACGGCAGCCGGCAATCACGATGAGCTGCCGGCCGGTGTCGAGACGGCGCCGGAGAGCCGCGGCGTCGGCGGAGCCGGAGATGAACAGCGCGGACACAGACGGCGCGCCGTGGGCGAGGCCCGCCCATTCCGGCGCGTAGCGAGTCGGCTCGGCACGCTCCACCGTGGCGTTGCCCTCGCCGAGCGGTGACCAGGCCGGATGGCCGCCCTTGATCACGAGCTCCGGCTTCACGCCGAAGTAGGCCGGCTTCCAGAGCACGATGTCCGCGAGCCGGCCCGGCGCCAGGGTCCCCACGTGCGCGGAGATGCCGTGCGTGATCGCCGACTCGATCGTCACCTTCGCCAGGTAGCGGAGGACCCGCGCGTTGTCGTCACCGCCGGCTGCGCCGGCGTCGAACGCCTCATCGGGCAGGCCGGGGTGGCCGCGGCCGGCGTCGGTCGATCGCCACGCCTTCATCGCGTGGGCGAGCTGGAAGGTGCGGCGGACCGTCTCCATGATCCGGCCCATGCCCTGCGAATCGGAATTCACGATTTGGATCGCGCCGAGCTCGTGGAGCGGGCCCTCGGCCGCCATCGTGGCGGGATGCGTACGTTCGCGTATGAGCTGGAGATCCTCCGCGACGCCGAAGGTCGCGCCGTGGTTGAGGACCGTCATGGGGACGCCCTCGTCGACCGCGCTGCCTCCCCACGGAATGGTCGGAGTCGTCGAGGAGCAGATGACGTTCGCTTCGCGCACGATCCCGATCAGGTCCGGCACGTGGCCGCCGCCGGTGCCCTCCACGTGGTACGCGTGGACCGTGCGACCCGCGATCGCGGCAATGGTGTCCTCGAGCTCCGCGCTCTCGTGCAGCCCATCGGTGTGCAGGCTGACCGAGACGTCGTGGCCGTCGGCGAAGCGGAGCGTCGCGTCGATCAGCTCCGGATAGGCGCCGTAGTCCTCGTGGATCTTGAACCCGATCGCCCCGGCATCGAGCAGAATTTCGAGCACCGCGGGGTCGACGGATCGCGCGTTTGCCTGGAGCCCGACGTTCACCGGGAAGCCCTCGAGGCCGCGAAGGGTGCGCTCCATCGCCGCGGGCGGCTCGTCGAAGCCGGCGCTGAGGAGCGTGGTCACCCCGCCGGAGAGCGCCGCGGGGATGAGATTCGGGCTGATCGTGTGGACGTGGCTGTCGACCGCACCCGGCGTGGCGATCAGGCCGTAGCCGGATATCGGTGCGGTGTGCGGGCCGATCCTGAGATCGACGCCGTCGCTGATCGCGGGGTTGCCCGCCCGGCCGATGCCCGCGATCCGCCCGTCCTTGATGCCGATGTCCGCCTTCACCACCCCGATGAGCGGGTCGACGACGATCGCGCCTACCACCACCGCATCGAGCTCGCTAGGGCCGACTGACGCCGACTGCGTCATCCCCAGGCGAATGTCCTTCGCATAGCCCCAGATGGGCTCGTCGCCGGGTGCCTGGCGATCCTCCTCGACGCGGATCCACAGGTTCGTGTCCCCAAGCCGGATCCGGTCGCCCGCCGATGGCCCGAAGCGGGCGCGACGCTCTTCCGGGGAGAGGCGGCTCACGCCTCCGTGCCTCCGGGCCTGCTGCCACCGCGTCCGCCGAAGCGCACGAGGGTCACCTCCCGAATCTCACCGGGTGCCCAGCGCTCGGACGAGCCCGCCTCCAGGTCCAGCCGGAACCCGGCGGCCTGCGCGCGATCGAATTCGAGGCGCTGGTTCACTTTGTCGAACGGGAAGTGCGATGACACGCGGATCGTGCGCTTCGAGGTGCTCCTGACCGTCAAGGTTCGGCGCTCCAGGGCCTCGCTCGCGGCGGCGGCGCTCAAGGGCCGTGCGGCGGTGGCGCCTACGCCCGCATCGATGACGATCGCACCTGGCCCGCCAGGGTCCGGTGGCGCCCCACGCCCCAGCGGGTCGACGAGCACGATCAATCGCGCGCCGTCGCCGAGCAGGACCTCGACGCGGACGTCGTCGATGAGCTCGCGGACCCCCGGCAGCACCTCGGCGGGCGCTACGGCAGCGAGACCCGCCGCTTCCACGGCCGCGTAGCTGCTCCCGGCCCGCGCCGCCTCGAGCATCGTGTCGCACATGAGCGCGATGGCCTCGGGCGCATTCAGCGCAAGCCCCGCCGCGCGATGCCGCCGCGCCAGCTCGGCGGCGCTGAAGATCAGGAGCCGCTCCTCCTCCCAGGGCGTCAGTCGCATGCGCCGATCGTAGCGACTAGACTATTCGTGAACGCGGAGTGCGCGTTCGACCCGTGGGGATGCGTGGTCTCGACAGGGTCTGGTTGTCAGTGGACGCGAGCCGAGGTGCTGTCAGGCCTCGTTAAACCGGCAGCAAAACGAAGTACCTGCCAACAAGCAGTCGACTC
>JBDSZH010000131.1:0-11470 GCA_039925225.1 Candidatus Limnocylindrales bacterium | reverse complement strand
GCGCGAGGACCTCGATATCGCCGTGCTCGAGACCGCCCGCGGCGGGATGCTCCTCCGGGGCATCGGCTACGAGTCGAACGAGGCGAGCGTCGTCACCAACATCTCGTCGGATCACATGGACATGCAGGGCATCCACACGCTGCCTGAGCTGGCGGAAGTCAAGTCGATCGTCGCCCGGATCACGAAGCCGGACGGCTGGGTGATCCTCAACGCGGACGACAGGTACGTCGCGGCGCTTGCGGGCAAGGTGACGGCGAAGGTCGCGTTCTTCAGCCTCGAGGGTGATCGATCGGCGCGCATCCGTCGCCACCTGCGCGCGGGCGGGCGTGCGTACTTCGTGCGCGATGGCCATCTCGGCGAGGCACAGGGCGACCAATGGCGCGACGTCGCGACGCTCGCCTCCGTGCCGATCGCGCTCGGCGGCGTAGCCCGCCACAACGTGGCGAATGCCCTCGCGGCAACCGCAGCTGCTCGAGCGATGGGCGCCACCCTCGAGGCCGTGCGGACCGGCCTTCGGACGTTTGTCCCCAGCGCGGAGGCATCGCGAGGCCGCCTCAACGTCTTCCGCGACGCTCGCCGGATCGTCGTCATCGACTTCGCCCATAACGAGGCCGGTGTCGCCGTCCTGCTCGACGTCGTCGACGCGATTGCGCGGTCTGTCGGAAGCGGCGGCCGCCCGGCCCCGATCAGCGGAATCGTCGGGCTTGCCGGTGATCGCCCCGACGACACGCTGCGTGGGGTCGGCCGCCTGGTGGCCCAGCGCGTCGATCGCTTCGTCCAGAAGGAAATGCTCCACTACCTCCGTGGCCGTTCGCGCGAGTCGGTGCTCGGCGAGATCCGATCGGGGGCGCGCGAAGGTGGCTGGAAGGGCGAGATCCCGGTGTACCTCGACGAGCCAGAGGCGCTTGGTGCGGAGCTCGATCGAACCGATTCCGCCGAGCAGACCGAGGTGATCTTCCTGCTCTGCCACGAGGACCGCGAAGGCGTGTACGAGCTCATCGCGGCTCGCGGCCTGAAGCCCGTCGACGACCCAAAGGACCTCGCCCGTCTCGTGTCGCCACGCTGACTGAGCGATGCTCCGAGTTCCGTACCGAATCTCCGCCGGCCACTTCCTCTTCTCCGGCCTCGTTCTCGGTGCCGCGCTTGGCTTCGCGATCGGCTCGCGCCTCACGGGCACCGGCTCGACGGCGCCCGCGCAGGCGTCCAGTTCGGCCGTGGTGGACGTGCTGCCCGACGCGGTGAGCCAACGCCTTCGCGACGCCTATTACGGAGCGGGAGGCGCGATCGAGGTCTGCGTCGCCGCAGCGACTGTCGTGTGCACGCGAACTACCAGCATCGCCCAAACCGCTCGTCACTTTGATGACATCACCAGGTCCATCGACGCGGTCGAGCTGGCGGCCCTGACAGCCGTTCACGTTCCGGTCGGCCGGATCATCGTGGCCGGCGATTTCGGCCCGGTCGACGGAGCCGCATTCGCCCGGATTGCCGCGGGCGGGCCGGTCGACGGCCGACTTCTCATGGCGGTCAACCCAGGGCGCCGAGGCATCGATTACTTGATCTTGGTGAGCTCGGGGTCAGCACGTACCTGATGTCTATCAACGTTCCGAGCTTGCGAGAAGCCTCAACCGTGCTCGTCAAGGTAATGGTCGAGTGACCGCGACTGGAGGTCCTCATTTGGGTCCTTGCCGGTCTCGTTGGGAGCTGGGGTCGACATCGAGATCGCGCGGCGTGACCGACGTGACATGGCGCCACGCTGACTGACGCAAGCGGCCGCGCGGCGTGTCGCGCCTCGTCGGCGGCTATTGCCGTCCCTAAGGCGAGACGGTCTCGGCGAGGCAGCTGCCGATCGCCTCGTCTGGCGGGATCGCGGTCGCACTCGCCACCGTGAAATGGGTCCAGGTCGTGTATGACTCCGGCACCGGCCCAACGCCGCCACCAGGCGTCGCGCGCAGTTGGGGCGTGAGCTGCAGCGCGGCGTTCCAAACACCGGCCATGAATGGGCAGAGCGACCGGCCACGGGCAAGGTCGAGGCGGAAACTTCGGCGATCAGTTGACACGGTCAGATCGGCAAAGGCTGCGGCGATTGCAGGAGAGGGATCCGGCGCCCCCCAGCAGAAGACATCCGGCTTGTGGGCGGGGTCCTCAAATGTCGCCACGTCGGTGAGGCACAGGCGCGGTGCGGTTGCCAGCAGGTACGGCGTCGTGCCGGAAATCGAGATCTCGAGCGTCAGGTGCTCGATCGGCAGGGATGTCCCGACCTCGGAACCCGGGCTCGTCCTCACGTCGATGACGTTCACCTCGATTGAGGTGCCGATGACGAGCTGAGCCGCCTCTGCCTGATCGGCGGATTCGTTTGCAACTGCGTTGGCATCGACGATACCCAGACCGAAGTAGGCGCCAGTCGAGAAGATCGCGAGCGCCGCGAGGACGATGCCCATCCGCCGATCGCCTGCCTGCCAGGTGGGTGCGAAGGAGGCGCGCGCCCCGCGCATCGAGCGGCCGTACAGCAGCCAGAACAGAATCCAGAGCCCAGCGAGGACCATGACGCCCCCGCCCAGGGACGCGGACAGCCCGCCCTGCTGGAGGTACGGGACTTCTGCGACGACCACGCCGATTCCCGCCACGACCATCAGGGCGGTGACCGAAAGGCCAAGCGCATAGCCCAGGCGCGACCGGTGCCCGATGGCCAGCCCGGCGAGGACCAAAGCGGCGCCGATCAAAAGCGGGACGAGTCCGGTGCGAACAACCTCGACGGGTGTGGGGCCGATGGCCTGGAACCCGTCAGCGATCGACTGAACCCCGTACACGATCGTCAAGAGTCCGAACAAGGCTGGGAGACCGGCGCGGATGAAGCGCGACATGCAACTCCTCGATGATCCTCGGAGGTTCCGAGTTCGGTGTAGGACGCCGACGAGGGCCGCGTGTGTCGCCAGAGCGCACGGCGGCGGCCGGGTGTCGGACTAGCCCTCCGGCGCCTCGAGCTCGCCCGGATCCGCGAACGCGGTCTGCCCCTCGCGGTGGCCGGCGCTGGCCATCGCCTCGCGGTAGACCGCGATGGAGTCGTCCACGCACATCACCACGAGGTCGCCGGGGTTCGCGCGCCGGAGGGCGTTCTTCACCGCTGAGAGTTCGTCGAGAATCTTGTCTACCCGCACGGTTCGGCCGGAGCCGTCGTCGCGGGCCCGCCGGACGCCCTCCGCGACGAGGTTCGCGGCGACGCCGGGCTCGCGGCCGCGGAGGTTGCGGTCCTCGCGAATGATGATCTCGTCGAACGCGCCGGCGGCATAGGCGCCGTACTCGCGCATGTCCTCGTCGCGCCGATCCCCGGGCATCCCGATAACACCCAGTGCCCGGCCACGGCGCCCGTTGGAACGCCGGCCGGAACCGACGCCCTTGCCATCGCCGTCGCCGTTCATGCGCCGGGCGAAGTCGGCCAGGTTGCGCATGCCATCGACGTTGTGGCAGTAGTCGATGACGACCCGGACGCCCCCGACCTCGAGGTAGTTGAGCCGGCCGGGCGCCTGGAAGAACGAGGTTGTGAACGTGCGCAGGCCCTGGCGGATGTCGTGGAGGTGCGCGCCCGCGGCCCACGCTGCGGCCGCGGCGGCCAGGGCATTGGCCACGTTCATCTTCGCGCGGCCGCCGAACGTCGCCGGCACGAGGTGCGTGTACAGCACGGGCATCACGCGGGGCCCGTGCCGGAGGACGATCTGCTCCCCTTCCGGCGTGGACCGAAGCACGAACGCCGCGCCGCCACGCCCGCAATAGCCATCGACGCGATCGAAGCCGGGCTGGCCCTTTTCCATCTCCATCGAGAACAGGATGACCTTGCCGCGGCACTCCGACGACAGGCGCGCGACGTACGGGTCGTCCGCGTTCAGGACCGCCGTGCCGGTTCGTGGCACGGCCTGCACGAGCACGCCCTTCACGTCGGACAGCTGGCGGAGCGTGTCGATGCCACCCAGGCCCAGGTGATCCGCGGTCACGTTGGTCACGACCGCGACGTCCGCGCGGTCGAAGCCCAGGCCCTCGCGCAGGATCCCGCCGCGCGCAACCTCGAAGACCCCCGTATCGACCGTCGGGTTCTGGAGGATCATCCGCGCCGACTTGGGTCCGGACATGTCGCCGCGCCGGATCGTGCGGCCGTCGACCACGATGCCGTCCGTCGAGGTCATGCCTACGCGACGGCCCATCAGCTTCAGGATGTGGGCGATCATCCGGACAGTCGTCGTCTTGCCGTTCGTGCCGGTCACGCCGATGATCGGGATCCGGGCCGGCGCGCCGGGCGGGAAGAGCAGGTCGATGACCGGCTTGGCGACGTACTGGGGCTCGCCCTCGGTGGGGTGCGTGTGCATGCGGAAGCCCGGCGCCGCGTTGACCTCGACGATCGCGCCGCCGGTCTCACGCACGGGCACGGTGATATCCGGGCAGATGAAGTCGATGCCCGCGACGTCCAGCCCCACGACCCGAGCCGCCATCTCCGCGATCTCGACGTTGTCCGGGTGCGCCTCGATGGTCCGGTCGATCGAGGTTCCGCCCGTCGACATGTTGCCGGTGAGCGCGAGCTTGACGCGCTCGCCGTTGGGCGGGACGGCGTCGAGGTCGTAGCCCTGGGCCTGCACGAGCGCGGCCGCCGCGTCATCGACCTTGATGCGGGTGAGGACCTTCTCGTGGCCGATGCCGCGCCGCGGGTCCGCGTTGGTCTTCTCGACCAGCTGGCGCACCGTCAGCGTGCCATCGCCGACGACCGACGCTGGCACGCGCTCCGCGATCGCCGCGAGCTTGCCGCCGATCACGAGACAGCGATAGTCGAGGCCGGTGACAAACGTCTCGACCACGAGCGCGCCGCTTCTGCTCTCGCGCCGGGCGTTGTCGAACGCGGCGCGGATCTCGTCGTCCGTCCGGAGGTTGAGGTTGACGCCACGGCCGTGGTTGCCATCGAGCGGCTTCACGACGCATGGCAGTCCCACGCGCTTCGCGGCGGCGAGCGTGCCCTCGACCGTGTTGACGACCTCCGACTTGGGCACCGGCAGACCCGCCGAGTCGAGCAGGCGGTTGGTGAGGTTCTTGTCGCTCGCGATGTCGACCCCGATGCCCGACGTGCGCGAGGTCATCGTGGCCCGGATGCGCTGCTGATGAACCCCGTGTCCAAGCTGGACGAGCGAGTGGCGGTCCAGCCTCAGTGACGGGATGTCGCGCGACGCGGCCTCGTCGAGGATGGCCTGCGTTGACGGGCCGTACGCCTGGCGCTCCGCGAGGAGGATCAGGCGCTCCAATTCCTCGATGTAGTCCAGGGCCTGCGCGGGATCGCCCGGCGCGACGAGGTGGTTGACGATCTTCACGGCGAATTGGCCTGCCGCGAGCCCGACGGCCTCTTCCCCGAACTCGTAGATCACGTTGTACTGGCCGGTCGTGCCCGCGCCGCGAGTCTTGCCGTGGCGCACAGGCGTGCCGGCGAGGTTCTGGAGCTCCAGCGCGATGTGCTCCGCGACGTGGCCCACCCACGTCCCGTCCTTCAGTCGCGTGACCAGGCCACCGCGCCGGTTGAGTGAGCAGGCGTGATCCTCGAGGGACGGCATCCACGCGAGCAGGCCATCCACGAATCCCGGGATCTTCGTCGTTGGGAACTGTTCCAGGACGCCCAGGTCCACGAGCATCTTGACCACGGGCTGCGGAGACCAGTAGTTGGCTCCGCGCAGGACGCGAGTGTCGAGGATCTTGAGTGTCGGGAGTGGGCCACCAGCGAGGTTCGCGGCGGCATTGGCGGCATTGGCGCCCTTCCGCTTGCTCGCCGCGGGCTTTGTCACGGCGGGCTTCGTGCCTGGCGACGATGCCTTCGTCGCAGCGACCTTCGCCAATGTGCTCTCCCCTGCCCGCTCGGTCTCAGGGCTCGACCGGCGCCTCTGCAGAGCCTAGCCGAATCGGCCGGACGGCCCGCCCTGATCTCAGCTCGAGGCGATGGTCTCGTTGATGCCGCCGGGCAGCGCCTTGAGCGGGGTGGTCGCGATGCGGCGGCGTTGGCGGAGGTCGAACTTGTAGCCAGACGGCAGCGCGTGAAGCACGACGCCGCTGATCATGACGGGCCGGTGGCCACGGACCTCCCAGGCATCGGTCTCGGCAGGGGATCCGTCGATGATCGTGACGCTCCCGCGGCCGATCACTTCCATGATCCCGTCCGGGCCAACGACGCCGGCCGTATCCTCGTCGACGCCGAGCCCGAGCAGGCTCGGATTCTGGGCGATGACCGAGAGCAGCCGGCCGTACCGGTTTCGCTGCTGGAAATGCTGGTCGACGATGACGCTCGGCAGCACGCCGAGGCCGGCGGCGAGCGCGGCCATTCGATGCTTCGGCGTTCCGCCGGATGCGCCGAACGCAATCATGTGGCTGGACATCGCGGAGGCGCCCGCGGACGTGCCTGCAACCACCGCGCCATGGCGGAAGCGCTCGAGGACAGCCTCCGCCAGCAGCGTCCCGCCAACGGTCGACGACAGGCGCAGCTGGTTGCCGCCCGTGAGGAAGATGCCGGTCGCGTCGTCGAGCTGGCGGACGTAGGCGGGATCGTTGGCCTGCGAGCGCGACATGGCATGGAGCGGGCGCACCGTGGGGATGCCGAGGCCCGTGAAAATCTCGCGGTACCGCTCGCCCGCCTCGAAGCCGAGCGATGACGCGGTGGAGATCACGCAGACAACGGCGTCTGACCCGCCGGCAAGCGCGGCGAACCGATTCAAAATCACGCGGTCGCGAATCTTGTCCTCGGCCCCGCCGATGACCATGACCGTTCCATCGGTCAAGGCGCGACCGCTGCGTCTGGGTGGCACGTTGGGCGAGAGGATACCGAACGGCGGCGCCCCGCGATGCCCGCGTCCGTCCCGCGTGCTCGAAACGATGGTCAGGCAGGGGCCGGCGAGGCTGCCTCGTAGAGCAGACGCTCTTCGCGCGGACGAGCGTCCACGCGGCGCAGGAAGAACGCGGCGAGCGCGAACAGCCCGATCGCAGCGGCAAACGCGGCCCGCGGACCGTCCCCGGATCGAACGGCACCGCCGAAGAAGAAGATCAGTCCCCCGCCGATCACCGAGGCGAACGGCCCACCCGCCACGACCGCGATGTTGCTGATGCCCATGTACCGTCCCGAGGCCGACCTTGGGATGATGTCGGTCATCAGCGCCCAATCGACGGCGAGGAACGTCCCGGAGGCCACGCCGATGGCGATGACCCCGATGACGAAGACCTCGATCGATGGCGCGACCGCGGTGATCGCCATGCCGAGCCCGCCGATCGTGCACGCGGCATATATCACCGGCTTGCGCCCGATCCGATCGGAAAGTCTCGCCGATGGAATCGTCGCGATCAGCGTCAGCAGGGCCACCGTGCCGGCCGTGACGGGGATCCAGAACCCCTGCTGGCCCGTGTCCATCAGCAGGGAGCGCTCCATGAACCAGACATAGAACCCCAGCAGCATGTTGATCCCGGCGATGAACATCAGCCGCGAGATGACGAGGTTGAGGAAGCTCTTCTCGCGCAGGATGTCCGTGCCCCAGGCGGACCGGGCGATCGCGACCCACGACCGCCCCTTCCGATCCGTCGGCGCCTTCTTCTCGCGGACCCAGAGCAGCGTCCCGATCGCGGTTGCGAGCTGGATCCCGCCGAGGAACAGCAGCGGCAGCAGGTAGTCGTTCGAGGTCACGCCGTACGTGATCACGACCGTTCCGAGCACGAAGCCGCCGGTCTGCATGATCCCGACCAGCGCGCTGGCGAACGCGACCTGCCGCTGCGGCACGAGATCCGGCACCAGCCCCTGGAATGGACCCTGAGCGAAGTTGGAGCTGAACTGGATCGCGACGAGGAACGCAAGCAGGGCGACGTACGAGTTCGCCGTCCCGATCCCGAACAGGAACAGGAGATCCAGGCTCGCGCCGATCGCGATGTACGGCTTGCGCCGGCCCCAGCGACTGATGGTGTGATCGCTCAGGACGCCGATTGTCGGCTGGATCGCCGCGGCCATGATCATCGTCAACACGCTTTGGAGCGCGACCGCCGGGCCGTCCCAGGGCGCGGGCACGAGGGCAGGGATCCGCTTCTGGACGACGACACCGAGTCCACCCATAATCGAGTTGATGCCCAGCCAGTAGATCGAGAGCTGGATGAGCTGCCGCATCGGCAGGCGCTCGGTCGGTCGGGCGGCGGCGGCGTCGGCGGTGGGAACCACTGTCGTTGGGCCTGAAACCGCAGTCTCGATCGCCATGTCCCTCCTCGTCCCCCGACGCGGTGCAACGTGCGCGTGAAGGACGCCGTAGTCAAGGACTTGTGACTTGTGCCCTCGATCCCGCAGAAGCCGCGCGTGCGGTCGCGCCCCAGAGGCCTCCCGGCCGGCTACAGGGTCGCGGTGTGCTCGAAGGGGACGAGCTTGCGGTTGGTCGCCCCGGGGGCGACGTACTTGAACACTGATCGATCCAGCGAGTACATGCCCGTGCAGGCGAGGCGAATCTCACCGAGGTGGAACGTGAACACGGGGTTCTCGTCGTTGCCGGCGTAGTGGTGCGCCGCGCCCGTGCTGGTCAGAATCGCGAGGTTGGCGTGGCCGCCGAACGTGTCGTGGAGCTTCGTCAGGACCCCGGGCACGGAATCCGCGGCGGCCCATTCGTCCTCGAGCCAGCGGGCGCCCACCTCCGTGTCGGCCTTGCCGAGCAGGCGGCCCGCGGCGCGGTATTCCTTCCGGAACGCCTGGTGGTGGTCCAGGTCGCCGTTGTGGCTGAACGAGTACCGGCCGCCCGGATCGTCGAACGGCTGCGTGTCTGGGATGCCGATCGTGGAGAACTTCGAGGGTCGTCGGAGGTGGACCAGGAGCGCCTTCGTGGCGTGCTCGCCGACCGCCGCGCGCGCGGCATCCTCGCGGAAGTTGCCGATGTCGCGATGGGACTGGAACGATCCGTCACTTTTGAGCCAGGTCGCGCCCCAGCCAAAGCCCGCGAGCCCGAAACGTTCCAGGCGCTCCGTGAACGGCCACAGCTCACCGATCTGGAACGGCGTCGCGGACACCGCGACGTACTGCTCGCACACGGCCGCTAGCGGTTCGCGGCAGCCTTGGCGGCGGCGTTCGCGGCCGCCTTCGCGCCGGACCTGCGCTTCGCGGGCGGCGCTCCCGCCGGCGCCTGGCAGCTTGGGCACCAGTAGGTGGTGCGCGGCAGCTCCGAACCCTGGGGGCCGGCCTCGATGATCGTTCCGCAGCGATGGCACGGGCGGCCGGCGCGGTCGTACACCCAGAGTCGCGACGGCGCGAGCTTCGCGCCGGTCTTCAGGTCAACCGTCGTGGTGCGGCTCGCCGAGGCCTCTGGCCGGGCGTTGTCCTTCAGGAGCTCGCGCGCGGTGGAGACGACCCGTTCGATCGTCTCCTCGTCCAGCGTCCCGAGCTTCGCGAACGGGTCTACCCGCTCCATGTACAGGACCTCGCTCTTGTACACGTTGCCGATGCCCGCCAGTGCGCGCTGGTCCAGCACGGCCTCGCCGATCGCGGTATCAGCGCGGGCGGGGTCCCGGAGGCGACGGACGGCCTCTGGCAGGTCGAACGCGGGGGCAACGAGGTCAGGGCCGAGCATCGAGATGGTCGGGTGGACGATCTCCGCGCGGCGCTCGAACAGCTCCACCACCGGGGCGTCGAAGCAGACGGCGATCGCGCCGGGAACCTCGATGACGAGCGCGGCGCGAGACGGCGGCCTGCGCCAGGTCTCTCCGGGCCGATAGCGGTGCCACGAGCCGTGCAGCCCGAGGTGGGTCCGCAGCTCCAGGCCGCCATCGAACTTGATGAGCAGGTTCTTGCCGGCGGCGTCCACGGCATCGATCTTCTGGCCGACGATGCGCGAAACCTGCGGTCCCGGCAGGCGTGCGCGGGCGCCCGTGACCACGCGTCCGGCCAGGTATGGCCGTAGCGCGACGGCGATTCTTGCGAGGGTGTCTCCTTCCGGCATCAGGCGATCATCGTCGAGACGCGCTCTCTTCGCATGACAAGCCCGCGATAACCCTCGACGAAGCCCGCCCGCAAGAGTGATTCGTAGTGCGGAGAGCGCCCGGAAGGCTCGCCGTCGATGCGCCCGATGACCAGCTCGCGGCGGCTTCCGTCGGCGAGAAGGTCCCGGAGGGCACCGAGTGCGGCCGTCGCGACGGCCGCGTCATCGAAGGCCGGCAGGGTCTGGAGCGACGTGCCGCCGCGGTCCAGGTAGAGCGCGGCAAGGCCATCCACGAGGACGACCGATGCGCCGGCCGCCCGCTGGAACGGCCGCTTGTGGGTCTCGCCTCGGCGTGGCCACGGAACCGCGGCGCCGTAGGGATTCGCGGGATCGGCGGCGGCGAGGAGGTGCACGGCGGGAGCGTCGCCGGTTGCGCTCGCCGGTTCGCGCACGGTCCGGAGCCGATCCAGCGCGCCGGCGATCGCGAACTGGGCCGCCCCGAGTCCCTGCACGAAGTAGCCGCGCCGGATCCGGCCGGCCTCCTCGAGGGCGCGGAGCATTGGGTAGATCGCGGAAAAGCCGCCCTCGAGGCCCTCGGCCATCACGGCTTCGCGAACCAGCACGCCATGGCGGTCCAGCAGGGCGAGCGCGAGCTGGTGGAGCCGCTCGGTGGGGCTCGGCGGTGGCGAGGCGGCTTCCCAGATGCCGTTGCCGACGATCGACCAGCGCCCTGCCGCCTCCGGCGGCCCCAGCGACGTCAGCCGGCCCGCGCGAGGGCTTCTGGGTCCGGACGACCGGGCAGGACGCTTCCAACGCAGCGCCCGGAGTGGAGCGAAGGTGTCGTTGGTGACCTCGCCGGCCCAGACGAGGTCCCACAGCGCGTCGAGGACCTCGCGCTCCGCGGTGGAGCTGATCACCGCGCCGGCACCCGCCGCTCGCCCAGTGGCAGCCTGGATGGCACGGAAGAACGACGCGCCGCGGGTCTGGAGGTGCTCACGGATGGCCTCGTGGAGCGGCTGCTCCGGACGCGGCCCCGGCTCGCCGACCTGGCCGGGCAGGAGGAGCTCGCGGCCGGGTCTGTGGAGCACGACCCTGCCGTCGTCGCGGCCGAGGCTGCCGTGCCCAACCCACGCCACCTCGCCGAGGGCACCCAGCTCGTCGAGCAGCCGCGGCTGGTAACCGGGAATGCGGGCCGGCAGCACGTCGCGCTCCAGCACGGAAGCGGGAATCGGCACGCCTGCAAGCTGGTCTACAACCTCCGCGAGCCGCTCCAGCGCCGCGCTGCCCCGCAGCGGTGACGGATTGGACCCGACCGCCGCCACGCCCTGCCAGGCCGGCAGGAACCGCCCGAGCGTCTCCGGATCCACCGGCTCGACCTCGCGCCTGAGGCGGGCGAGGGACCGGCGGCGGAGCATCCGCAGCACCTCGGGGTCGCACCACTCGCGCTCCGTGCCGGATGGGCGGAACTCGCCGCGCAGGATCGTGCCCGCCGCCGCGAGGCGCAGCAACGCGTCCTCTACCACGCCTAG
>JBDSZH010000130.1:0-4729 GCA_039925225.1 Candidatus Limnocylindrales bacterium | reverse complement strand
ACGGGCGAATTGGAGCACCGTCAAACTGACGCCCCACCGGGCTCATGTACCGGGCTCTCCACGCTTCCGTGTAGGAGGCGGGCGATCGGCCCCGTAGTCCAATGGCAGCTCGGCGGCACGCATTTTTGGCCCTGCGTGTTGCTCGGACAAGTGCTCGGCCAAAGCCGCACCGAGATACCGGAACGTCCACTCCTCCGCGAGCGGCCGCGTCTCGAGGAAAACGATCGGGATCTCCGGGTAGCGGACCTGGACGCGGGCCAGCATGTCCGGCAGGAAGCCGGTTGGGGCATAGGCGTGCTTCAGCAGGTTGCCGTACCGGTCCTCGACCACGACCGCGGCCCGCGGGACCTCGCCAAGCTTGGCCAACTCAAAGACTAGGGTTCCGCTGTTGAGCGCGCCAGCCAGATCGGCGAGTGCCTTCCGTTCGACGACGGCGACCAAGGTACCGTCGGCGGCCCGTACGCCGTAGTCACCGGCACCCAGTGCCGCGCGTTCGGTCGTTGCCTGCTGCTTCGAGAACCGATACGGGTAATGCTCGCGGCTGTCGACGACGATGAGAAGCTCGGTGATACCGCTCGCCCGGCGGCCCGGGATGCGAGCGCCCGGTCGCGCCGTCGTGACGACTTTGCGGGTCTGCCAGAAGATGCCCTCCCGTCCCGAAGGCAGAGTCGTGAAGACGAACTGGGAACGGTTCTCTCGCGGCCGGTCGAGGACCAGGTCGATGGCCACGCCTCGCTGACGGCAGAGCGAGACGGGGACCTCCTCGATGATCTCGGCTTCAGTTGGCCAGCCGTCGTCGACCCGGGCGCAGAAAACTCGGCTTGTCCGGGGCCAGGTGTCGCGGACCTTCAGGATCAGACCGCCGTCGATCGGCAGCCGGACGAGGTACGGCAGCCGCGAGTCCGGATCCGGGTTCCGGGCGACGACGAAGTTCACGTCGAAAGACTACGGCTCGCGAGCCGATCTCCGTTGGGCCACATTCACACCTTTGGCTTGGATCTCGCTTCGACGAGCAGACGGCGAGCCTCATCTTCAACGAGCTCCGCGATCTCGTTGCGGATCAGGCCGACTTCGCGTTCGAGGGCTTGGGCGAGCCACAGAGGCAACGACCGGGGAGCCGGCTCAGGCGCTGGACTCGGCCGCGGAGCCGGTGTCCTGGTCCGCACAACCTCCCAGAACTCGGCCTCGCTCAGCCGCAGCTGATCCGACAGGATCGCCTTGAAGCGCCCCGGGCTCATCGTCTTCGGGCCCGACCGGGACGCGTGCGTTCGCAGGATCTCGCCATCTGGCAGCGTCTTCTCGAAGAAGTCGTGCCCGGTCGCGCGGTCCTCCTCCCAGTTGTCGTGCTTGAGGAATTCCCGGAACTCGTCCCAGGTCGGAGTCTTCACCTGGCGCCGACGGGAACAGCCTCCGACTCGGGTTCTTCGACGCCGAGCATGTGCCGCTGCTCACCCTCATCCGCGAGGGCGAACCGGAGGAGCGCCGCCGCGTGGGCGCCTCGGCTGGTCGCCATGAACCGAGCCGGTTCGCGAAAGAAGCGGGTCGCATAGGCGCGCAGCTCGTCGAGGAGATCGTCGACAGCCTCATCCAGGGTCTCACCGAAGCCGAGGACGCCCATGTCCGGAACGCGCAGGGTCACTTCATCCGCGTCATAGACCGCCTGGACGTCGAGGCGATGCTCGCCGAGCATCGCCACGAGATCATCCGGCCGAACGAGCAGCATCTGCTCCTTGCCGTGGTGGCGTGACACGATTCGCGGCTGATGACCGTGAAACACCTGAGTCATGACTTCAGAGAGCTGGCTCTTGGCGGGGGAGAAGTCGATCGTCGGAACAGAGGAAGGTGCCATGCGCGGAGATTAGGACAACTTGGTCAAAGTGGTCAAGGCCGATTTGGCTATCGGGCGGCGTCGACCTCTGTACCATCGCGGTGCCCGTCGATCAACACCAACAGGTATGTGCTGTTCGATAGCTATGAGCTGTACCTGCGACGGTGCAATATTGTGGCGATTCGCTGACGCCGGTCAGCCGGAGAGGACCCGGACGTCCGCGCTCGGCAACATTGCCCACCAGTGGTTGTAGCGGCGGTAGACCAGGGGTTCGCGAGCGGCGAGGAACCGGACGAGTGACGCGGCTTCCTCCGCGAGCCCGCGCCAGGCCGCCTGCGATAGCCGGTGGAACGCCGTGGCCTCGATGCCATGCGCGGTCGGGCGCCAGACGCCGGCCACCTCGCCATCCACGAGTAGCGTGGGCAGGACGTCGCCGTTCTGGCGGATGACCACGCGGCGGTACGGCTCGGGCAAGACCCGGCTCCGGTCTGCATAGGCGAGCAAGACGCTGTCCCACATCGCCATCAGGCGCGGCGGGGCCGGCGTGTCCTCGGGCGGGAGCCCACCGTCGGGGACGTCGAACAGCTCGACGCCATTCGGTCCCCGGTTCGCGACCAGCGCGTCGCCCAGCGCCGCGATCGCTTCGCGGATCACCGGCCGGCGGAGGATCGTCGCCTGGGCCACGTCCTGGATAGACGCCGGCCCGAACGCGTCGAGATAGCGCCGGACGACGTGCTGGACCGACGCTTGGGCCTCGTCGACGGAGTTGGTCGTCGGCGCAGCGCGGAAGGACCCGCGGCTCCCGAACGACCACGGCCGCCCGTCGGCGCGTGATGGAGCGGGGCGAACGTCCGCAACGCCCACCAGAGTCGAGCACGGTGCTCGCCGAGACACTCCTCGAGGTAGCGCTCGATGTCGGGCACGGTGTGCGGCTCGGCGAGATACGCCAGAAGGGCCGGCAGGAGCGCGTCTACCTTGTCGATGGACATGCGGCTGTCCTTGAACCGGGCGTCGAACAGGCGCGAGGCCCGCAGGCTGCCGACCATCGCGGCGTGGAAGGCCGGGTAGTCGTCGGCGTGGACCGCGTGGAGCGTGATCCGGATCAGCGTCGCCTTGACGACGGAGCCAATCGTGAAGGCGGCATCCAGGTCGACCGGGTCGAAATCCGCGATCCGGTTCCAGAGGGCGACGTAGGGCGATGCCGGCTCCTGGGCCTGGATCGCGACGATCCGGCGGACCGCGTCAGGCACCGCCAGCGACTCCCGCTCGACGAGGAGCTGGCGGGCAAGGGTCGCCCGGTTCAGTTGACGGGCGGTGAGGGCCATGCCCGCAGTGTGCCAAGGGGCGCGTTCCGGCGTGGCGCGCTGGACGTACCCTAGCCCCGAGGGTGGATCCGTAGTCGGGCTCGCCTGGCTCGTGACGTACTCGGCCTTGCTGGCCGCCGCGGCGCGACGCTCCGCCGGCCCTGAGCGCAGCGGCTGGTGCGACGGCGATTAGAAATACGGCAAGCCTTATGCGACATGCGGGTCAGAGGCCAACGGCACTGAGCGCGGAGACTCGGTCCGGGTAGTCCTGAATCAGGACGACCCGATCGCCCCGGAAGGTGAACGCCTGGTGGAGCGGGCATGGCGGCGATGGCTCCGGCTGCGGATCCACGACGACCGTATCGCCGACCTCGGCGAGGACGACCGGGCAGCCCGTGGCTCCGCCAGCGAGGAACCGCTCGAAGACACCGCGGACCTGATCGCGATCGGTACAGAGTGGCGACCCGTGATCATGGTCGTCCTCCTGGTCGTGATCGTGTTCCTCAGCGTGTTCGTGGTCGTGGCTGTCGTCGGCAAGGCCGCGCCAGATGACCCGTTCGTCGAGCAAACTGATGAGCCGGTCGAGTTCTCGCGATTCGAAGGCGCTTGTGAGTGCTGCTCACGCGTCGGCATTGACGAACCTCTGAGGCGAATGCGAACTCGGGCGCCGCGATCATCGAGGCGTGCCGGTCATTGTGCGCCGAGCGCCCCGGGCTGGCGGTTGGCCGGCGGTGGTGCGCGGACCCTGAAGTCGGGCCGGCAGATACAACAGGGGATCATAAGGCCAACTCGAACACGGGCAGGCGTGCGGACGTGAGCATTACGACCCGCCGCGGGCTCGGCGCTTTGCCTCGCGCAGCCGGGCCAGCGTATCCATCTCCTCGATCTTGGTTTGCTCAACCGGCCTGGCGCTCGTCGGCGGGGCAGGAGTCGGGTCCGAGGACGGCGCGGCCGTCCGAATCGGGGGAACCGACGCCAAGGGCGCAGTTGCTGGCCCCGCGGTTGCTGGGCCTGCCATTGGCTCGTCCGGACGCCGCAGGAGCGCGGCGCGGGCGCCGCCACCGGCTGCTCGCTCCCGTGCCGCGAGCAGACCCTCGGAGGCCGCGGTCCGGGGCGCCGCGGAACCGCGTGCCCGCCAGCGCCGGCCGACCCAGACCCGGGCGTCCACCAGCTCGCGCCGCCCCAGCGACACGCGCCGAAGCGCGACGTCGAGCGGCCAGAGCAGGAGAGCCAGGATCAGCAGCCATGGCCACAGTTCCGTGAACGATGAGGTCAGGCGCAGGTCGTGGATCCAGGGGTCGGTGGGGAGGGTGATCTCGCGGCCGCCGGTCCCGGAACGGAGCGCGGCGAGGAACGGCAGGTTGACGCCGAGTAGCCGGTATTCCGCCGCGACCGGCTCCACCAGCCCAACCGTCCGCCCCAGTGCCGTCGCGCCAGGGCGCATCTGCGTCAGCCGCACGACGTACGCGCCGGACTCGATTTCGCCGAGGTCCTTCTCGTAGATGCCGGGCGCAACCTGGTCCAGCTGGATCTGAACGGTTTGGAGATCGGGACCTGTGATCGATGCGAATGTCGCGTAGAAGTCTCGCGGCGAGCC
>JBDSZH010000129.1:0-7841 GCA_039925225.1 Candidatus Limnocylindrales bacterium | reverse complement strand
CGAGGATAGCGCGGAACACTCTGCTATCCTCCGCCTTCGTCGCTCGGACCCGTGGTGTAGCGGCCCAACATGCCAGCCTGTCACGCTGGAGATCGCCGGTTCGAATCCGGTCGGGTCCGCCACGTTCAATCGATTGCATCCGACGCCCCGTTCGCCCGCCCGAACGGGGCGTCTCCTGTTCATCCGCGGCCGGTACCTTCGTCGGGCGGACGAAACGTGGTGCGTGCGCGCATCCTTCCTTCGTGATCGGCTCGATCGGATCGCGGCTTCGGCTCGTCCTTCGTCAACCCGGGCCGCAGGGGGTCGGGCTGGAACCCGGTGCCGACCTGCCCGAGATCGATTTCGTCGCCTATTCGACCAGCGAGCGCCTTTCCGGGCGGATCCGCCTGGACAGTGCCCGCCTCACCGACATGCTCAACGCCAACCAGGAATACGTGCTGGTCGACGCGCTTGCGGAGCGACTCCCGGAAGGCGGCTCAATGGTCGTCCCGGAGATCCTGATCGGCCGCCACGAGCTCGCACTCGTGCGGGCCGGCGGTCCCAGAGGCGATCGCACCAAGCGCGTCCCGACCACGACCCATCGCCTCGTGCTCCGCACCGGCCGCTATCTCGTCGCCGGACGCCTGCACAGCAACGCCGGCGAGGATCCGCTTGCCGCGCTTCGTGCCCGCGATCCGATGGTGCCCCTCACCGACGCTGCGATCATGTTCCGGGTTGGCCCGGACATCGTCGAGGAGCCCGGCGGCACGATCGTCGTCAATCGCGACCTTGTCGAATGGGTCCGCAAGGGCGAGCTCGATGCCCGCAGCCTGGACCTGCCAGCGAGCTGAGGCTCCCGCGTCCCGCGTCACGCGTCCCGCGGGACGCTCGTGAGCGTTCGGCGCGAATACCATCGCTGCGATGCCTGAGCCAACGATCAATCGAGGCCCGCTCGCCGGGATCCGGATCATCGACTGCTCGACGGTGCTCGCGGGCCCGTTCTGCACGATGCTCCTCGGCGATCTGGGCGCGGACGTCGTCAAGGTGGAGCCGCCGGAAGGCGACGCGACGCGCGGCTGGGGGCCGCCGTGGGTCGGGGATGAGGCGGCCGGAACGCGGACAGCCGCGTACTACCTCGCCGTCAACCGGAACAAGCGCAGCCTCCGACTGGACCTCGCGCGCGAGGATGGGCGCGAGGTTCTGCGGCGCCTCCTGGGCGACGCGGATGCCGTCGTCGAGAATTTCCGCGTCGGCGGCTTCGCGAAGCTCGGCTTCACCGATGAGGCGCTGTCTGAACTCAATCCGAACCTCGTCCACCTCGCGATCAGTGGCTTCGGGACCCGCGGGCCTGACGCCGGCAAGCCGGGCTACGACTTCGTGATCCAGGCGGTCGGCGGGCTGATGTCGATCACGGGCGAGCCGGACGGCCGGCCGATGAAGGTGGGCGTCGCGATCAGCGATGTTGTCAGCGGGCTGTTCGGCGCCGTGTCGGTGCTCGCGGCGCTG
This sequence comes from Candidatus Limnocylindrales bacterium, assembly GCA_039925225.1. Lineage (GTDB taxonomy): Bacteria > Chloroflexota > Limnocylindria > Limnocylindrales > CSP1-4 > UBA5189. The sequence goes on along the minus strand of JBDSZH010000129.1, from coordinate 6,356 downwards.
CTCGGGCGGGAGCGGGGCGTGATTGGCGACGCGCCGGGTGGCGTGACCGGCGGCGCGACTCAGACGGCGGGCGGCCCGGGCGGCAGCGGCGGCCAGCGCATCGACGTCTCGCTGCTCCAAAGCACGCTGGCGATGCTCGTGAACCAGGCACAGAGTGCACTCGTCACGGGAGCCCAGCCGGTCCGACGCGGCAACGGCCACCCGAGCATCGTGCCGTACGAGACATTCGCCACGGCCGACGGCGAGATCGCGATCGGTGTCGGGAGCGAGCGCCAGTGGGCACGTTTCGGGCCGGCGATCGGGCTGCCGGGGATCGCCACGGAGGCGAGATTCGCCACGAATGGCGACCGCGTCGAGCATCGCGATGAGCTCATCCCGATTCTTGCGGTGCGATTTGCTGAGGAGTCCAGTGCGGCCTGGCTCGCGCGCCTCGACGACGCCGGCATTCCGGCCGGGCCCATCCTCGACCTGCCCGCAGCCTTCGGGTCGCCGCAGGCAACCGCGCTGGGGAGCCGCGTCCCGCTGGAGCACCCGGTGCTTGGCCGGGTCGACCAGGTCGGCATCCCGTTCGAGCTTTCGTCTACCCCGGCCGCCATCCGCACGCCGCCACCGTTGCTCGGCGAGCACACGGACGAGATCCTCGCCGAGGCCGGCTACGAAGCGCACGAGATCGCCCGTCTGCGAGACATATCGGTGATCTGAGCCGGACCGCCGCGCGGCTCCTCACTGAGGACGAAAATCTGTCCCTCTGCACGCCAGGTGTTCATTCCTTGGGCTTTCTCGTCGAGATCGACCGAATCGCCCGCCCGGCAGCGAAAGATCGACGGCGCCCGACAGGTGTCCGCGCTCGAACCGCGACGTCGGCGTTGTCAGGAGCAATGGAATCCGGGCAGACCCATGGGAAATGGCGCCGAAACTGCCAGGAATGAACGCCAGGCGATCATCGACCTGGATTTCCACCGATTGCGGGACCGCGGGGCGGTGGGCTGCGGGACCGTTGGCGGTGAGGCACTTGGTAGACTCGCGCCGCGGCGCTGCGAGTGGCTGATGTCGCGATGGAGGACCCTTCCAAGATGGCCGATTCCCGCGAACGCTGGGCGCTGATCCTCGGTGGCTCGTCCGGGATGGGCGAGGCGACTGCCCGGGCGCTCGCCGCAGACGGCTACAACATCTGCGGCATCCACCTCGATTTCCGAGCCTCGCTGGAGCGCGTCGAGCAGCTCAAGGCGGACCTCGCCGGGCTCGGTCGCGAGGTCCTGTACATCAACATGAACGCGGCGGACGACGAGAAGCGCGCCAACGCGCTCACTGAGCTCAATGCCCGCTTCGAGACGTCTCGCGCAGCTGGCCGCAGCCCGTACGTCCGCGTGGTCATGCACTCGCTCGCGTTCGGCTCGCTGGTCCCGTTCATCACGGAAGACCCGAAGGGCGCCGTCGACCGCAAGAAGATGGAGATGACCCAGGACGTGATGGCGAACAGCCTCGTCTACTGGGTCCAGGACCTGTACCGCGGCGGCTTCCTCGGCGAGGGCTCGAAGATCTACGCGATGACCTCGGAGGGCTCCACCCGCGTCGTCCCCTCGTATGGCGTCGTCTCATCGGCGAAAGCGGCCCTCGAATCGCACGTTCGCCAGCTGGCGATGGAGCTGGGGCGGCTGGGCAGCGGCATCACCGCCAACGCGATCCGTGCCGGCGTGACCATGACGCCGGCGCTCATGAAGATCCCCGAGCACGACATGATCATTGCCTCCGCGACCGCCCGGAATCCAACCGGCCGCATGACCACCGTGCAGGACGTCGCCAATGCGATCGTCGCGCTCTCCGGCGAGGGCACGGGTTTCATCAGCGGCGAGGTCATCGGCGTCGACGGCGGGGAGTACGTCACGGGCTCGTGACAGGCGACGTGGCCGGCTCGATCCGCCCCTTCTACGCCGACTGGGCCGGCTATAACCGGCGCGCCGCGGACGGCCTCGAAGCGCTGGCGGAAGGCGACCTTGCGCTCCGGCCGCCGGATTCGGACCACTGGCCGATCTGGGCAATCGCTGCGCACATGGCCGGCACCCGCATCTTTTGGCTGTGCGAGATCTTCGGCGAGCCGGGGTTGGCGCGGATGCCCTTCTACGAGGCTGGCGGCATGGGTTGGGAGGACCACCCGGAAACGCCGCGATCCGGCGCTGAGGTCGCGGGGGCGCTGCGCTCCAGCTGGTCCGTCGTCGATGGCTGCCTTGCCACATGGACCCCGGCGATGCTCGAGGATCCGTTTGAACGCCAAGGCAGTGGCGGACTCCAGGTCCACACCCGCCAGTCGATCCTCCTGCGGCTGATCACCCACGAGGCCTACCACCTGGGCGAGATCAACATCGCCCTCGGCAGCAATGGTCGAACCCCGATCGACCCATGGCCCGGGAGCGATTGGTCACCCGAGGCACCCCGCTCGACTCGAGAGGGCTCGTAGGGCGATCGCGGCGCGCCGGCGGCGCGCCAGGAATGGCCCCTAGTTCAGCGGGTCGCCGTCACCGGCCTGGAACAGGCCAAGCCCACCGCGTCCGACGAAGTTGAAGGCGTGGGTGACCATCGGGTAGAGCCCGTCTTCAGGGGCAACGAACTCCACGATCCCGGCCTGCGCCGGCGCCAGGTCCATCGCCTGGGACCCCCAGTTGCCGTCGTTCCCGACGACGAGGTGGATGCCCTCCTTGGTGACGGACGAGAAGATCGTCCCGACGACGTGGAACGACGAGTCGATATTCGGGCCGGCGTTCAGCACGAACACCCGGACGCGGTCACCGGTCCCGACCTGGAGCGGGTGATCCTTGTACTGGTTGGCAACGCCGTTGAAGACCACGTAGTCCGGGGCGGGGTTGCCGGTGCTGGCCTTGGCAAGCGAGGCGGGCTCGCCCTGAGGCCCCAGGTACCACTCGCTCTGAACGATCGCGAACTCGGCGTCGACCGGCGGGAGGCCCTCCTTCGGCTCAACGATGACCATGCCGTACATCCCATTGGCGATGTGGTGGAGCGCCGGGGCGGTGCCGCAGTGGTACATCCACACGCCGGCGTACTCGGCCTTCCACTCGTACAGCTTCTCCTCGCCCGGGGCGATGGAGGTCATCTCGTCGTTCCAGGCGACCTGACTGGCGTGGAAGTCGATCGAGTGCGAGACCTGGCTGGTGGCGGGATTCTTGAGGTGGATTCGGACCGTGTCGCCCACCTTGACCCGGATGACCGGCCCCGGGACGGTGCCTCCGAACGTCCAGGCGCGCTGGACGAAGCCCGGCGCGACGGTCATGTCCTTTTCCTCGATCACAAGGTCGATGTCGTGGGTGGTACCGGGCAGGAGTGCCGGGGCCTTCGCGTCGAAGAGGGTGTATGGCGCGGCGTTGGGATCGGCCGCGACGTCGCTCGACGGCGCAGGCCCCCCGTGGTCGTCCGGGTTGGCCGATGCGGCGGCGCCCTCGACCATGATCCCGCCGGCCATGCCTGCGTCGGCGTGGCCCGGCACGGAGCACAGGAACGTGATGCCCGTGCCCGGGACGGTGACCTCGACGATCTTCGTCTCACCCGCGGCGGCAACGACCTGGGTGCCGTCTGCGAACGTCACGTCGTGCCCGATGGCGCCCTTGTTGACGAGCTTGACCTCGTAGGTGCCCGCCTTCGGCACCATCACGTGTGGCTGCTCAAAGGCGATGTCGATCGCATCCACTTCGATCGTGCCAAGCACGCCGCCAGGTCCGCCGGTTCCGCCGCTCGCCTCGCTGGCAGCCGGAGCCTGGGACGACCCCGCAACGGCCGGCGTGAACGTCCAGCCGGGTCCCGCCGCGGTGGGCGTGCAGGCGGTCGCGACGACCGCGAGAAGGATTCCGAGGGCCTTGAACCGGTACACGCGTGCCTCCTGCCGGGCGGCCGTCATTGGACCCTCCCGGATAGGAATACCGCAAGCGTGGCCCGCACTTCGCGTGCCGAATGGACCGCCGTGGGCGGGCCGCAGGTCCCAATCTTGCCGGGCGCCTACCTGCGCGGAGCGTCGTACCGGGTGACCTCGAGGTACGCCTTCCCGCCGCCCGGGAGCGGGATCGCTTCGCCGGTTGCCTGGTCCATCCGCAGGAGAGCGACCGTCTGGGAGCCCTCCCAGTAGATGACGCCCGTCGTGGCCCGGGTGTCGAGCTCCTGATCGTTGATCGAGGGGCGCAGGATGATCACCAGATCGCCGATCAGCAAGGTCTTCGAGACAGGGTAGCTCCTGCCGCTCGTGGGGCTGTCCCAGAAGCCGAACCCGTCGGCGATACCGAAGTCCTCCATGCCCAGGTGCTCCACCTCGCCCGACGGACGCACGATCGTCCCGTACTGGAAAACCGTGTTCATGTGCTCGTCGAGCACGACCGAGAGCGTGATGTCCGTGCCGTCGTCCAGGTTGATCGCGAACCAGTCCCAACCGCCGCCGCCAACGGACACGAAGTCGCCCCACTGGTGGTCGAACCAGGCGATGCCGTCGACCTCGAGTCGCTCACCCTCGAGCTGGACCACCCCCGTCGCGGCCATGCGCGTCCGGGAGTAGTAGTAGGACGACCCAGCTGGGCCAAAATCGACGAACCCGTCGCCGTCATGCAGCGCCGGTGCCTTCAGCGGCCGCAGGTCCAGGGAGAACCCGAAGGAGGCGCCGGCCGCCGCCGCCTCCTCCGGCGTGAGCGTGGCGTCGATCCGGTCGATGCCGCCGGCGCCGACGAGATGCCACGGGGCGGCAATCGGGGGCGCCCCGCCGGCGATGAGCTCGGGATTGAGACCGCTGACGTTCAGGTCGAAGCCCACGGGTGTCCCAGCCGCGTCGCGGGGCGAGCGGTCCACCTGCGGGCCGACCTCGCTGCGCTGGGCGTAGAAGAATCGCTGCCCGTCCTCGTCCGTGAGCGCCAGATGTGATGCCCACGCGGCCGGCACGGAGCCGCGCTCGGCCCGGAAGACCACCGCCTCGAACCCGAACGACCGCTTGACGCCGCTCGGATCGTGGCTGGCGAGGTGGCCGGTGTAGTACCACCACTCGGTCAGTCGATCGTGGGGCCCGTCGTCACGCGGTAGGCTGATGGGGATCGGGTCGGCGGGTCGCGACGGCGCCGGGCTGGCGACGACGGGCGATGGAAAGACGATCGGTGGGTTGGCCAGGATCGGCGCGCCGCCGCAGCCGCCAACCGCAATGACGACGAGCAGCGCGGAGGCGAGCACCCTCCGGTCGCGTCGAGGGGATGCGAACGTGGTCACCCGTCCATCTCCAGTTCGTCGATGACCGGCAGGCGGCGCTCCAGAAACTCCGGCAGCCACCAGTTCCAGCGACCGAGCAGGCGCATCGTCGCGGGCACCAGCAGCGCCCTGACGATCGTCGCGTCCAGCGCGACCGCGATCGCGATGCCCACGCCGAGTGCCTTGATCAGGACGATGTCCGCGAACGCGAACGAGCCCGCGACGACGATCACGATGAGCGCCGCCGAGGTCACGATCCGCCCGCTCCGTTCGAGGCCGTGCGCGACCGCGGTCGGGTTGTCGTGGGTCGCCTGCCAGCTCTCGCGCATGCGCGTCAGCAGGAAGACCTCGTAATCCATCGAAAGCCCGAAGAGGACACAGAAAAGGATCACCGGCTGCGTTGTCTCCACGAAGCCGAGCGGACGCGTCCCGAACAGCATCGACAGGTTGCCGTCCTGGAAGATCCAGACGAGCGCCCCGAACGAGGCCACGATCGACAGCGTGTTCATCGCGAGGGCCTTCAGCGGCAACAGCGCGGAGCGCAGGAGGAGCAGCAGTACGAGGTAGGTCGTGACGAGGATGAAGATCGCGGTGCGCGGGAACTCCGCGGCGATCCCGGTCACGACGTCCTCGACATCTGCCGCCCCGCCGCCCACGAGTACCGTGGTGCCGCTGGGCGGGGCGAGGGGTCCGGCGTCTGCCCGCAGGTCGCGGACCAGCTCGCGCGCCACCGCCTCGTTCGGGCCGTATGGTGTGTAGATCGTGAACCCGGTCAGGTCACCCCGCGTTGACGCGCCGAGGATCGCACCGATGTACGGATCCGGCGGGCCGCCAGACGCCCGATACAACAGCTCGTATTGCCCGAGGGTCAGGCGCGGGTCGATGTCGACAAGGCTGTCAACGCGCTCGATCCGGGGGTCCGCGGCGAGCTTCCGCGAGTAGTCGAAGAGCCGCGCCAGGTTGTCCAGGTCCGTTACGGGCCCCGTCATCCGGATCGCGAGGACGATCGGCGAGAATGGCCCGGGCCCGAACTCCGCGGTCAGCCGGTCGAACGCGTCGCGCGACGGCGCGTTCTCCGGAAGGATCCGCGCGTCCGGCGCGTTGAAGCGGACATGCAGGAAGGGCGTTCCGAG
>JBDSZH010000128.1:0-5846 GCA_039925225.1 Candidatus Limnocylindrales bacterium | reverse complement strand
GCCTGTTCGATCTCGATCGCCTCGAAGAGCGCCTTGAAGTTGCCGACGCCGAAGCCGCGTGAGCCGTGGCGCTCGATGATTTCGAAGAAGAACGTCGGGCGGTCCTGGATGGGGCGGGTGAAGATCTGGAGGAGGTAGCCCTCCTCGTCGCGGTCGGCCTCGATGCCGAGCTCCTCGAGGGTAGCGATGGGGACGCCGACGTCGCCGACGCGGTCGGCGAGGGTCTCGTAGTAGGCGTGTGGCATGCCCAGGAACTCGACGCCGTTCTCGCGCAGCTGGCGAACGGTCGAGACGATGTCCTCCGTCCGCAGCGCGACATGCTGCGTGCCGTTGTCCAGGTAGTAGTCCAGGAACTCCTGGATCTGGCTCTTCTTCTTGCCCGACGCGGGCTCGTTGATCGGGAACTTGATCCGGCCGTTGCCGTTGGTCATGACCTTGGACATCAGCGCCGAGTACTCGGTATGGATGACCTTGTCGTCGTAGTGGATGAGCTGGGCGAACCCGAACACGTCGCGGTAGTACTCGACGAACTTGTTCATGTCGCCGAGCTCCACGTTGCCGACGCAGTGGTCGATCTCGAGCAGCGACAGGCCGCCGGCAGCCCGCGCCGGCTTCTTGATCTTCCGATAGCCGGGCGCGAACACGCCGTGGTAGTCGCGCCGGTCGATGAACGAGTGGCGGACCTCGCCGTACGTTCCGACCGCGCTGCGGCGCAGGACGCCGTCCTCGCCGCCGTCGAGCTCCACCGGCTCGATGGCCGACTTCGCCCCGCGCGCCGTCGTCTCCCGCCAGGACGCGGTCGCGTCATCGACCGAGAACGCGATGTCCTTCACGCCGTCCCCGTGCCGATGGACGTGTTCGGCAATCTCGCCGTCCGGGCCCAACGCGCCGGTAAGGACGATGGTGATGTCGTTCTGGCGCATGACGAAGCTCGAGCGATCGCGCATGCCGGTCTCGAGGCCGGCGTAGGCGATCGGGGTGAAGCCCCACAGCGCGCGGAAGTAGTGCGCAGCCTGCTTCGCGTTCCCGACCCAAAACTCCACGTGGTCCATGCCGTTCAGCGGCAGGAAATCCTTCGCCTCGGCGTAGGCGTCCTTGTTGACATGCGCGCCGGACTGGTTTGCAGCGCCCTGCGCCGTGTCGTCGCGAGCAATCGTTTCGGTCATCGGTCCTGCTCCCGTGCTGCGGCGGGTCCCGCGCTGCGTTTCTAGGCGCGATCCGCGATTGGAGCGAATTGCCCGCATGGTAGTCCCGGTGGTCTCGCCTGGCGCGCACGTCGCTTCACGCCCGAGCGCGCCGCCCGAGCGCGCCGCCCGAGCACGTTCCCGCAGACCATCGCCCACACCCCATTTCCGATGTGGTTCCAGCGAAGCGGAACCAAGTGACATTGGTGGCCGAATCGAAGGATCGGTCTGCATATCGGCTCGAGATCGGCGCTGGTGATCGGGCGCCAACCGGCGATTCGTAGGATTGCCGCCCGCCGCACTGTCGTGGAGCGAGCCATGCCCAAGCAAATCACCGGCAGCATCGAACTCTTAGCGGACCCAACTCGCCGCCAGATCGTGGCCTTGATCGCGAGTGGAGTGCGCCGGCCCGCGGCGATCGCTGAAGCTATCGGGCGGAGCCGTCCGGCAACGAGCCGCCAGCTTCGGCTCCTCCTCAAGGCGGGACTGCTGCGCTGGACATTCGCGAGATCCGATCTGAGAGGCCGGCTTTATGTCATCGACCCAGCGCTGGAAGGGCCGATCATCGCCTGGCTCGCCGGCGTCGACCTTGGTCGTCATCCGAGGCATCGGCAAGGTTGGTGGTCCCCACGCGTCGACCTTCCGACGGGCGCAAGCGGCCGCGCCGACTCGAGGCCGGATGGGTAGTGGTTCCGCTTTGTTGGAACCTGTTTGGGACGGGCGGGAATCGAAGGTAGCGCGCTGGCGTCGTGCTCAAACCGCGCCCGAGTTCGGAAGCCGAGCAGACTCGCCGCGAGGCAGCGTGCGACACTGCGCCGCATGGGCCAGATGCTTGTGCTTGCCGATCGATTGCATGCCGCCGTGACCGCGATGACCGAGCTCGGTCCGGGGATTGCCGCCTGGGAGCCGTGGCCGCTCACGGCGTCTTACGGCCCTGGACCGGAATCCGAATGGGGCCCGCGCGAGGTGCTTGCGCATGCCGCGGAGATGATCCCCTACTGGCTCGGCGAGATCGAGCTGATCGTGGACGCCGGTGTCGATGCCACGAGCGTCGCGGGAGGCGCCGAGGCGCCTGGTTTCGGGCGCCTGGAGGCCGATGAGATTCGTGTCCAGATCATCGGGCGCGACCGGGCGTTTCCGGGTCGCGAGCTGCTGGGCCGGATCGACGTCGAAGGGCGCCGCGCCGCAAGCCGCTTCCGCGCGCTGACCGATGCGGAGGCGGGCTACCTGGGCCGCCACGTGACCCGCGGCGACCTGAGCATTGCGGACATCGCGGAGCGCCTGCTGGTCGGTCACCTGGAGGGTCACGTCACCCAGCTTCGGGACCTCGTCGCCGCCGCAGGGTGATCATCCTCGTCGCAATCCCGATCGGGATCCTGATCGGGCTGCTGGCCCGCGGGAGCATCGCCAATCTCTCGGGCTTCCGATTCCGGTGGTCGTGGGTGGCCGTTGCCGGCCTCGCGATCCAGGTCGCGCTGTTCACGCCGACCGGCGACCTGATCGCCGGGAGCGCAGGCCCGGCGATCTACGTGGCGTCGACCACCGCGGTCTTCCTGGCCGTGCTCCGCAACATCCGTCTGCCCGGGATGGCGATCATCGCGCTCGGGTCCATCTCGAATCTCGCCGCGATCGTGGCGAATGGCGGCTCGATGCCCGCCGATGCCGGGGCCCTCGCCACGGCCGGCTTCACCGACGCCGGCTCGCATACCAACAGCGTCGTGCTCGAACACCCGAATCTGCAGCCGCTGACCGACATCTTCGCGGTGCCCGCCGGGATCCCGATGGCCAATGTGTTCAGCGTCGGGGACGTGTTGATCGCGATCGGCATCGTGGTCCTGATCGCCACGGTGATGCGGCGACCCGTCTCCCCGGCTCCGGGCGCCGCCGAACCCGTCGCCCCGGCCGCCTAGCCCTGGCCGGGCTCGTCCTCTCGCGGGACGCCCGCCTCGAGCTGCTCGCCGAGCTCGACGGTTCGCCGGAACGCAGCCCAGACCGCCTCCGAGAGAACGGTCCGGAGCCGCCCGGACTCGAGCGCATGGAGGGCCGCCGCGCTGGTGCCGCCCGGTGACGTGACCATGTTTCGGAGTTCCGCCGGGTGCATCCCTGACTGTTTGGCGAAAAGCGTGCTGCCCTCGAGCGTCTCGATGACCAGGTCGTGGGCGATGTGCCGTGCAAATCCAAGGTGAACGGCCGCGTCGATGAGCGCTTCCATCACCAGGAACACGTACGTCGGGCCGGTGCCGGACACCGCGGTGGCCATGGCCACGAGCTTCTCGTCGTCGACCTCGATCTGGGCGCCGAGCGCTCCCAGCAGGCTCGCGGCCTGCTCGCGCTGAGCGGCCGACGTCTCCTGGGTCGCGTACCAGACCGTCATCCCGCGGCCGAGCTGTGCCGGCGTGTTGGGCATGCTCCGAACGATCTCGCGGTGGCCGAGATGGCCCTCGAGCGCGCGGGTGGTCGCCCCGGCGAGGATGCTGATCACGAGCTGGCCCGGCCTCAGTCCACCTCGAATCTCGCGCCCGACCCGCGCGAGCATCTGCGGCTTGATGGCGAGGAGGACGACGTCGGCGCCGTCGATGGCTGCGGCGTTGCCATCGACCGTCCGGATGCCGTGGGCGCGGGTAAGCGCTTCGCGTCGGTCCGGGCGAGGATGACTTGCGACGATCTGCCCGGGCTCGACCAGCTGGCCGCGGAGAAGGCCGGCGATGATCGCCTCGGCCATCACCCCCGAGCCGACGGTCGCGATCGTGCGACCCGCGAGGGAGGACACGGGCGTCAGCGAGGCTTCGCGGCGTCCACCGCTGCGCGGGCCGCGTCGCGATCCGTGAACCATGTTGCGTCGATGACTGTGTACGTTGCCCATTCGGGCGGGACCTGGTCCTCGGGGAAGATCGCGTTGACCGGGCACTCGGGCTCGCAGGCGCCGCAGTCGATGCACTCGTTGGGGTCGATGAACAGCTTGCGGTCGACGCCTTCCTCGTAATGGATGCAATCGACCGGGCATACCGAGACGCATGAGAGATCCAGCAAGTCGATGCACGGCTCGGCGATCACATACGTCATGTCGCGAAGAACTCCTCAACTGAGCGGGGCGCCCGCTTGGCGCCCGAAGGTTAGCACCGGTGCGATTTGCCTTGACACGGCCCAAGGCGCGCCCGGACACTTTGGTCGCGTCGCCCGGCTCGCAGCTGCGATTCCCGCCCCCTGGTCGATGCTGGAGGTTCGAATCGCGCCGCTGTTTGGCTCGCGATCGACGGGACACGCACGAGGAGTCATTTGGCGACCCTGACCAGAGAAGACCCCGCGAAGGTCGGCTCGCCGGCCACGGCCCCAGCCGCGGTTCGTCTCGAAGGGCTGGTGAAGCGATTCTCGGGCGAGGCTGGCCGGCGTGCGGCGGGCGCAACTGGCACGGCAGCGTCCGATGGCTCGGTCGCGGCGGTCGATGGCGTTGATCTCGAGATCGCCGACGGCGAGTTCTTCTCGATGCTCGGTCCGTCCGGCTCGGGCAAGACCACGACGCTCCGCCTGATCGCCGGCTTCGAGCTGCCGACCGAGGGTCGCGTCTGGCTGCACGGCGTGGACGTGACCCGGCGCCCGCCGTTCGAGCGCGACGTCAACACCGTCTTCCAGGACTACGCCCTGTTCCCGCACATGACCGTCGGCGACAACGTGGCGTACGGGCTGACCGTTCGCAAGGTGGCCAAGGCGGAACGCGAGCGAAGGGTCGCCGAGGCGCTCGCGATGGTTCGGCTCACCGGCTATGACCGACGCAAGCCCGCGCAGCTATCCGGCGGGCAGCGACAGCGCGTCGCGCTCGCGAGGGCACTCGTGAACCGTCCCCGCGTCCTGCTCCTCGACGAGCCGCTGGGTGCGCTCGATCTCAAGCTGCGCGAGGAGATGCAGCTGGAGCTGAAGGCAATCCAGCGCGAGGTTCGGATCACGTTCGTGTACGTGACCCACGACCAGGAGGAGGCGCTCACGATGAGCGACCGCCTGGCTGTATTCAATCGCGGCCGCATCGAGCAGCTCGGGACGCCCGCGGACCTGTACGAGCGGCCAGCGACGGCATTCGTGGCGGGCTTCGTCGGCACCTCGAACCTGCTCCGGGACGACGTTGCCAAGTCGCTCGTGGGTGCCGAGGGCCTGTTCACCGTGCGGCCGGAGAAGATCCGCCTCGCCGAGCGCGGTGCGCCGGTAGCCGACGACGAGGTAGGCGCGGATGGCACCATTCGCAACGTCGTGTACCTGGGGCCGGACACGCGCTACATCGTGGCGCTGGACGCCGGCTCGGACCTGGTCGTCACGCAGCAGAACCTGCACACATCGTCCATGGAGGTACTGGCCGCGCAGGGTCAACCTGTCCGGCTGGTCTGGAAGCGACAGCACGTCCTCCGCGTCAACGAATGACGCGGCGAGCGGGCTAAAGAGGAGGAATTCATGTTCCGTCGGAATCTCATTGGAACCACCGCAGCGCTGGCATTGATCGCCGCCGCGTGCGGATCGGGCGCATCGCCTGCCCCGACGGGCGGCGGCCCGACCTCCGCCCCGGCCACCGGGAACGCCGCAACCGCGGCGCCGGCAACCGAGGCGCCCCCCGCGGCGATCGGCCCCGGCGAAGGCGCGCTCAACCTCGTGATCTGGGATGGCTACGCCGAGCGCGGC
>JBDSZH010000127.1:0-15868 GCA_039925225.1 Candidatus Limnocylindrales bacterium | reverse complement strand
CCGCGGATGCAGTTCCCGACATCCAGGTCCTCGGCTATGGATTCGGGCTGTTCGTCGTGGACGACGCGCGGTTCGGTCGGGTCGTCGGGCACGGCGGTGGGTACCCGGGCTTCGGCACGAACATGCGCTGGCACCACGCGTCCGGCCTCGGGCTGATCACCCTCACCAACCATCGCTATGGCCCCGGGGCGCCAATGGTGGGCGACCTCCTCGCCGAGCTCCTCAAGGCCGAGGCTGCGCCCATTCGGCGGGTCCGCCCGAACACGGCGACGCAGGACGCCCAATCGGCAGTCGAGGCCCTCATCGATGACTGGGACAACGCGCGCGCCGCAGACCTGTTCGCGATGAACGTCGAGCTCGACGAGCCCGTAGCGGTCCGCCGAGCGACCATCGACCGAATCCGGGAGCGCCACGGCGCCCTGCGCCGCGACGAGACGGAGCCAATCGAATCCCAGTCACCGTTCCACCTCGGCTGGTGGATGACCGGCAGCCGCGGTGGCCGGGTGCGCATCGAGCTGCTGCTCACGCCCCAGCTCCCGCCCAGGGTCCAGACGTTCTCCATCACCTCGGTGCCGGAGCCGTCGGCCCGGCTGCACGATGCCGCCGCAATCATCCTTGCCGCCCTCCAGCCGCCGGACGGGCCGGGCCCCATCTCCATCGACTGGCCGGCGTCGCTCAGCGCCGCCGCCGCGGTGGATCTCGGCGCGGTCGTCCGCTCCATGCGCGCCACGGAGGCGAGATTCGGCCCGGTCCGGCTCGGGCCGCCGATCGCGGGCGACGGCGCGACCAAGGCCACCTTCCGGCTCGAATCACCGCGCGGACGCGTCGACCTTGTCCTCGAGCTGGACCCCGCCATCGATTGCCTGTCCAGCATCGCCCTCGTCCCAGCCCGATTGGCCCCGCCAGACTTCGACTGAATCCGCGGCCGAGGCGCCGCGGCAGCTACGCCGAGCGCCATTGGAGATCGCATGCCCGACGCCGACCAACCGTCCGGTTCCCCGAAACCATGGCGAAGGCCAGACTTCCTGATCGCGACGGCGGTCGCCGTCGTCGTCGGCGTGATCGTTGGCCGGGGGGTTGCGTACTGGCTCACCAGGCCAGGGAGCATGAATACGGTCAGTGCCGGCCTCCTGATCGTGCTGACGATCATCGGCGTCGTCGTCGTCAGTTCGATCTGGCTCGCCGCGGTCCGCGTCCTGGGGCGCGACGGGCGCGCCGCCCGCAGGTCGATCGCACTGGCGACCGCCGTCCTGGTTGCGTGCACGGTTGGGGCCTACGCCACTGCCGGCTTCACGGGCGGCACCTACGTTGAGCCCGTCGTCCTCTCTGCCACCGGTACGACCCGATCGACACTTACAGGCGCTGGCATGGCGCCGGCGATCAAGGATGGCGGCGCCGCCACCTGCGACTCGGAGCCGGACACCCGCATCGTCTCCTCCGTGATGGCGTCGGATCTGGGTGCATTCGGCACTGGGCGGTTGCGCGGCTTCCTGATGTTCTCGCCTGATGGATCGGTCGACGGCTGGGCGCTCATTGACGGCTCCGACGGAAACCCCGAACGCCTGCCGATCCAGTGGGCGGGAACGCTTCGGGTCGCGGACCTCAGTGCAGACCGGACCAGCGGCCGGGTGACGTTTCCCGACGTTCCACTCGGCGAGGACGCGAAGCTGCCGGGTGACTCGATCGCCCCTGAATGGCCCAGGACACTGTCCGGGGAGATCAGCTGGGAGTGCGGTCCGTGGGCGGAGTAGCCCGAATTCGAAGGGATAAGCGCTTCACCCGAGGCCGTACCACGGAATAGCCCCAGAGGCGGCTTGATCTCACGCCGTCAGCCGGAGTCGAGGAGATCGAGCACCGGAGCCATCGCATCAACCGCAGCCAGGGAGGGCGGCCAGAGCACGACCTCCAAATGGTCGAAGCCGCCGGCGCGGAAAGCCATCAATCCGTCCGCGATCTCCGCTGCCGATCCGCGGATCGGCGCACCGAGGACCTCGGCTGCACCGGTGACGGGCGTGGGCTCGACGATGACCCCGGCCGACCGTCCGATCGTGGCCGGATCCCGGCCGATCTCCGCGCAGGCTGCTTCGAGCGCGGCGAGTCGCGGCCCGAACTCAGAGAGATCGCTCCGCTCCTCGACAAACCAGCTCCAGATGTCGGCGTGACGTGCGGCCAGACGGAGCATCCTCGGCCCCTTGGCGCCGATCATGATCGGGATCCGGCCGGGTCGCGGCCCAAGCGGCCGCTGCTCCACATCGCGGGCCGCATGAAAGATGCCTTCAAAGTCGGCCCGTCCCTGCCGGAGCAGCGGCACGATGATCTCGAGCGCCTCTTCGAAGCGACCAACGGTCCGATCCTCGGGCAGGCCGAACGCATGACCCTGGCGCCCGGCGTGCCCTGCCCCGAGGCCGAAGACGAAGCGACCGCCGCTGATCTCGTCGAGCGTCTCGACGGCCTTCGCCAGGATGGCCGGGTTGTGATGCAGCGCGGAGAGGATCCAGGTGCCAACCTTGATCCGCGACGTGGCAGCGGCCACTGCGCCGGTCATCGCGATGCACTCCCACCAGCCCTGCGCGCGGTCGCCCTCGGGGCGCCAGAGCAGCTCGTCGGCAGTCCAAACCGTGTCGAACCCGATCTCCTCCGCCCGTTTCGCGAGGTCCCGAATCTCGGACCAGCGAACCGTCGCGCCATCGAGGAAGGAGTCGCCCATTGGCAGAACAAGACCGATCTCGGGCGAGCGCATGAGGGCCTCAGACTAGAGTCGAGGACGGATCGCGGGGAGCATAGTGCCCATACGGAAGGGATAGCGCGGGCTATGCCTCGACGGTGGGCGCCAGGGACTCGAGTCGCGTCTTGATGGCGTGCACCTGCCGTTGGCGCTGGCGGTACTGGAAGGGTCCAATGAACGGCCAGAGCAGCTTGAGCGCGGGCGCCAGCTCGATGTCGAGCGTTTCCGTCATCTTGACGCCCCCAGCGACAGGCTCGAGCGTCCAACGATCGAGTGCCGATCGGAATGGCCGCCCTGCCATCGTCGCGGCCACCGCGTGCGGGGGATCCCATTCAGTGATCGTCTGGATGAGCACGGTCTCGAAACCGAGCATCACTCGACGTGCTCGGAGTTTTGAGCCAAGCCCCATCGGGCCAGGAGTCGTCGGTCGCACCGAGAACGAGCTGCCTGGCAGGCTGGGCACGTTGAAGAGATCGAGGAAGACCGCCCAAACATCCTCGATCGGTCGGTTGATCGTCACCGTCGTCACCCAATGGATCGCCATCCTCAGGTCCCTACCTGAACGCCGAGGAAGGCTGGCAGGGCGGTCCCGACCAGGTAGCCGACGATGCCGGCCAGTGCTCCGATAATCAGAATCTCCAGTCCAGACCACAGTCGATTGCCATGTGTCCAGCGTGTCTTCACGACACCGATGCCAAACAGCACGGCTCCGGTTGCCACGACCGACACGAACGTGGCGATCCCGAGCGGCAAGAGCACGTAGGGCAGGATCGGGGCGAGCGCCCCGAGGGCGAAGGCGGTCCCCATCACGATCGCACCCTGGAGCGCCGATCCCGCGGCCTCTTCGACGGTCACCCCGAACTGCTTCATCACCTTCAGGTTCAGCAACACCTCGCGGTGGCGCCCGATCACGTCGGCAACGTGGCTGGCCTCGTCGACGGGCATTCCATCCTCGACCAGGATGTGGGCGAGCTCTCCCTGGACGACCTGCGGCTGGGCGACGATGCGTTCCCGCTCCTCGAGGATCTGGGCAAGGCTGATCTCGCGCTGGCTCTTGCTGGAGAGGTACTCCCCGGCGGCCATGCTGAAGATCCCAGCCAAGCCTGCGGCAATACCAGCGACCAGGATCGGAAACCGATCGCTTGTCGCGCCGGCCACCGCACTGACAACTGCAAGCGTGCTGACGAGGCCGTCCTGTGCGCCAAAAATCGCCTCTCGAACGTCGCCCAGCAAGCCGGCACGACTTCGCTCAGCCTCGAGCCGCGCACTCAGATCGGCGGTCGATCCGACCGTCGTATCCGGCTGGCCCGACGAATCGACAGTCAAAGTCTCACGCCAGCGATGCTACGCCGCGACCTGGGGCATGTCGATGGGCATTGCCCGGCCGGGGGGCACGATCGACCAGGCGAGCGGGGAGCCTCGGCGTTCTCGACTCGCCACGTATCTATTCCGAGTAGCGCTCTTCCTTCCAGGGATCGGCATCGTTGTTGTAGCCGTAGCGCTCCCAGAAGCCGAGCTGGTCGTGGTCCAGGAACTCGAGGCCCCGGATCCACTTGGCGCTCTTCCAGAAGTAGCGCTTCGGGACCAGCAGGCGGAGCGGGTAGCCGTGCTCCCGATCGAGCGGCTGGCCATCGAACGTGTCGGCGAGCAGGACGTCATCGTCATCGAGCACGGACATGGGCAGGTTCGCGGTGTAGCCCTGCTCCGAGTGGGCAACGACGTGCGTCACCGAGGGCCGGAGCTGCGCGAGCTCGAGGACGTGCTGGATCGGGACGCCCTCCCAGGTCGTGTCCAGCTTCGTCCAGCGGGTCACGCAGTGGATATCCGTCCCGACCGTCTTGCGCGGGAGTGCCTTGAACTTGTCCCACGTGAGCGTGAACGGCGAGTCGACCACGCCGTACACCTTGAAGTCCCACGTCGCGAGGTCCGTCTTCGGCACGGAACCGTAGTGCAGGACCGGGAACTTCTCGGTGCGGTACTGGCCCGGCGGGATCCGATCCGCGACCGCCGCGTCCCGCTCCTTGTTGCCGAAGAGTCGCTCGTACAACGCTGCTGCCTCTGGTCTCATGGGAAGGCGCTCATGGTATCGACACGATCGCCGGCGGCCATGACGGGCAGGTGACGCAGCCGTCGGGAATCGATCAGCCCCGGTCGATGACCGGGGCTGATGTCTCGCTTGATCAGGCGCCGGTCAGGGCGCGGGCTTGGCGAGGTCGCTGAGCTTGACGAGACCGTACAGGTCCGCAGTGGCCTTGGTCACCGCGAAGCCGTTCTGGTCGGTCGCCACGGAGAAGTCGAGTGCCGTGAGTCCAAGCGGATCCAGGGCAAGCCGGAGCTTCTCGGACGTCGCGGCCGCATCGGTGGAGGCCTCGCCCTTGCCGCCATTGGCCTTCTCGAGCAGCGTCGCGGCGTACTCGGCGAGGATGTCGATATCCCCGCTCTGGATTGCCGGGAAGACGACCTCGCGGTTGCCGAGTTGGAACTTCCGCTCGACCGTGATGCCGGCCTTTTCGAGGACCTGGGCGAAGATCTCGCCGAGGATCTCCTGCTCGTAGAAGTTGGTGGACCCGACGGTGACTTCGCCCTCGCCGCCGGTGAACGAGAAGCCCTGGGCATCAACCCAGGCCTTCGCGACAACGGCGGAGGCCGCGGCGTCGACGGTGACCTGCTTGTTGAGGTCGGTCAACGTCGCCTGATCGAGTTTGGCCATCACTGCGTTGAGGGCGTCCTTGATGACCGGATTGGCGGTGAGGGCGTCCTTCCGCACGACCGGGATCAGGTTGTCCGCGAGCTGCAGCTGCTTGTCATCCTGAAGGAGGATGTAGCCCTTCGTGACGATCACCGGATCGGAGGTCAGGAGCAGCCCGACCTGGGCGTCGCCCTTGTCGAGTGCCGCGATCGTCAGCGGGCCGCCGACGTCGGTTGCCTTGAATTCCTTGAATGTGAGCCCGTACGTGTCCTTGAGCCCCTTCCCGCAGAACGGGCGATCCGGGCATTCCGGTGGGCCTGCGAGCACAAGCAAGCTTGCTATTGTTCCCGAGCCTCCGCTCGGAGCCTGGGTGCCCCCACCCAGCGAGCAGGCACTCACGAGGAGCACCAGCAGCGCTGCCCCAAGGGCGCCCGTGCGGATTGTCCGCATGGGTCTTCCTCCTTTTCATTTCCCGGCGCGATCACCTGCCGCGACTCCGGCGAGCGCCGAAGATATCAGGGTTCCGAGAAACCGGCTTTCTGGTCTTCTCCGGTTACTCGGCACCGCCGATGGCGGGCGTCCACGCCACGTTCCGAGGCTCGCCGCGCCGCCGCGCGATGATCGTGAATGCGCGCTCGGTGAGCAGGGCCAGGCCGCCCACGAGCAACGCGCCTGCAACCATCCGCTCGTACTCCTGGAGCGCGAAGCCGTCCACGATGTAGCGGCCCAGCCCGCCGCCGGCTACGAGCGCCGCAAGCGTCGCGGTGGCGATGACCTGCAGCGTCGCCACGCGTACGCCGGCGGCCATCACCGGCAGCGCCGGCGGAATCTCGACCTCGCGCAGGACGGTCACCCCGGACATGCCCATGGCGCGACCTGCCTCGACGATGTCGCGGTCCACGTCGCGGATCGCTGTCGAGGTATTCACGAGGATCGGTGGAACGGCAAGGACGACCAGCGCCGGCAGGGCGCTCGCGAAGCCCAGGCCGAGATAGCCGACGGACAGGATCAGGAGCGCATACGACGGGACGGCGCGACCGAGTCCCGCCACGGCCGTGGAGACCCGCACCCAGCGGCCGGTGTGCCCGATCGCGAGACCCGCGGGCAATCCGATCGCGAGGGCGATCGCCATCGCGATCCCTGACAGCACGACGTGCTCCCAGATCCGCGTCGGGACGCCGTTGGAGCCGGACCAGTTGGCAGGATCCGTGAACCAGGCGACAACGGACGTGACGAGCTCCACGTCAGTTGCGCCCCGCTGCCCAGGGTGTGATTCGCCGGCTCGCCCAGCTCAGCGCCAGGTCAGCGCCAATGCCGAGCGCCACGGTCAGCACGAAACCGGTCAGCACCAGGGTGTCGTTGCGGAAGTTGTAGCCGCGAAGCATCACCTGGCCGAGGCCACCTTCGCCGATCATCGCCGTGACCATGACGAGGCCGATCGTTGTCACGACGGCGATGCGGACGCCGGCCGCGATCACCGGCAGCGCCAGGGGCAGCTCGACCTGCCACAGCCGGCGCGTCGATCCATAGCCCATCGCATCGGCCGCCTCCAATGCATCGAGCGGGACGGCGTCGAGCCCGGCCAGGAGGTTTCGGATCAGGATCAACAGCGTGTAGCCGACGAGTGCGATCTCGGCGGTCGTAAACGAGAGATGCGTGATGGGTACCAGGAACGCCAACAGCGCGAGGCTGGGGATCGTGTAGATAACCCCGGCGATTCCAGTGATCGGCCCGGCAAGACCCCGCCAGCGGCGGATCGCGAGCACGGCGAGGAAGCTGAGAACCAGTCCGATTCCGACCGCGGTGACGGTCAGCAGCACGTGTTCGACCAGCTTCTGGCCGATCAGGGGCAGGTTCCCACTGATGACGTCCCAACGAATCACGCTTCGACCTCGCGCCGCGCGCCCGACGTGATGTCGTCCGCGGTGATCAGGCCCAGCACCCCGCCCCGTTCATCGACCACGATGCCCGCCTGGACCTCCGCCTGGATCAGCATCGCGAGGGCGTCCTTGAGCGTTGTCCGCCGATCAAGAAGGGGTGACATCCCAGTGGCGAGATCCGCGGTGAGTGCGCCAGCTGTCGGGATGTTGGACTGCGAGATCCAGCCGATCGGTCGCCGCCGCTCGTCCACCAGCAACAGGTAGGGGAAGTGGTCGGCTGACGCCCGGCTCCGCGCGTCCGCGACGTCGTCACCGGCCTGCGCAGTCACGGCGGGCTTGAGCGGCAGCGAATCCACTCGGACGAGCGAAAGCAGCTTGAGACCGCGGTCGGCACCGGCGAAGCGCGCGACGAAATCGGACGCCGGATTGGACAGGATCTCCGCGGGCGTCCCGAACTGGGCGAGGTGCCCGCCGACCTCCATGACCGCGACAAGGTCGCCCATCTTGATCGCCTCGTCGATGTCGTGGGTCACGAACAGGATCGTCTTCGCGAGCTGATCCTGGAGGCGCAGCAGCTCGTTCTGGAGGCGCTCACGGACGATCGGATCGACCGCCCCAAACGGCTCGTCCATAAGCAGGACCGGCGGGTCCGCGGCGAGTGCTCGGGCCACGCCCACGCGCTGGCGTTCGCCGCCGGACAGGGCACTCGGGTAGCGATCGGCATACCGTGCGGGATCCAGGCCGACCAGGTCGAGCAGCTCGGTGGCGCGGGCACGGCGGCGAGATTCGTCCCAGCCAAGGAGGCGCGGCACGGTCGCCACGTTCTCGCCCACGGTCTGGTGCGGGAACAGGCCGACCTGCTGGATGACGTAGCCGATGCCTCGCCGCAGCTCGATGACGTCCTGCTTCGCCACGTCGCTATCGCCGATCAGGATCCGACCCGACGTGGGCTCGATGAGCCGGTTGACCATCTTCAGGCTGGTCGTCTTGCCGCAGCCCGACGGACCGACCAGGACGCAGACCTTGCCCGCCGGGATCTCGAGCGAGAGGTCCTCGACCGCGCCGGCGTTGCCGCTGCCCGTGCCGGGATAGCGCTTGCTGACGTGCTCGAAGACGACGCGCTCGGCAGTGCTCACGTCAGCATGATGGGGCCGATCGACGGCATCGTCGCGGCATGTCGGGCGGCCGGCTTATCCGGCGTGTCCGGGTCCTATTGCGCCGGAAGTATGCCAATCGATGCATACAGGTTCGCTCCGGGCTCCCGAGTTCGAGCTCACGGCGCCCAAGCACTGGCAGTTATGCAGCGATTGGCATAGATCCGCCGAGTAAAGAGAACGAAGCTGCCGCGCCCCGATCGCGTTGTCACGTACGACGCTGCGCACGCGCGACACGGCGCACGCGTGGCGCGGCGCACGCGACACGACGCGCGCGCTCGACCCTGCGCCCCGCGCTTGGCACTGGCGGCGGCCTAGATCTGGAGCGAGTTCAGATCCTGCTCGATGAGCTCGCGGTGCCTGGGCGCGCGCCAGCGTTTCCAGCGCGGCCGGAAGGTCCCAGTCATCTGCGACCCCCGCTGCGCGCGCAGCTCGGCGTAGTGCCGGAGCGCGCCGATGGACAACCCGGTCAGGGCTAGTCGAGAGTCAAGCCCAACGCTTCAAGCGTTGTCCAGCTCGCGGGAGATCGCGCGGAGGATGAAGCGGGCGGCCTCGGCGGACTTGCCACCGAGCTTCTGGCCCTCGTCCTGCTCCAGCGCGACCATCAGGTCGGCGAGCATGGTCTCGACGAGCGGCGTGCGTTGGAGTGCCCCCTCCTCGAATGCCGTTTCGAGACCCGCAGCGGCGGCGCGCGCGTTGTCGACGGCATGGCCCTTGGCGTACATCAGCTCGCGGAATGCGGCTCGCGCGGCCTCGGCGGCAGGCCCGGCGCTGGCCATCACGCCGCCGGCGAGCGCGGCGCCGCCCGGTCCCCGAGTCGTGACGCCGGGCGATCCGCGACCTCGCCCGCGCCGGCGCCCCTGACGCCACCGAGGCCACTTACGCCACCGCGCCGCTCGTGCCACTCGGACGAGAGCACGCTCATCGCCAGCTCGTCCCACCACCGGCCGTCGCGCCAGATCGATTCCCGCGAACGCCCCTCGACCACGAAGCCGCAGCGCCGGTAGGCGCGGATGGCCCGCTCGTTGAACTCGAAGACCGTGAGTGCGATGCGGTGGAGGCCGAGCGTCCCGAAGGCGTGATCGAGCATCAGCTGCGTTGCCTCGGTGCCATAGCCCCGGCCCCAGGCATCCTTCTCGCCGATGGTGATGTGGTACATCGCGGAGCCGTTCTCGCCGTCGACCTGGCTGAACGCACAGCTGCCGATGAGCCGGCCGGTCTCGCGATCGTGGATGGCCATCGTCAGCGACTCCGTGCCGAGCGCCCGGAGCTGGAAGAACCGATCGATCTCGTCCGCCCGCATCGGCGCATCCTGGTAGCGCGCGAGCCGCGCGACCTCGGGATCGGCGTACCAGCGCTGGAACGCCTCCACGTTCTCGGGGACGTGCTTTCGGAGCACGACCAGGTTCCCTTCGATCCCCTCCGGAAACCACTGCGAAGCACCCACGCGAGCACGGTATACCATCGATCGCATGCGGCGTTGGAGCGAGCTCGCCGAGCGCGTCGCCGCCACGACCCGCACCTCCGAGAAGACCGGGCTGCTCGCGGAGTACCTCCGGACGCTCGATGCGGATGAGCTCCCGATCGCCGTCGTCTTCCTGACCGGGCGGCCATTCCCCGAGGCGGATCAGCGCGCCACGGGCATCGGCTGGGCGACTATCGCGAACGCGCTCGGCGCAGTGAGCGGCACCGATCGAGCCGACCTTGCAGTGGCATACGACCGCCATTCCGACCTCAGCGCGGCCGTCGGCGACGTCCTCGAGAACGCCGGGCACGCGCCGGACCCGGATGTCTCGCCGTCGCTCGTCGAGGTCGTCGCGGCATTCGCCGCCGTGGAGGCGGCATCCGGACCGGCTCGGAAAGCGCAGCTCCTTGCGGAAATCCTCGCGCGCGCGGATCCGCGGACCGCGCGGGGAATCGTGCGGGTGCTCTCCGGCGAGCTTCGCATCGGACTCCGCGAGGGCCTCGTGGAGGCAGCTCTCGCGAAGGCGTACGACCGACCGCTCGACGCGGTCAAGCGCGCGGGCATGCTCACCGGCGACATCGGCCAGACCGCGAGGCTCGCCAGAGACGGCCGGCTGGACGGTGCCGCGCTCGCCCTGTTCCACCCGCTCAAGTTCATGCTCGCATCGCCCGCGGAGGACGCGGCCGAGATCATGACCCGCCTCGGCCCAACGGTCTGGGTGGAGGACAAGTACGACGGGATTCGTTGCCAGCTCCACCGCGAGGGCACGACCGTCCGCCTGTACTCTCGGGACCTCCACGACATCTCGAGCGGCTTCCCGGAGATCGTCGCGGCCGCCCGCGACCTGCCCTGGGCCGGCATCCTCGATGGCGAGATCCTCGCCTGGCGCGATGGCACGGTCCTGCCCTTCATCGCGCTCCAGTCGCGGCTCGGTCGAAAGGACCCATCCGCCGCGATTCTCGCCGAGGTGCCGGTCATCTTCGTTGCCTGGGACGTCCTCGGGCTGGACGAGCCGAGTCACGACGGGGTCGTGGCACCCACCCTGGAGCTGCCGCTCACCGAGCGCCGCCGCCTCCTGGAACAGCTCCAACTCCCGCTCGCGAGCGAGGGCGGCGGATTCGCGCTCTCGCACCTGGGCGAGGCGCAATCGATCGACGCCCTCGAGGCCGCCTTCGCCGAGGCGCGCGCGCGGCGCAACGAGGGCCTGATGGTCAAGGATCCGACCTCGATCTACTCACCAGGGCGGCGCGGCTACGGCTGGCTGAAGATGAAGAAGGCGCTCGCTACGATCGACTGCGTGGTCGTCGGCGTGGAGGTGGGCCACGGCAAGCGCCACGGCGTCCTCTCCGACTACACGTTTGCCGTCCGCGACGAGGCCAACGACAGCCTGGTCAACATCGGCAAGGCGTACAGCGGCCTCACCGACGTCGAGATCGCGACGATGACCCGCTGGTTCGACGAACACACGATCAGCCATCACGGCCGCTACCGGGTCGTGGAGCCGACCGTGGTCGTCGAGGTTGCCTTCGACGTGATCCTCCGCTCGAACCGCCACAAGTCGGGCTTCGCGCTGCGCTTCCCGCGCATCGCCCGGCTGCGCCTGGACAAGGACGCCCGCGAGGCGGACACCCTGGAGACCGTGACCCGCCTGTACGAGGGCCTCCAGGCAGGTGCCGAGCACCTCGTCACCGCCGGCGCGAAGAAGGTCCCGAGGGCTGGCTGACCTCGCTCGCGACATTGCAATTTCGTCAAGAAATGTGCAGGGTCACCCGCGTATCGTCCCGACAGGATGAGAATCGACTTCGCCGCGTACGCCGATGACTGCACCGTCTCTGGCGGCGTTGCCCTCGAAACCGATCGACTGTCGGACATGATCGGCGCGACCGAGGAATTCCAGGTTGATGGCGCCGCGTTCCGGGCGCTCGACGACGGACGCGTGATCGAGGCGGGCGACACGGCCATCTGCCTGGATGATCTGTGCGTGATCACGGCGACTGGGCCGCGCGGCAAGCAGGAGCGCCGGCTCTGGACCCGGCAGGTTCCGGTGTGTGCACGCATCGGCCCGTACTCGGTCGTCGGGTACCTGCATTCGCCGCCGACCATCGACCCGTTCAAGCGAGCGGAGCGCCGCGCGATCGTTGCGCTTACCGCAGCGACGATCGAGTACACGATGGAGGGCGTGGTCGCGCGCGAACACTCGGATGCCGTGCTCCTCAATCGACGGAAGATCGAGCGCATGGAGCTGGCAAACAAGGCCGAGGTCCAGCTGTCCCGCGGCCTGGACCTCAAGACCACGGGTGACCTGTTCGGGTGATCCGGCGGTGTCCTACGCTCTGCGCGTGGTGACGCCTCGCTTCGTGATCGACCTTGCCTGCGCCGCGATGGCCCGCTCGCCGTTATTCCATGGCATCGACGAGGACGAGCTGACGCGCATCGCACAGACGATGAACCGGCGCCGCTTTCGGCGCGACGAGGTGATCTTCCACGAGGGCGACCCCGGCGACTCGCTGCACGTGGTCGTCGAAGGCCGGGTCAAGATCACGCGCGAATCCGCGGAGGGCGAGGAGGCAATCGTGGCCATCCTCTCCCCCGGCGACTCGTTCGGTGAGATCGTGCTGCTCGATGGCGCACCGCGCTCCGCCTCCGCGACGGCAATGGAGGCAACCGAGACCATGACGATGCCCCGCTCCACGTTCGTGGAGCTCGTCGAGGGCGGGAGCCCGTTCCGCGCCCAGCTCCTTACCGGGCTCGCCCAGCGCGTCCGGCGGCTCACTAACCAGCTTGCGGAGGTCCACTTCCTGGATCTTGCGGGGCGGCTCGCTCTCCAGCTGACCCGGCTCGCCGCTGAATCAGCACCCGGGCAGACAACCGACGTCCAGCTTCCTTCGAATTTGACCCAGTCGGACCTCGCGGCAATGGTCGGCGGCACCCGGCAGCGGGTAAACCAGATCATCGGCGACTTCTCGGACGAGGGGCTCGTCATCCACGAGGGCGGCCATCTCGTGATCCCCGACGTGGAGCGACTTCGACAACGCGCCAGCTGGTAGCACCGGCGGGTACCTTGCAGCCACCGCCACTGTCATCGACTTGACAGGCCGGAGGTCAGATTCTGGGTGTCCGATCAACCGGCTCGCGCTACTGTTGTGGCAAGAGCGGACAGAAATCCGCTAGAACAAGAAGGGGTTACATCATGGACAAGGACAACGAGGGTCAGGGCTTTCGCCCCGGCCGGCCGGCCGTTCCCGGCGACGAGACCGGCGAGGGCTTCCGTCCAGGCCGCCCGGCCGTGCCCGGCGACGATACCGAGGGTCATTTCCGCCCGGGCCGCCCGGCCGTGCCCGGCGACGAGACCGGCGAGGGCTTCCGCCCAGGCCGCCCGGCCGTCCCCGGCGACGAGGATGACACCGAGGGTCATTTCCGCCCGGGCCGACCATAGCCTCCAGCGCGATCCTCGCGTCGAGCACATTCAGCCCTAGGTGACCGACGCGAGCGATCCGCTGAACCCCGAGCAGCCGAGCGGAGCGGGCATTGCCCTGCTCCGCTCTGTTGCGTTGCGCGCGGAGACGGCACTCAACCTCGAGGCGCGCCTCCAGACGACGTTGCTGCGCTCCATCGTCACCACCACCGTCGCCCTGTTCGAGGCCGAGGCCGCCTCCATCGCTCTGTATCGGCCGGTCCAGGACACGTTGGAGTTCGTGATCGCCGCCGGCGCGCAGGGCCAGGGCGTGGTCGGCTTGTCCATCCCCGCCAGCCAGGGCATCGCGGGCTACGCGTTCACGACCGGCGAGCCCATCGCGATCGCCGAGCCGGAGCGCGATGAGCGCTTCGCCGAGGACTTCTCGGAAGGGACCGGCTACACGCCGCGGACGATCCTCGCCGTCCCGATGCGCAGCGAGTCGCGCACGACCGGCGTCCTCGAGGTCCTCGATAAGCGGGCCGGCACGTTCACCATGCGCGACATCGAGCTGGCGGTGGTCTTCGCAGACCAGGCCGCGGTCGCGATCCAGATCGGCGCCAGGGCGCTCGAAGCGCAGCAGCTGATGCGCATGATGCTGTCCGACGGCGTGTCCGAGGATGACGCGGAGCTGCAGGCCATGATCTCCGCAGCCACGCGGGCGCAGCCGGGCGACGATCGGTTCTGGGAATTCGTCGACGCGGTGGTCCAGATGGAGATCGCCTCGCCGGAAGACCGCGCGCTGGCGATAGAGGTCCTCGATGCCGTCGGCCGGCACGACGCCAAGAGCCAGCAACGCACTGCGCGCAGCCGCTTCCGGCGGTGACGACGACCGACGCGCACCCGCCCCACGATCTCGGGGGTCCGGCCTGGAGCGAGCCGTTCGATCCCGACCAGCGCGCCGCGCTCCAGCGGGCCATCCCGTTCCAGCCCGTGTCCGATCGCCCGTGGCTTGAATCACGTGGCGCGGGCGTCACGGTCGCGGTCATCGATTCCGGGATCGAGGGCAACCATCCAGCCATCGGCGGCCGGCTCGTGCGCAGCGTGCGCGTCGAGATCGACGGCGACGATGGCGTCGTCGTCGATGACAACCCGGTCGATGTCGTCGGTCATGGCACCGCCTGTGCGGGGATCATCCATGCGCTCGCTCCCGAGGCCGAGCTCGTCTCGGTCCGCGTGCTTGGCCGCAACAATCGTGGCAAGGGTCTCGCCTTCGCCTATGGCCTCGATTGGGTGATCCAGCAGGGGATCCAGGTCGCGAACCTGAGCCTGTCGTCGCGCAGCGAGGACCTGTATGCGAGCTTCCACGACCTCGTCGACCAGGCGTACTTCGCGAACACGTCGCTGATCTGCGCCGCAAGCAACACGCCGGGTCAGAAGAGCTACCCATCGCTGTTCTCGTCGGTGATCTCGGTGGCGGCGCACGACATCGCGGACCCCGAGGCGGTCTTCTACAACCCCCGCCCACCGGTGGAGTTCGGGGCCTGGGGTGTCGACGTCACCGTCGCGTGGCGCGGGGGATCATCGATCGTCGGGACGGGCAACAGCTTCGCGACGCCCCATATTGCCGGCCTCGTCGCCCGCATCCGTTCGGCCTTCCCAACCGCGACCCCATTCGAGGTGAAGGCGCTCCTCGCCGCGGGCGCGCGGCAGCCGGTGTCGACCGGGGCCTAGCGCTCCACCGGCAGGTCCAGGCGGTCGCCCCACTCGGCCCAGCCGCCGTCGTACACGGCGACGTCGTCGTAGCCCATGAGCGTCAGCACGAAGGCGAGCTTGGCCGCCCCCACGCCGGAGCCGTCGTAGCAGATGAGCCGCTTGCCCCGCGACACCGTCGCGCGAACGAGCATCGCGCGGATTGCGCCGGCGTCGAGGAGACGCTGCGAGCCCGGTTCGTGGAGCGCGCCGATGGGCACGTTGATCGCGCCCGGGATATGGCCGAGGCGGCGGGCGTTGCCCTCCTGGCCGCGAAACTCGGGGTGGGCACGGCCATCGATGATCTGGGCGTCCGGTGAGCCGAGAAGGGAGCGAACGTCGGTCGTCGTCAGGCGAAGGCGCGGATTGAGCCGGGGCGTGAACGAGCCCTCGGGGTGGGGGAGGGCGCCGCTGCTGAGCGGTCCCGACGCGGCGACCCAGGCAGGAAAGCCCCCGTCGAGGATGCGCGCGGACTCGAAGCCGTAGACCCGGAAGGACCACCAGGCGCGGGCCGCGTACAGGCCCACGGTGTCGTCGTACAGGACGAGGGTCGTCGCGTCGCCGACGCCCGCGCGCGCCATGGACCCGACGATCGCATCCGGCGCGGCAAGACGCAGCCCGTGGCCCACCTCGTCGGAGGGCGCGTCGTTGAGCTCGGTCCGCCAGTCGAGGTAGGTCGCGCCGGGGATGTGGCCGGCGTCGTAGACCGCGTTGCCGGTCCCGTCGGGGCGCCAGCGAACGTCCACGACGCGCACATCGGGGCGGCCCAGCTCGTCGGCCAGCCACTCGGTGGAGGCGAGGAGCTCGGG
>JBDSZH010000126.1:0-10487 GCA_039925225.1 Candidatus Limnocylindrales bacterium | reverse complement strand
GAGATCGGCAAGAACATGTACGTGATCGAGTACGGCGATGACATCGTCATCATCGACTGCGGCCTCATGTTCCCCGACGAGGAGATGTTCGGCATCGACCTCGTGATCCCGGACGTGACCTACCTGCGCGAGCGCAAGGCCAACGTCAAGGCGTTCCTCATCACGCACGCGCACGAGGACCACGTCGGCGGGTTGCCGTACATCCTGCCCATGTTCCCCGGTGTCCCCGTGTACGCATCGACCCTCGCCCGCGGGCTGCTCGGGATCAAGGTCAAGGAGCACAAGCTCCACTCCAACCCGCTCCTGCCGCTCAATCCTGGCGACGAGATCCAGGTAGGGCCGTTCACCGTGATCCCGTTCCGCGTCGGACACTCCATCCCGGATGCGATGGGCATCGCGCTGCGGACTCCGGTCGGGACGATTGTCCACACCGGCGACTTCAAGTTCGACCACACCCCGGTTGACGGCAAGTTGTCCGACTTCGCGATCATCGCCAAGCTCGGCGCCGAGGGCGTGATCTGTCTGCTCTCGGACTCCACACGTGCGGAGAGTCCCGGTTACACGCCGTCGGAGCGGACGGTGGGCGAGGCGTTCCGAGAGATCATGGAGCCGCTCTCCGGGCGCGTGATCGTTGCGACCTTTGCCAGCAACATCGCGCGCATCCAGCAGGTTCTCGACGCGGCCGCAACGTTCAATCGCAAGGTGGCGGTCATCGGCCGGTCTATGGAGCAGAACTTCCGAATCGCGGCGGACCTGGGCTACCTGACGTATGGGCCGGACCAGATCGTGGCCAAGGACCGCATCGGCGATGTCCAGGACGGCAAGATCGTCATTGCCACGACCGGCTCCCAGGGCGAACCGATGTCCGGGCTCGCCCGCATGGCAAACCGCGACCATCGGTTCGTCGAGATCGAGACCGGTGACACCGTGATCCTCAGCGCGAGCCCCATCCCGGGCAACGAGGAGTACGTCTCGCGCACGATCGACAACCTGTTCAAGGCCGGCGCGAACGTGATCTACCACGCGATCCGCCACGCGCACGTCTCCGGCCATGCGAGCCAGGAAGAGCTGAAATTGATGCTCAACCTGGTCCGGCCCAAGTACTTCATCCCGATGCACGGCGAGTTCCGGATGCAGGTCCACCATGGCCGCCTCGCGGTCGATACGGGGGTCGCTCCGGAAAACGTGTTCATCATCGAGAACGGCATGCCGATCGAGTTCTGGGCGGATGGCTCCGCCCGGCGCGGCCAGCCCGTACCCGCCGGCTACGTCTACGTCGACGGCCTGTCGGTCGGGGACGTGGGCGATGTCGTGCTGCGCGACCGGCGGGCCCTCGCCAATGACGGGATGTTCATGATCGTCGTGACCGTCGACAAGCAGACCGGCGCTGTCCTGGGCAGGCCGGAGATCATCACGCGAGGCTTCGTTCACGGGAACGAGCAGGACCCGATGATCGACGAGACCATTCGCCGCGTCCTCGAGGCCGTCCAGAACCCCGGCGATCACATCAGCGAGATCGCCCTGCTCAAGGCACAGATCAAGGATGGCGTCTCGCGCTACCTGTTCGAGCAGACGAAGCGTCGCCCGATGGTCTTCCCGGTCGTGGTGGAAGTCTAGGTGGCGAAGCGGCGGCGCCAGGCACGGCGCCGACGGACGGGGCTCGGACTCGGCTCCTTCCGGCTGCCCGACGTTGGGCGGGACGTCGCGCGGTCCCTGATCGGCGTCACCCTCCTGGTCCTGGCCGCGGTCACCCTCATCGCATTCCTGCCCGGGGACGGCTCGGTGACCCGCTGGTTCCGTGACACCGTCGGGCCGTGGTTCGGCACCCTGCGTTGGCTGCTGCCCTTCCTGCTCGCCGCCACGGGCTGGTACATCGAGTGGGGTCCGGGCAAGGCGCCGGGATCCGGCTGGGGGCTGACTCTCTCCGGCGTCGCGATCGCGTACGCCGGTCTGCTCGGCGCCGCCTCCATCGTCTATCCAGTGGGACCCGGCCACGGCAGCGGTGGCGGGCTCGTCGGGCAATTGATGTCCGACGGCCTGTCCGATTGGGTCACCAGCACCGGGGCGTTCATCCTCCTGATCGCGCTCGGCATCGTGGGCATGCTCATCGCGTTCAACCTGCGCCTCGCGCAGCTGCTCCACCCGATGACCTCGACCGCGCGCTGGCTCGGCACCTCGGCCGCCGACAGCATGCGACGCGAGCGCGGTCCCGCAGGCGCGGCCGGTACGCGCGGCGGCGCGGGCGCGAGCAATGGCAGCGGTCCCGCTGGCGGCGCGGGCGAGAGCGGCGTGCGAGCCGGCAGGGCCGCACGTGGGGCCAAGGTTGCGGCGGGATCCGCCGACGCAGCCGGTCAGACCGGCATCTGGGGCGAGGACAGCCCGTCGCCCGCACCATCCACGATCCCCACCTCCGCGACGTTCGCGCCGGCACGACTGCCGGGCGCCGCCGGCGGGAACGGATCTGCGACCGGTGCCACGCCAGTCGCCGAACGGGCGCGACCCGCCCGCGACCCGTTCGCCATCACGGACGCCTCTGACTCGCCGCCGACGCGCGAGCAGATCGAGTACACGCTGCCCGGCATCGCGCTGCTGGACGAGACCGTGGAGCGGGTGAACCCGGCCGGCGACGAGACGGTCCATCGGCGCACCGAGGACGTGATCATCAAAAAGCTGGAGAGCTTCGACATCCCGGCCAAGATCGTCGGTCGCAACGCCGGCCCGGTGGTGACGCAGTACGAGGTCCAGCCGGCGCCACATATCAAGGTCAGCCGCATCGAGGCGCTTGCCGACGACCTGGCAATGGCACTCGCCGCCCGCACCCTGCGCATCGAGGCGCCCATCCCGGGCAAGGCGGCGGTAGGCATCGAGATCCCGAACCAGGACTTCAACGTCGTGACCCTGCGGGGCATTCTCGACCAACTGGACTTCACGACCGGCTCCAAGCTCACGTTCGCGCTCGGGCGGGACGTGGCGGGCCGCGCCCAGGCCGTAGACCTCGCGAAGATGCCCCACCTGCTGATCGCGGGCGCGACGGGCTCCGGCAAGAGCGTGATGGTCAATGCCCTCATCACCAGCCTGCTGTGCAATGCGACCCCAGACGACGTGCGCATGATCCTGGTGGACCTCAAGCGGGTCGAGCTGGCGGCGTACAACGGGCTGCCGCACCTGCTCGTGCCCGTGATCACGGAGCCGGACCGGGCGAAGTCCGCGCTGAAGTGGGCCGTCAACGAGATGGAGGGCCGGTACCGCCGCTTTGCCGGAGCGACTGCGCGCAACATCAAGGCGTACAACGAGGGGCGCGCCGATCCCGCGGACCGCATGCCGTACATCGTCCTCGTGATCGACGAGCTTGCCGACCTGATGATGCGCGAGGGCAAGCATGTCGAGGAGCCCATCGTCCGGCTGGCCCAGAAGGCACGCGCGACGGGTATCCACATGGTCCTCGCCACCCAACGCCCATCGGTCAACGTGGTCACGGGCCTCATCAAGGCCAACTTCCCGTCACGAATCGCCTTCGCCATGGCGTCCCAGATCGATTCGCGAACGATCCTCGACACGCCGGGCGCCGAGGACCTCATCGGTCGCGGCGACATGCTCTACCAGCCCTCCGACCTGCCCCGGCCGATGCGCCTCCAGGGAGTCTTCGTCTCCGATCACGAGATCGGCAAGGTCACCCAGCACTGGAAGGACCAGATCGACGACCCGCACTACGACATGGCGATCCTTGAAAGCGACGAGGAGGGCACCGCCCAGACCGAGGACCTCGTGGACGCCGATGCAGATCGGTTGCTCTCGGACGCGGTGGACGTGATCCGCGAGTACGATCGCGCCTCAGCATCGCTGCTCCAGCGGCGGCTGAAGGTCGGCTACGCCCGGGCGGCCCGGATGATCGACCAGCTCGAGGCGCGGGGCTACATCGGCGCGTTCGACGGCTCGAATGCCCGGGCGGTACTGCGTAGGGATAGTGCCCCACACGACAATGGCGACGACCCGGGCGATGATTGACCGATGACGACGCGTGATCACGCCCGCCGCGCGACACAGCGCCTGGGCGCCGGCGAGGACGCGGTCGACGCCGGCCCGGGACTGCCGGACCGGCTCACCGCAGCGCGCGAACGCAAGGGCGTCGACCTCGTCCGGGCCGAGCGCGACACGAAGATCCGCGTCCGCTACCTCAGCGCCCTTGAGCGCGGCGACTACCGCGACCTGCCGGGCGCGGTCTACACCAAGGGCTTCTTGCGCAACTACGCGATCTACCTGAATCTCGACCCGGAGGACGTGCTCCGGCAATGGCGCCGGGAACGCGGCGACCAGGTCGGGCCGGAACCCATCATCGTGCCGCCACGCCCGCTCGACGAGCCGTCGCGACCGCTCAAATTCTCGCCCTCGGTCGTCGTCGCCGCGCTGCTGACGGCCGGCGTGGTGCTGTTCTTCGTATACCTGTCGTCCCAGCTCCTCCGATACTCGCGACCACCGGATCTGGCCGTGACCAATCCCGCGACCGCCGTCGTCGAGGTGGACGAGGCGACCACCTCGTTCCAGCTTGCCGGCACCGCGACGGCCGGCTCCACGATCACCATCAAGGCAGCGGGCCAGACGCAACCGGTCCGAGTCACGGTGCTGGCCAATGGCGAGTGGAGCTACCAGGTGGATCTCCGGCGCGGCCAGAATCGGTTCGAAATCGACGCGATCAACACGGAGACCGGCAAGAGCTCCGAATCGCCGCGAACGGTGATGATCACGGTGCCGTTCCTCGTGTTCCAGGCGCCAACCCTGGTTGTCACGCAGCCTGTCGACGGCACTACCTATGGCAACGGCGCGATCGCGATCGAGGGCACGACCACGAACGCGAAGACCGTATCGGTCTCGGCGGCCTTCACGGGTCCGGCGGTCGCCGACGGCGCCACCGCACCCCCGCCGGTGGCTGCTCCCACGCCGGGCGCCTCGCCGGGCGCGAGTGGCGGCCCCGCACGGGGGCCCACGCCACAAACGTGGCCTGCCGTGAACGTGGCGGAGGACGGCTCCTTCGCGCTGCCGCCGCTGGAGCTCACCGCGGGCCGCTGGGCGATCACGATCACCGCCACGTCATCGGAGGGCAAGACCGCGTCGCTCACGCGGCACATCCAGGTCGCGTATAGCGGGGTGAACCTGGTCGTCAGCATCAAGGGCGGACCCGCCTGGATCAAGGTGTGGATCGACGACAAGCTCCAGGGCGGAGGCGGCGGCACCGTGTACCAATCCGGCAAGACGTTGACCTACAGCGGCGAGACGTCGATCGAGATCCGGACCGGGTCGTCGGGCAGCACGCGGTTCACGCTCAACGGCGTGAGCCTGGGGGCCCTGGGCCGATCGGGCGTCGCCGAGACGTGGCTGTTCGCGCCCCCTGCGAATCCGGTCAAGACGCAGCGGCAATAGCGGTGCCCGGCGCGCTGGTCGCCCTCGCGGAGCGGCTCCAGGGCGTGTGCCTCGGCCGCAAGCTCACCGTCGCCGTCGCGGAATCGTGCACCGGCGGCCTCCTCGCCTCGATGATCACCGAGGTGCCCGGCTCGTCCGGCTACTTCCTCGGTGGCGTGGTCTCGTACGCGGACTCTGCAAAGGCCGCGCTGCTGGGCGTCCCAGAGGCAATGCTCGCGGCTCACGGCGCCGTCAGCGCGCAGGTGGCGGTGGCCATGTCGACTGGCGCTCGAACAAGATTCGGTGCGGACCTGTCGGTCGCCATCACCGGCGTGGCCGGACCGGATGGAGGATCCGAGGCGAAGCCAGTCGGGCTCACGTACATCGGCCTGGCCGCTGCAGGCACGAGTGAAGTCCGCCGGCTCATGTTCGGCAGCGACCGCGGTTCGAACCGGGAGGCAGCTGCGCACGCCGCGCTCGAGTGGCTTATCGAGCGGGCCGAGGGGCGGGGCGGGTGACGCGCACCGCCACAGAGCTCGGCGCAGGCCTCGCGCCGGCCCGTCGATCTCGACCGATTCAGGCAGGGGAGCGAATCCACATCCTCGGTATCGCCGGCGCGGGCGCCTCCGCGGCTGCACTCCACGCCAAGGCCGCGGGGGCGATCGTGACGGGTTGCGACCCGGGCGGTCCATCGCCGTACACCGTTGCACTGGAGGCTGCCCGCATACCGATCGAGTGGGCCCACCACCCGGCGCACGTGGGCGTGCATCCGCCACCGAACCGGCTCGCGGTCACCAAGGCCCTCACCGCGATCGCCCCTGACCATCCCGAGCTGGCGGCTGCGGCGAAAGCCGGGATTCCCGTGGAGCCATGGCAGCAGCTCGTCGCGGATGCTGCGCACGGGCGCGAGCTGATCGCCGTGGCCGGAACGCACGGCAAGAGCACGACCGCGGGCTGGCTCACCTGGCTGCTCGCGGAGGCGGGCCTGGATCCATCCGCGTTCGTGGGCGCGCTCCTGCCCGCGGCCCTCACGGGCACCGTGCCGGCCACGGCCCGGATCGGCGCCGGGGAGAGCTTCATCGTCGAGGCCGACGAATACGCGGGCAACTTCGACTCGTACTTTCCCGACAGGGTCACCCTCACGACCGTCGAGTGGGATCACCCGGACGTCTTCGCGGACCGCGATGCCGTCATCGAGGCATTCGCGACGTGGCTGGCGCGCGTCCCGGAGGCCACTGTCGTGGCAAATCTCGAGGATCCGGGTGTCGTCGATGTGCTGAGTGAGCTCTGGGCGCGCAACTCGCAGTCAGGAGGGCTCGTCGGCATCTCCGTCGTGTCTGCCGACACGGCGTCGGCAAGGCCCGCCAAGGCATCGAAGATCTTGATCGACGATCGACTCATCGCGCTCGTGTCCGCACAAGGCCCCGATGGCACCATGCTGGAGATCGGCGGGATTGAGGGCGAGCCCGTCAGGCGAGTGCACCTCCCGGTGACGGGACTCCACAACGCATCCAACGCGCTCGTCGCACTCGCGGTGGCCATTGGCGCGCGCGGGGCAGCGTCGATGGGTTCCGATCGATTCCTGCTGGCGCTCGCGAGCTTTCCGGGTATCGGTCGACGGCTAGAGCGCAAGGGCGAGGCCCGCGGCGTCGCGGTCTACGACGACTACGGCCACCATCCGACCGCCGTCAGGGCGACGCTGGCCGCGCTCCGCCAGCGCGAGCCGGGACGGCGCGTGTGGGCCGTGTACGAGCCGCTCACGTTCCATCGGACCGCCGCAATGCTCGACGACTTCGCGGATGCCCTCGCCGAAGCCGACGCTGTGGCGATCGCAGACATCTGGGCCAGCCGTGACCTGGACACGACCGTCACGTCCCCGGAGGCGCTCGCGGGGGCGGTTCGGACCCGCCGGCCGGAGATCCCCGTTGCGGCAACGGGCACGGTCGAGGAAACGGCCGCGTGGCTCGCCGAGAACGTTCGCGAAGGCGACGCCGTGCTGGTCATGGGTGGCGGACGGAGCTATCGGATCGCCGAGCTACTGCTCGTACACCTCGAATCGTCCTGATTGCCGAACGGGCCACAACAGGCATACTGGCGCCCGACAGCAACCGCAGATCCGGTGTGGGCACATTGCCGCGCCGGCCCAGGGAGGCGATTGACGTGAGTGGCGAGGTCTCGTTCGACGTCGTCAGCGAGTTCGATGCCATGGAGCTTCGGAACGCGCTGGACCAGGTGCGGCGCGAGGCCGGGCAACGTTTCGACTTTCGGGGTGCCACGATCGACCTCGAGCAGGGCAAGGACGAGATCGTCCTCGTCACCGATGACGACTTCCGCGCCGCTGCGATCAAGGACCTGATCCTGTCCAAGGCGGTTCGCCGCGGACTGTCGTTGAAGGTCTTCGAGTGGGGGCCGGTGGAGCCCGCGGGCGGCATGAAGGTGCGCCAGAAGATCGGTCTGCGCAAGGGCCTGCCGGACGAGCTGGCCAAGAAGATCACCAAGATGATCCGCGACGAGTTCCCGAAGGTGAAATCGCAGATCCAGGGTGACGCCGTCCGCGTTTCTGGCAAGAGCAAGGACGACCTCCAGCGCGTGATGACGCGCCTGCGCGGGCTGGACGAGGTCGTCGAGCTCCAATTCCAGAACTACCGGTAGGCGATCGATGGCGTCCCAGGTGATCGCCCGCCTGCTCGTGCTGTTCGTCGTCGTGATGCTGATCCTCAGTCTCGTGCTGACCTCGATCCCCGGGCCGGTGCCCGGATGACGGACCCGACCGAGGCAGAGATGAGTCTCGCTCCCGCGGCGGATCCGGAGCCGGAGCTCGAGGGCGAGCCCGACGGCACGGCCGCGCCCGATGCTGCGGTCGAGACTTACGCCGGAGCGGAAGCCGGGATCATGTCCGCGCCCGAGCTCGCGCTGGCGCCCTTCTCCGAGCCCGAGCTCGAGCCCGACAGCGAGACAACGTCCGAAGTAGTCGTCGAAGCCGCTCCTGAGACGGAACCAGAGGCTGCGCCCGATCTCGCCGCGGTGCCGCCCGTCGCCGTAACGGTGGGGCGGATGTTCGCCGACTCCATTCGTCGGGCCGGGGTGCGCTGGGCCTTCACTGTGCCGGGCGAGAGCTTCCTCGGGCTGCTGGAGGGCCTCGAAGCGGTCGGCATCAACGTCGTCGCGACTCGCCACGAGGGCGCGGCCGCGTTCATGGCCGAGGCGCATGCCCAGCTGACCGGGCGGCCGGCGGCGTGCATCGGGACGCGCGCGGTCGGCGGCTCCAACCTGGCGATCGGGATCCACACTGCCTACTCCGACTCGAGCCCCATGTTCGCCTTCATCGGCCAGGTCGAGCGAAAATCGCGCGGCCGAGAGGGGTTCCAGGAGATCGACATTACCGAGACCATCGGCCGGCTCGGCAAGTGGTCCGCCGAACCGACGGACGTCGCGTCCGCGGTGCAGGCGGCAGCCGACGCCGTCGACCAGGCGATCAACGGCCGGCCCGGCCCAGTCGTTCTGTCCGTCGCGGAGGACCTCCTGGACGAGGAGGTGCCGCCGGAGCTGATGCCGACGCTGAGTCGCGTCTCGCCACCGCGCCCCACCGATGACGAGGTGCGGGACGTCCTCCAGATGCTTGCCGGCGCCGAGCGGCCGCTGATCCTGGCGGGCGCGGGCGTGCTCCGAGCACGCACGTCCAACGACCTGCTCCGCCTCGCCGAGCTGCTTCGCGTGCCTGTGGTCGCTTCGTGGCGACGCGGCGATGTGATCTCGAACGACCATCCCCTGTACCTCGGCATGACTGGCTATGGCGCACCACCCACCGTGCGCGAGCGCCTCGCGAACGCGGATGCGCTTTTGGTGATCGGGTGCCGGCTCGGTGAGATCACGACCTTTGGCTGGACCGTGCCGGCTGCCGGGACGCGCTGGGCGCACGTTGACATCGCGCCGGGTTCGATCGCCGCCGACTTGCGGCCCGCCGCGCTGACGGTGACGTCCGACGCACGGCTGTTCCTGCGAGCCGCTGTGACGCGGCTGGAGTCGCGTGGCGTGCTGGACGCTTCAATCGTCGACGCACGTGTGACTCGCAACGCCGATGACCGCGCCGCCTGGGAATCGGCCACGGTGATCGATGGACATCCGTGGGACGGCCCCGGCGTGCATCCCGGCAAGGTCGTCACGACCCTCCGCCAGCTCCTCCCGGACGACGGCATCGTCACCACCGACGCCGGCAGCTTCGGGACATGGGCGGCACGAGGATTCCGGTTCCGCCGTCCCGGAACCTTCCTCGGATCCACCTCGGGCGCGATGGGCTACGGCCTGCCGGCAGCGATCGCCGCCGGCCTCATCCACCGGGATCGGGCGATCGTGGCGCTGGTGGGCGATGGCGGCCTTGGAATGACGCTCACGGAGATCGAGACCGCGGTCCGCATGGGCCTGCGGACGATCGTCCTGGTGTTCGACAACCA
The DNA here is from genome assembly GCA_039925225.1 of Candidatus Limnocylindrales bacterium. Classification (GTDB taxonomy): domain Bacteria; phylum Chloroflexota; class Limnocylindria; order Limnocylindrales; family CSP1-4; genus UBA5189. Next base: position 642 of record JBDSZH010000126.1, on the reverse strand, counting down.
ACGCTACGGCATGATCCGGACGTACCAGGAGCGGCGGCCTGGTGCGATGGGCGTCGCCACCGACCTGGGGCCGATCGACTTCGCAGCAGCGGCCCGGGCACTGGGTGCGCGCGGCGCCCGGGTCGAGGACGACATGGGATTCGAGCCGGCCCTCAGGCAGGCCCTCGTCGCGGACCGGCCAAGCGTGCTGCACCTCGTCGTCGATCGTCGCTGGGAGGGTGTCGACAGCAAACCGTGAGTGAGGCCCGCGATCCATACGAGGTATTGGGGGTACCTCGGAGCGCATCTGTGCGCCAGATCCGCGCCGCGTACGTGGATCGGGCGCGACGAGCCCATCCCGATCTGGTCGGGCCTCGTGGGCTCGATGTCATGCGCGGGCTCAACGAGGCGTGGGCCGTCCTCAAGGACGCAGAGCGCCGATCCGCATTCGATATCGCAACCGGCGGGCCGGCCGGCGTATCGGGATCCGGCAGCACTGCATTCGGTGATGACCCGAACCGTCCGTTCTGGACCGGTGCGATGGGCGAGCCCCCCGGTCGACCCTGGGGCCCGGTGCTGGACTTCGGGATCTACGCGGGCTGGTCGGTCGGCGAGATCTCACGTCGTGACCGGGGCTATCTCATGTGGCTGCGCGATCGGCCC
>JBDSZH010000125.1:0-14937 GCA_039925225.1 Candidatus Limnocylindrales bacterium | reverse complement strand
GCGGCCCCGAGCATCGCGAGCCGGGGCATGGTGCGGGTGGTGGTCAAGTGCTCCTCCACGTTCTGGCGCGTCGCTTGGTCGCGCGCGTCCACTCTCGACGATGGGCACGGGCCGCCCGCCGGATCGGGAGACGGCGGAAATGAGGCGGACCGTGAGGCGAATCCTCAAGATCCCGAGCCTCTGGTCCCAGAGCGCATCGTCGGCCGCCATCTTGGCCGTGTCGGTAACGGGATGCAAGGGGCTTCCTGCCGCCCTGCCGGAAAAACGTCATGCGCCGCAGGTTCCGCGGCGCATGACGACGATTGCGGGATCAGTGACCTAGGACGGAACCCAGGCCTTCCAGATGGATTCGTTGGCGTCGACCCACTTCTTGGCTGCCTGTTCGGGGGTCATGGCGTTGTTGGTGATGTCGTTGGCGACCGCATTCTGGTCGGCGTTGGTCCACTTGAAGTTCTTGATCATGGTCGCGGCTGCGCCGCCGCTCGTGTTGAACTTGACGCTCATGATCTTGTTCAGCGGCGTCTCGGGATAGTCGCAGGCGACCTTTTCCTTGTCCGCGTCGCAGCCGCCGCTGTACGCCGGGAGGGGAATGCGCGTGAGCTCAAGGGTCGAATTCAGCCAGTGCGGATCCCACCAGTAGAAGAGCAGCGCCTTCTTCTGGGCGACGGCCTGCTTGATCGCCTCGACCGTCGCGTTCTCGCTGCCGGTGAAGATCACCTTGAGGTTCAGGCCGAGGTTCTTGACGAGCGCCTCGTCGTACTGGACGTACGACGGGTCCGTCCCCAGGAATTGGCCCTTGTCGCCGGACTCCGACGTCTTGAACAGGTCGGCGTACTTGTTGAGGTTCTTGGCATCGGCGACGACGTCCGGGTGCTCGTCCGCGAACCACTTGGGCACGTACCAGCCGATGATCCCGACGTTGCCGGTCAGGCCGGCGTCCATCGCGACCTTCTTGTCCGTGATGTAGGTCTTCTCGAGATCCGGATGCCCCCAGTTCTCGAGGATCACGTCAACCTCGCCGCTGTCGAAGCCCTGCCAGGAGACGTCCTCCTTCAGGTCCTTGAGGTTGACCGCGTAGCCCATCTTCTCTTTGAGGATGTAGGCAACGACTGCCGCGTCGGCCGTGTAGCCAACCCACGGGTTGACCGCGATGTTCACGGTGCCCTTCGGCCCGCTGCTCGCGCCGGCTCCCCCGGAGCAGGCGGCGACAAGCACCGCTACCGCTGCGAGAGACGCGAATCGCCCTGCTCGGAGTGTCATCCCTTGTCGCTCCTCCACTATCTTGGCGCCCGATCGAACAGTCGATGCCGGGGCGCGTCCGTGGCTGCGCGCGATGATGCGCTGCGCGCGCCACGATTGCACGCCCCTCGGCACGCTGTCGAGCATGCCTACGTTCGGGTTGGCCCGACCGCGAGCACGCTGGCAAGCTTCCTCCGTCGGTCCCGGCCTGCCCCCTGCGTGATCCGGTCCAGCGCGATGCCGAGCAGCACGCAGGCGATGCCCGCGGCGACTCCCTCGCCGAAGAAGTCGCGGCGCGCGAAGCCCGCGACCACGTCGTAGCCGAGACCTCCGCCGCCGACGAGCCCGCCCACGACGACCATCGCCAGGACCAGGATGATCCCCTGGTTCGCGGCCACCAGCAGCGCCTGTCGGGCCATCGGCAGCTCCACCTTCCAGAGCAGTTGTCGATCCGTGGCACCCGCCGCTGTAGCGGCCTCGCGCACGGTGATTGGCACCGTTCGGATGCCGATCTCCACCAGCCGGATCACCGCCGGCACCGCGTAGATGACCGCGGCCACGATCGCAGTGAAGCGCGTTGGAGCGAAGAGGGCCACCGCCGGCAGGAGATAGACGAACGCGGGCATCGTCTGGGCAGCGTCCAGCACTGGCCTGAGGAAGCGCGAGAAGCGGTTGCTCCGTGCCGCGGCGATTCCGAACGCCAGACCGACCGCCAGCGTCAGCACCGTCGCGACCAGGACCTGGGCCAGCGTGGCCATGCTGTGCTCCCACATCTCCATCGCGATGAGTCCGAGGAAGCAGGCCGCCGCGATGATCGCCGCCCGACGCCCGCCGACGAGCGCCGCGATCGCCAGGACGAGCAGCACGATCAGCCACCACGGCGATTCGGTGAGGAACGTCTGGATGGGATTGATGAGCACCGAGGTGATGACGTTCTTGGTGCCCTCGGTCAGGCCGTACAGATTGAACGACACCCATTTGACGGCCGCGTTAATCGGCGCCTGGAAGGAGAAGCGAAGGCCGTCCGGGAACCCCCCGCCAACGAGCCAGATCGAGGCGGCGACCGCGGCAGCCGGTACCCCCACGAGGAGGAGGCGGATCGGCCGTCGGGCGAGCGTCGCGCCGAACGCGGCGTTCACCGTCGCCTTCGCCGGGTCCATGCGTTCGCTCGCGGCCGAGGTCAGGCGGTCGAGCATGATGGCCATGATCACGATCGCGATGCCGGCGTCGAACGCCAGGCCGACGTTGTTCTGCTGGAGCGCGTGCAGGATGTTCTTGCCCAGCCCGGGAGCGTCGATGAGGGACGTGATCACCACCATCGACAGGGCCATCATGATCGTCTGGTTGATCCCGAGTATGATGGCCCGGCGGGCCATTGGCAGCTGGACCTTGGTCAGCACCTGGCGCGGGGTGGAGCCGAGCGACGTGGCCGCCTCCACGGTGGCCGGCGAGACCTCGCGAATGCCAAGGGCCGTGATCCGGATCGCCGGGGGGATGGCGTAGATCATCGTCGCGATCGCCGCGCTCGCCGGCCCGATGAGGAAGAACAGCGTGATCAGCGGCAGGTAGGCGAACGTTGGCAGGATCTGCATGACGTCCAGGACCGGCTGGATCGCGGCGAGGAAGCGCGGCCGGCGGCCCGCCACGATCCCGAGTGGGATGCCGATCGCGAGCGACAGCACGACCGAGGCGAGGGTCAACGCCAAGGTGTCGACGCTGCGCTCAAACAGCCCGAGGATGCCGAAGGCCAGGAAGCTGGCCACCGCCAGGAGGCCGAGGCGCCATCCGGCGATGGCAAATCCCAGCGCTCCGCCAATAGCGGTGAGCCCGAGCCAGCCGACGCCGTGCAGGACGAGCATGAAGGCATCGACGAGGGCGGTAATCACGACGCGGATCCCGGTGACGAGCACGACGAGCACGACGTTGGTGTTCCGGTTCTCGTCGATCCACTCCCGGATTCCGTTGATCTGGTGAAACCGCACCGCATCGTCGTCGTGGGGCAGCGTCCACTGGCCCGCGAAGACCACGTACAGGACCGCGATCAACCCGACCAGCAGGAGGCCGAGCGTGCCGCGGGAGATGGGCGGCACGTGGCGCTGCGCCGCTGCCGCGACCGCCGTCACGAGTGCGCCGAGGTTCCGGCGATCGTCTCGAGGATCTGGACGCGGTCCACCACGCCGAGGAGCCGGCCCTCGTCCACGACACAGATGGGCTTTTCGCTCGCGGCGGCGGCGTGGAGACAGTCGCGGATCACCGCAGTCGCGGGGAAGACCGGGCCGTCGCGCGGGTCGTCAGGCGTCGCGTCGCGCATGATCCAGCGCAGGGTAAGGACGTGGGACTTGGGAACGTCGCGGACGAAGTCGGCGACGTAGTCGTCGGCGGGCGCGCCGACCAGCTCCTCCGGCCTCCCGGACTGGACGATCGCGCCGTCGCGCATGATGACGATGTGGTCGCCGAGCTTCAGCGCTTCGGCGAGGTCATGGGTGATGAAGACCATGGTCTTCCCAACCTCGCGATGGAGCCTGATCACCTCGTTCTGCATGTCCCGCCGAATGAGCGGGTCCAGAGCGCTGAACGGCTCGTCGAGGAACATCACCTCCGGGTCGCCGGCAAGCGCCCGTGCGAGGCCCACGCGCTGCTGCTGCCCGCCGGAGAGCTGGTCCGGATAGCTGTCCAGATGGCCATCGAGGCCCACCAGCTCCAGCACCTCGCGGGCCCGCGCGTGGCGGGCTGTCCGATCGTCGCCGCGAACCTCCAGGCCGAAGGCCACGTTATCGATGACCCGCCGATGCGGCAGCAGCCCGAAATTCTGGAAGACCATCGCGAAGCGTCGGCGGCGCAGCTCGCGCATGCGGTTCGCGTCGGCGGCCAGGATGTCCTCGCCGTCGAGGAGGATGTGCCCGAGCGTGGGCTCGATCAGGCGGGTCAGGCAACGCACGAGCGTCGACTTGCCGCTGCCTGAGAGGCCCATGACCACGAAGACCTCGCCGGGACTGACGTCAAACGAGACATCGCGTACGGCGATCGTGGAGCCGGTACGGGATCGGAATTCCGCGCTGGACAGCTGGAGTAGATCCGAGTTCGGGTCGGACAGCCGCGCACCGGCAGGCCCGAAGACCTTCCAGAGGTTGCGAACCGCGAGGGTGGGGGACGTGGCAGTTCCAGCGAGGGTCACGCGTACCTCCCGGGCGAGAGCTGCGCCGCGGGGCTGCGCCGCGGCGATCCCGGAAGGGTCGCTCGCAGCCCGGAGGCCGTCAAGGCCGCGAGCTCCTGTCCTCCTGCCCGGCATGCGCTGGGAAGCGCCACGCAAGAACGGTCGTGGCCCCGTCCTTTGGGGCTGCTCATCACGCTGTGCAGCGGACTGGACACGGGCACGTAGAATACTCCCAGGGAGTATCCCGGAAGGACCACATGACCACACCCAGCCAGCCCATCGAGATCGTGTCATTCCCCGTCGAGGGGATGACCTGTGCATCGTGCGTGAACCGCATCACGCGGTTCCTGCAGAAGGTCGACGGCGTCGACGAGGCGAACGTCAACCTCGCGTCGGAATCGGCGACGGTTCGCTTCCATCCGTCGCTCGTGAGCGTGAGCGACCTCATCGCCGCCGTGGACGCGGCGGGGTACGTCGCGCTCGCAGGTCAGGCCGCGATCGGCAGCCAGGCGCGCGCGATCGAAGAGGTCGCGGAGGCGCGGACCGAGCGCGACGAGGCCGGCGCGCGGCACGTGGCCGACCTCCGGCTCCGGCTGATCGTGGCCGCGACGTTGACCGTGCCGCTGCTCCTCGGGCTGGCGCGGATGACGGTCGCGCCGTGGCTCCCCGCGTTCCTGACGGAGCCGCTCGTCCAGCTTGCTCTCGCGACGCCGGTCCAGTTCTGGGCGGGCTGGCAGTTCTACGTCGGCGCCTGGAAGGCGCTCCGCCACGGCGCCACGGACATGAACACCTTGATCGCGGTCGGGACAACGGCGGCGTACGGCTATTCCCTTGCAACGATCGTCGCCCCGGAATTCTTCCGCGCAGCTGGGCTGGGCATCGGCACCGACGCCCTGCCGCTGTACTTCGACACCGCGGCAGCGATCGTCACACTGATCCTGCTCGGCCGGTTCCTCGAGGCGCGCGCCCGGAGCCACACCTCCGACGCGATCCGCCGGCTGATCAACCTCGCGCCACGTACCGCGCGCGTGGTCAGTGGCGATGCCGAGGTGGACATCGCGATCGGCGAGGTTCGCGTCGGCGACATCGTCCGCGTCCGGCCGGGTGAGACCATCGCCGTCGACGGGGTCGTCACCGACGGCGTCTCGGGCGTCGACGAGAGCATGATCACAGGCGAGAGCCTGCCGGTCTCGAAGCGCCTCGAGGACCTCGTACTCGGCGGCACCATGAACACCACGGGCAAGTTCGCGTTCCGGGCGACCAGAGTCGGGTCCGGGACCGTTCTCGCCCGGATCATTCGGCTCGTCTCCGAGGCGCAGGGCTCCCGTGCACCGATTCAGCGCCTTGCTGACCGCGTCACCGGCTACTTCGTCCCGGCCGTACTCGGCCTCGCCGCGCTGACGTTCGTCGCGTGGTTTGCCCTTGGGCCGGCGCCCGCGTTCAACCTCGCGCTCCTCAACACCGTCGCAGTCCTGATCATCGCCTGCCCGTGCGCACTCGGCCTCGCAACCCCGACGTCGATCATGGTGGGCACCGGGAAGGGCGCCGAGGCGGGCATCCTGTTCCGAAACGCCGAGGCGCTCGAGCGCCTCGGGTCGGTCACGTCGATCGTGATCGACAAGACGGGCACCCTCACGGAGGGCAAGCCACGGGTGACCGACGTCGTCCGCGCGGACGACACGATCGCCGAGGACGACCTGCTCGCGATGGTCGCGACGGCCGAACGCCGCTCCGAACACCCGCTCGCTGACGCGATCGTCCGCGAGGCCTCGGAGACGCGCGGGCTGGCGCTCGCCGAGCCGGCCGACTTCCATGCCACGCCGGGGAGCGGGATCGCCGCGACGGTCGGGGGTCGCGCGGTGCTCGTGGGACGAGGCGGGTTCCTCGAGGCGGCCGGCATCGACGTCTCCGCGCTGACCGCGGCAGCCGACCAGCTCGCGGCGGATGGCAAAACGCCGGTCTTCGTGGCACTCGACGGCCGTGGCGCCGCCGTGATCGCGGTCGCCGACACGCCGAAGGCCAGCTCGGCAGCGGCCGTTGCGGAGTTGCGCCGCCTGGGTATCCAGATCGTGATGCTCACCGGGGATGACCGGCGCACGGCAGAGGCAATCGCGCGCACGGTCGGCATCGATCGCGTGTTTGCCGACGTACGGCCCGAGGGCAAGGCCGCCGCGATCACCGCGCTCCAGGGGGAGCGACGAGGCGTCGCGATGGTTGGCGACGGCATCAACGACGCGCCGGCGCTTGCGTCCGCGGACGTGGGCATCGCGATGGGCACCGGCACAGACGTCGCCATGGACTCCGCCGGCGTCACCCTCATGTCCGGCGACCTCCGCGGCCTCGTCACCGCCATTGCCCTATCGCGGGCAACGATGGGCAACATTCGCCAGAACCTGTTCTGGGCGTTCGCCTACAACGTGGTCCTGATCCCGGTCGCGATGGGTGCCCTGTACCCGTTCACGGGCGTGCTCCTCGATCCGATCTTCGCGGCCGCGGCGATGGCGCTCTCATCCGTGACGGTCGTCTCGAATGCGCTGCGCCTGCGCGGGTTCCGGGCGCCGACGCTCGCGGGCTGAGGAGGCTGACGGCAATGGACCATGAGGAGCACGGCGGCCACGCGAGCGGCCACGACGCGTCGCCCACGCCTGCGCACGAGATGCCCGACGGCCATGCCATGCCCGAAGGCCATGCCATGCCAGCGGGCCACCCAGCGGCCGCGGGCCACGACCGCCACGAGGGCCACTCGGTGGCGATGTTCCGGGACAAGTTCTGGCTGACCCTCGCCCTGACGGTGCCGGTCGTGATCCTCAGTGCCGACATCCAGGAATGGTTCGGCTACTCGATCCCCAACCTTCCGGGCATCGACTACCTGCCGGCGATCCTCGGGACGATCGTCTTCCTGTACGGCGGCCTCGTCTTCCTTCGGGGCGCGCGATCCGAGCTGGCGGACCGGAAGCCCGGGATGATGACCCTCATCTCGCTCGCGATCGCGGTCGCGTTCGTGACCTCATGGGCCGGCACCGTGGGCCTGTTCGAGGTCGAGATCTGGTGGGAGCTGGCGACGCTGATCACCATCATGCTGCTCGGGCACTGGCTGGAGATGCGCTCGATCGCGCAGGCGCGCGGCGCCCTCTCCGCCCTTGCGGCGCTCCTGCCTGACACGGCTGAGCGGGTCGGACCCGGAGGCGTCGAGGAGGTCGCCATCGCAGACCTTCGTCTCGGCGACGTCGTCCTCGTCCGACCGGGCGCCCGGGTGCCCGCCGACGGCGTCATCGTCGAGGGCAGTGCCGACGTCGACGAATCGATGATCACGGGCGAATCGCGTGCCGTGGCCAAGGAGCCGGGCGCGACGGTCATCGCCGGGACGGTCGCGGCCGGCGGGTCGCTGCGCATCAAGGTCAGCGCGACCGGCGACGCCACGGCGCTGTCCGGAATCATGCGGCTGGTCGCCACCGCGCAGGCTTCAGCATCCCGGGCGCAGGCGCTCGCCGACCGGGCCGCCGCGATCCTGTTCTATGTCGCGCTTGCGGCGGGAGCGATCACCCTCGCCTTCTGGTGGATCCAGGGGGACCCCGAAGGCGCGCTCGTGCGCACCGCCACGGTCCTCGTGATTGCCTGCCCACATGCGCTCGGCCTCGCGATCCCCCTCGTCATCGCGATTTCCACGTCCCTCGGGGCTCGAAACGGCCTGCTGGTCAAGGATCGCCTCGCCCTTGAGCGGGCTCGGACGCTGGACGTGGTGATCTTCGACAAGACCGGGACGCTGACCATGGGCGAGCCGGCACTCGTCGATGCGAGTGACGACGAAGCATTGGCGCTCGCGGCGGCCGTCGAGGGTGACTCCGAGCATCCGCTCGCCCGCGCCATCGTTCGCGGTGCGACTGCCCGTGGCCTTGCGGTTTCGCGTGCCACCGGATTCCAGGCACTCGCGGGCAAAGGCGCGAGTGCTCTTGTCGACGGGCACGAGGTGAGCGTCGGCGGGCCACGGCTTCTGGCGGACCGGTCGCTCCAGCCGCTACCGATGGCCGCCGAATGGGACCGCGCTGGACGGACCGTGCTCCACGTGATCGTCGATGGAGTCGTTGCGGGCGCCGTCGCCGTCGAGGACGAGATTCGACCGGAGTCGAAGGAGGCGATCGAGGCGCTGCACGCCCACGGCATTCGGGTCGCGATGATCACCGGCGACAGCCAGGCGGTCGCAGATTCGGTCGCGCATCGCCTCGGCATCGACGAGGTCGCCGCCCAGGTCCTCCCCGCCGACAAGGCAGCCGCCGTCCAGCGGTTCCAGGCTGGCGGACGGCGCGTGGCCATGGTTGGCGACGGCGTCAACGATGCGCCAGCGCTGGCGACGGCAGATGTCGGGATCGCAATCGGTGCCGGGACGGACGTTGCGGTTGAATCCGCGGGCATCGTGCTCGTCCGGAGCGATCCTCGCGACGTCGTCGGCGCCATTGCGCTCTCCAAGGCGACCTACGCGAAGATGATCCAGAACATCGTGTGGGCGACTGGCTACAACCTTGTGGCGATCCCGGTCGCCGCCGGCCTGCTTGTCCCCTGGGGGATTGACCTGCCCATGGCCGTCGGCGCCATCGCGATGAGCGTCTCGACGATCGTCGTCGCCGCCAATGCGCAGCTGCTGCGAGGGCTCCAACTGCGGACGTGAGAGTTGCGCTTGTGGGGACCGCCGAGGCAGACTGTCCACGCTCCCGGTTTAGTCCGGGCCGCCTGGGGTGCAGCAAGCCCACGAAGCGTCCGTCCAGGAGCTCCTGTGCCCTCCAAGCCCGCGTACATGGCAGGGTTGCCGGACAAGGCGAGGGTCGTCGTCATCGGCGCGGGAATCGTCGGCAACAGCATGGCCTGGCACCTCGCCCGCCTCGGCTGGCGCGACATCGTCCTGCTGGAGAAGGGCACCCTCCCGTCGCCCGGCGGGTCGACCGGCCACGCCTCCAACTTCATCTTCCTCACCGACCACTCGAAAGAGATGACCGCATTCACGCTTGACTCCGTGCGCCAGTACGAGGAGCTCGGCGTGTTCACCATGACCGGCGGCATCGAGGTCGCCCGCACGCCCGAGCGGATGCAGGAGCTCACCCGGCGGATCACGTCGTCGAAGTCGTGGGGCATCGAGCCCGCGGAGCTGATCAGCTCGACGCGGGTCAAGGAGCTCGTGCCGTTCATCAACCAGGACATCGTCCTCGGCGGCGTGTACTGGCCGAAGGTCGGTGTCGTCGACTCGCTCGAGGCCGGCACGCTCATGCGCAAGAAGGCGCAGGAGCTGGGCGCGCTCACCATCGGCACCGGTGTCGAGGTGACGGGCATCGACACGCAGGACGGCCGGGTGACGGGCGTCCGCACGGATCACGGCGACATCGCCACCGACACCGTCGTCATCGCCTGCGGCGTGTGGAGTCCGCGCATCGCGGAGATGGCCGGTGCGTCGATCCCGCTCACGCCCGCGGTCCACCAGATGATCGACATCGGGCCGGTGGCGATCTTCGAAAACGTGCCGGTCGCGGTCGGCTATCCGATCATCCGGGACGTCGACACGAACATGTACGAGCGCCAGCATGGCAACGAGTTCGAGGTCGGGTCGTATGCCCACCGCACGATCCTCATGGACCCCGACGACATCCCGTCGATCGCGGAGTCGGCCCTCTCGCCGACGATGCTGCCCTTCACCCAGGACGACTTCGATCCCCAGCTGGAGGACGCGCTGGAGCTTTTCCCCGACGTCATGGGCGACGAGAAGGCCGGGGTGAAGCTCGCGATCAATGGCCTGCTGTCGCTGACGCCGGATGGCAACCCGATCATCGGCGAGACGCCGGAGGTCAAGGGCCTCTGGTCCGCCGCCGCGATCTGGATCAAGGAGGCGCCCGGGATCGCCCGCTGCGTCGCCGAGTGGATGACCGACGGCGAGCCGGAGATCGACCCGCACGGGTCCGACATCGCCAGGTTCTACGACCATCACCGGACCGCGAAGCACATCGCGGCGCGCACCACCGAGGGCTACAACAAGACCTACGGCATCGTCCACCCGATGGAGCAGTGGGCCTCCAACCGAGGTGTGCGGCTCTCTCCGTTTTACGCACGCGAGCAGGCGCTCGGCGCCGAGTTCTTCGAGGCCGCGGGCTGGGAGCGGCCGTACTGGTACGGGTCCAACGCGCCGCTCCTCGCCGAGTACGGCGACCGGGTCATGCCGCGTGCCGCGGAATGGGAATCCCGCTGGTGGTCCCCGATCATCAACGCCGAGCACCTCGCGATGCGCGACCGGGCCGGCATGGTGGACCTGTCCGCGTTCGTGATCTTTGATGTCATCGGGCCTGGCGCCGCCGCGTACCTCGAGAGGCTGTGCGTCAACAAGGTAGACGTCGCCGTCGGGAAGACCGTGTACACGCCCATGCTCAACGGCGCCGCCGGGATCCTCGCGGACCTCACGATCATGCGGCTCGCGCACGACCGATTCCGGGTGGTCACCGGCGGCGGCATGGGCATGCGCGACAAGAAGATCTTCATGGATGCCCTGCCGCCAGACGGTTCGGCCCAGCTCTTCGACGCCACGAACTCGTTCACGACCATCGGGCTGTGGGGGCCCCGCGCGCGGGACATCCTGGCCGGCGTCACGTCCGACGACGTCTCGCACGCGAGCTTCCCGTTCCTGACCTCGAAGGCGGTTGACGTCAACGGCGTGCGGACGCTCGCGTCGCGAATCTCATACGTCGGCGAGCTCGGCTGGGAGATCTACGTCCCGATCGAGCAGGGGCTACGTGTCTGGGAGGCGCTGTGGGACAGCGGGGCGCCCCACGGCATGGTGCCGGTAGGGATCGGGACGTACGCCGTCACGGCGCGGCTCGAGAAGGGCTATCGGGCGCACGGCAATGAGCTGGAGCTCGATTTCAACCTGGTCGACGCGGGCATGGCCCGTCCGACCGTCAAGGACGCCGACTTCGTCGGCAAGGCGGCGTACCTCAAGCAGCGCGAGGCGCCGCCGGTCGCCGTCATGTGCACGCTGACGCTCGACGACCCGACCTCGAAGAGCGGCGTCAAGCGCTACATTCTCGGGCGCGAGCCGATCCTTTCCCGTGCTGGCGGGGCGCTCACGGACGCGCACGGCCGCCGCTCGTACGTGACATCCGCCGGGTCCGGGCCGTCGGTCGGCAAGCACCTGCTCATGTCCTACCTGCCGCCGTCCGAGGCGGTTGTGGGCAACCAGCTCCTGGTCGAATACCTCGGCGAGCAATACCCGGTCATGGTCGCCGTCGCCGGCGCCACGCCCCTGTTCGATCCCGAGAACCTCCGGATCCGTTCGTGAACATCCTCGTCTGCGTGAAGCGCGTGCCGCAGACCGGCGGCCGGATCGTGCTGACCGCCGACCGGCAGGCGATCGATACCCGGTTCCTGGGAGCGACGATCAGCCCGCACGAGGAGTGCGGCGTGGAGGAGGCAGTCAGGATCGTCGAGAAGGAGGGCGGCAGCTCCGCCGTCCTGACGCTCGGCGCGGCCGAGTCCGAGGAGCAGCTGCGCGACGCGATGGCGATCGGGATCGAGCGGGCGATCCTGCTCGAGACCCAGGGTGGCGAGTGGGATCCGGTTTCGACGGCTGGCGCGATTGCCGAGACGATCGAGGCGCAGGAGGCCGCGAATGGCCGGTTCGACCTGATCTTCTTCGGCAACGAGGCCGCCGACACCGGCGACTACCAGGTCGGCGTCCGAGTGGCAGTTGCCCTGGGCCGGCCGGTGATCAATGGCATCAAGGAGATCTGGTTCCGCGACGACCGGCGGGCGGCGTTTGCGCGGCGCGAGGCGCCGGATGGCGGCTGGGAGACGTACGAGCTGCCGCTGCCCGCGGTCCTCGGCGTGAAGGAGGGCCTGAACCTGCCGCGCTACCCGTCCGTACCGGGCCGGTTGCGGGCGAAGAAGAAGGACGTGGAGCGGATCGCGCTTGGGTCCTCGCCGTCCGGAGCGCTGGGACTGGGCGTAGGCGAGGACGCGGCCTACGAGGCGAGCGCGGTGCCGGGCCCGACGAAGCTCCGGCTGCGCCTGCCCGCGGAAGAGCGGACCGCCGCGGAGGTCCTCGGGCGCGGACCGGAGGCGGCTCCGGCCGTCGTGGACCTGCTTGAGCGCATTGGCGTGCTGGCGAAGTGAGCGGCACTCGATGAGCGGCTCTGTCCTCGTCTTCGTGGAGCATGCCGGTGGCGAGCCGGAGCGACTCTCGCTCGAAGCGCTGACGCTCGGGCGCGCCCTGGCTTCCAAGCTCGACGCGAAGCTGGATGCGGTGCTCTTCGGGTCCGGCACGGAGGGTGTCGCGGCGATGCTCGGGTCGTTCGGCGTCGGCCTCGCGCATGTGGCCGTTGATCCCAGGCTCGACGACTACGCACCAGCAGCGTGGGGAGCGGCGATTCGCACCGCCGTGGCCGCTCGGTCGCCGGTCGCGGTGGTCGTCGCCGGCAGCGAGCGTGGCAACGAGGTGCTTGCGCACGTGGCGGCGCGCGAGGGATTGCCGATGGCCGCGAACGTCATCGACATCACCCCCGGCGACTCGTGGCGGCTCGTCCGGCAACGCTGGGCAGGCAGCCTGCTCGAAGACGCCGCGCTCGACGCCCCCGTCCGACTCCTGAGCGTCGCGCCGCATGCCGTCGCGGTGGACCCTGCCGCCACGAGCGAAGCCGGAGCCCCACCCGTCATCTCCAGGTTCGAGCCGGAGCTGGAGCCCGCCGACCTCGTCGCGCGTGTCGTTGGGCGCGAGGCGCGGACGTCGAGTGGCGTCTCGCTGTCGGATGCCAAGGTCGTCGTCGGTGGCGGTCGAGGTGTTGGTTCCGCGGCGGGCTTCGAGCGCCTCGAGGAGCTCGCGACCCTGCTCGGGGGCGCCGTCGGCGGATCCCGGGTCGTGACCAGCCTCGGCTGGCGCCCGCACGCCGACCAAATCGGCCAGACCGGGCTGCGAATCGCGCCGGACCTGTACATCGCCTGCGGCATCAGCGGCGCGATCCAGCACATCGTCGGCTGCAAGGCGGCGAAGCGGATCCTCGCGATCAACACGGATCCCGAGTCGCCGATCATGGCCGTCGCGGACTACGCGGTGATCGGCGATCTCTCGACGATCGTCCCCGCGATCACCGCGGAGATCCTGCGGCGGCATCCGACGGCCTGACCAAGCCCTGCCGGTGCGGTGCAGCACCGGGGTTGTAGTCCCGATCCGTGATCTCGGTTCAATCTGAACCTATCTGATTGCGCAGACCATCGGCGACGCCTTTGGCTGGGCATCTGCAGCGGAGACGCTGGTGCTCGAGATCAACTCGGCCACGACCTGCAGCTTCGGAACAACCCCCCTCGGACCCTCGCTGGTTTGAAGGATGAGCCGGCCCTGATCTCGTCGCACGTCCGACGCCGCCGAACGGTCGGTGGTGTGGCGTAGCACCTGCGAGACGCGGTAGCGATATCGAACGTTTCCGGTCGAAAAGACGTCGACCGTCTGACCGAGCAGCTCCTCGCCATCGTTTCGCCTTGACGCCTCGAGCAGGCGCAGGAACATTCCTTCACGTGCGTGAGCGTAGATCCACGTGGTCGAGCCGAGGCGGCCCGGGTAAGGGTATGTGGTCAGGTACTGCGCGACGTCGCAGAGCGGGTAGTCCGGGGAATTGCCGGGCAGGACCAAGGCCCCTGAAACAATCGGGAGATCGATCCTCAGCTCCGGTACGACGACCCGGGACGGTACGTCCGACGCCAGCGGCACGGGAAGCTGGGTCGGCGGGGGAGACGTCGTCTCCTGAGAGCCTGCCTCCAGCCCCGACTCAACTGGGGAGGGCGAGAGCTGATGCTGGGTGGCAAGCACCCCCGCCGCCGAGTCAGCGGCGCTGCTGCCGCAGGCACCACTGGCCGCGGCAATCAATGCCGCCACGAGGAGCGGGCCGAGGCGGGTTCGAAGGGGCATTGGAAGAGACAAAGTGGGACGCAAAGCGGCCGACGCCCGTGATGCGGACGCCGGCCGTGATTCGCGTTTGGTCAGATGGTTTGTCGTCGAAGGGCGAAGCCCACGGCGAAGAGGCCGAACAGCCCGCCGAGGGCGAGCAGCGCGGCGTTCGCGGAGCTCGGCTCGTCGGACACGGTGTCCGTCGCCGGCGTCTTCTCGAAGTTGTAAATGTGCAGCATTGCCTGGTTATCGGTGTCACCGGAAAGGTCCAGGGTGACAGTCGAGGTGGAGGCCACGAAGTCCGCGCCCGTGGTCGCGTCATCGCCCGTGGCCTGGAGGGCCTTCGGGGTCAGCAGCATCGTGCCGAACCTCCAGCCGTTCGGAGGAGTGGTTTCCTTAACGGTGATCTTACCAACGGCAAGATTGGTGAACACGTAGTGCGAGATGTCCAAGCAGACGTTCGGATCCTCGCTGTTGCCGTCGCCGTTGGCGTCACGATGGATGTCGCTCTCGCAGAGTTTCGCGGCCATGAACTTGGCGTCGCTCAAGGTCTGCGTGTCGCCGTTCTTGTCGGTGACGGAGAAGGCGAAGTCAACGGGCGTTCCGGCATTGCCATCGGTGATGTCGCCGCCATCAG
>JBDSZH010000124.1:0-7895 GCA_039925225.1 Candidatus Limnocylindrales bacterium | reverse complement strand
GGCTATCCGACCCTCAACTACCACCCGGACTGGGGCATCGAGGACCCGCGCTACCTCGTGCAGAACATCCAGATCATGTTCCTGGCGATGCCGGCGGTCATGCCGGAGCTGGAGCCCGGCGCCCTCGGCGACGGCGATCCCATGTGTACCGAGCCGGGTGCGACGCGCGGCGTCTTCGACCGGAGCTGCCCCATCGCCGAGCCCCGGGCGATCGGGATGAGCATCCTGCTCACGAGCCCGGCCTTCCTGCTCGCGATACCGGCGCTGCGCTCTCGCCGATCGCGCGTCGTCGCGGGCGCCTACCTCGCGATCCTGCCCATCGCGTTTATCAACCTCATGCACTTCAGCCAGGGCTGGGTGCAGTTCGGCTATCGGTTCAGCAATGACTTCGTCGTCTTCGCGCTGCTGCTCGTGGCCATCGGCATGAGCCGGCGAGGGGGCGTGGGCAGGCTCGGCTTCGGTCTCGTCGCTGCCGCGGTGGCGGTCAACCTGTGGGGCGTCATCTGGGGCAACATCCTGGGATGGTGAACGCCCGCACCCTCGCCCTCGTTGCGCCGCCCCTCGGCGTCGCAGCGTTGGTGATCCTCAATGCCTGGTCCGGTTTGATGCCCGGCGTGGGTTTCTGGGACACGGGCGAATTCCAGACCGTCCTGCCGATCCTGGGCACTGCCCACCCGACCGGCTATCCGACGTACGTGCTCCTCGGCTTCCTCGGCAACATCCTGCTGACCCCGATCGGCGAGCCAGCCTTCCGCGTGACCGTCCTGTCCCTGCTCGCGGTCGCAACCGCGGCAGGGGCCACCGTGCTGCTCGTGAGGCGCCTCACGAGCTCCACGATCATCGGGATTGCGACCGGCCTCGGGCTCGCGACGACCCCGGTCGTGTGGGCCAACGCGACTCGAGCAGACCCGCACCCGATCCACCTCGCATTCGTCGCCCTTCTGCTGCTCGCCCTCATGCGCTGGCACGATGCGCGCCGGGAGCTCGGCGACGATCCGGCGGCGCAGCGGCGCGCAGATCGATGGCTCGTCCTCGCCGCCATCCTCTTCGGCCTCGCGGCGGGAAACCACTCGTTGACCCTGCTGCTCGTTCCGCCGATCGGCCTGTTCGTCCTTGCCGTGGAGCCGGGCATCTGGCGTCGATGGAAGCTTGTCCTCGGCTGTCTCGCGGCCGCGTTCGGGACTGTGGCGCTGGTCTACCTGGAGCTCCCGATCCGGGGCGGGTTGATCCCGGCGTCGCTCATCTACGCGAAGCCGGACACGTGGGACGGCTTCTGGTACATCGCCCTGGCGGAGCAGTTCCGGGGCTCGCTCGGCGACCCCTTCGCGGACATCGGCGGGAAGTTCGATGACCTCATCCAGCTCGCGAACGCCCAGCTGGGCGTCGTGGCCCTCGCGATCCCACCAGCGTTCCTGATCGCCGCCCGTCGTGCGCCGCGTTACACGCTCCTGACAGGCCTCGCGCTGTTGATCACGGTGCTGTTCAACCAGGCATACGCAAACGCGGACATCGAGCGCTACTACCTGGGGCCCGTCCTCTGGGTCTGGACGTGGATCGCGCTGCTCGCCGCGGAAGTTGCAGACCTCGCCGGCGTGCTCATTGGCGGTAGGTCGATCCGCGCTCCGGCGATCCCCGCGCCAGCGGGAATCCTCGAGAATCCCGCCGTGCGCCGGACGTCCGTGGTCGCAGCAGCGATCATAGGCGTGATGCTGCTCCTCCCGACCCTTGGTGCCCTCGATGTTCGCCGCCAGGCCGCCGATCGCTCCGGCGACACGGGGGCCGCACGATGGCTAGCCGAAGCGCTGCCTGCAGTTCCGGAGGGCGCGCTGCTGATCAGCTGGTGGAGCACGTCCACGCCGCTGTGGTATGCCCAGAGGGTCCAGGGCCTCCGCCCGGACATCGAGATCATCGACGACCGGACGATGCTCGATCGCGACCTCGGCCGGGCACCGGACATCATCCGGCGGACGCTTGGCACGCGCCCGGTGTACGTGATCCGGGCCAACGAAACGGACCTGGGCGAGCTCACCGGCCAGTTCGACATGACCCTCGTGGCCAGCGCCGGGGGCACGGGCGTGTGGGTCGTCAACGGCTTACTGGCCGCGGCCCAGTGACGTCGCCCACGACCGCAACGCCACCGGCGAGCGGAGGGCGCCTGCCGGCGCTTTCGTATTTCTTCCCCGCCCACAACGAGGCCGCGAACCTGGCCGGTCTCGTCGAGGAAGCGCTCGTTACCCTGCCGACGCTCGCCGAGGAGTTCGAGATCCTGATCGTCGACGACGGCTCCAAGGACGCGACGCCCGCGCTCGCCGACGAGCTCGCGGCTGCTCATCCCGAGGTCCGCGCCGTCCACCACCCGGTCAACCTTGGCTACGGTGCCGCGCTCAGAAGCGGCTTCGCGGCGGCCCGCTTCGATTATCTGGCTTTCACCGACGGTGATCGTCAGTTCACGGTGGCCGACCTCGGCCGGCTCATCGAGCGCCTCCAGGCCGGCGCAGCCGACGCAGTCGTTGGCTACCGAATCCAGCGCGCGGACCCGCTCGTCCGGACCGTCTACGCGCGCCTGTACCGGCTCGCCAACCGGATCTTCTTCGGGCTGAAGGTCAAAGACGTGGACTGCGCCTGCAAGCTCTTCCGGCGGGCCGCACTGGCGGGCGTCGCGGTGGAATCCGGCGGCGCCTTCTTCTCGGCGGAGCTGCTGATCAAGCTGCGGGCCCGCGGCCGGCGCATCGACGAGGTCGGCGTGCCGCACTACCCGCGCACTGCCGGCAGCCCGACTGGCGCCAAGCCGCAGGTCGTCTTCCGCGCGGTCCGCGACTTCTGGGCGCTGCGCCTCCGTCTGTGGGCCGCCCCAAAGCGCGCGCTCGGCCGCGGCACCCCCATCCTCGGCGGCGATAAGGCAATCTGACCGAAGCGAGCGAGCTGGCGAGGGTCAGCTGGATCGGCGGCCGCCGGACTCGGGGCCCTGGTCGTGCTCGAGTGAGTTCACGAAGTCGCGGAACATGTCCAGGCGCGGATCGGCCGGTCCGTCGCCGATTGATTCGATCGGCGGGCGGCGCCGCCGCGGCCGATCAGCCTCCGTGCCCGGCTCGTCGTCGGCGTCGGCGTCCTCGCCGGTGACGTCCTCGTCAGGGTCCGTGGCGAGCCCTGCCTGGGCGAGGACATTCTCGTCGGCGAAGATCTGTGCCTCCGTACGGACCGCAAGTGCGAGCGCATCGGACGGTCGCGAGTCGACCTCGACCTCCACGCCCTCGCGTTCCAGGTGGAGGCGGGCGTGGTACGTCTCGTCGGCGAGCTCGGAGATCACCACGCGGTTGACGCGCACGCCGATGCGGTCGAGCGCGGCAGCGAACAGGTCATGGGTGAGTGGGCGCTCTGCCGTGAGGCCCTGGAGCCGCATCGCGATCGCGCTCGCCTCCCACGCGCCGATCCAGATCGGGAGGTAACGATCCCCGGCCGTGTCCTTGAGGATCACTACGTGCCGGTTCGAGAGCATATGGACGCGGACGCTCTCGATGACCATCTCCACCAGGCGGCCCATGACCGAATTATCCCATCGGCGCGGACGCCGGACCGCGCCGCGCCGTAACGGCCCCCACGACGCGCAGGAGCAGCCCCACGGCCACGCCCAGGACGAACCCGCCGATGTGGGCAAAGAACGCCACGCCGCCCTGTGCTGTCTCGGCCCCGAGGGCGCCGACGCCGCTGATCAGCTGGAGCACGAACCAGTACCCGAGGACCACCAGCGCCGGCACCTCGAGCAGCTGGTAGAAGAAGCCAAGGAACACGATTGACAGGATCCGCGCCCCGGGGAACAGCACGATGTACGCACCGAGCGCGGCCGCGATGGCGCCGGACGCCCCGACGAGCGGTATGGTCGACTGCGGGTCGATCACGACCTGTGTGAGCGCCGCCGCGATCCCACCGACGAGGTAGAAGAGGGCGAAGGCGAACGACCCGAGCCGGTCCTCGACGTTGTTGCCGAAGATCCACAGGAAGAGCATGTTGCCGAGCAGGTGCAGCCAGCTGCCGTGCAGGAACATGCTCGTGACCATGCCGATGGTCGCCTGGCCGATGTAGTTGCCGGTTTCCAAGGCCCCGGTGACATCGGCGGGCACGGCGCCCCATTGGCGAAAGAAGTTTTCGAGCGCCGGGTCGCCCCCGGAGGCCGTGACGGACAGCTCGACTACGAACGCGACGAAGCACGCGCTGACCAGGGCGAGGGTGACGTACGCGGGCCGGCGCGTCGGGTTCCGATCCCGAAGCGGGATCACTGGCTGGGCTCGGGCGAGCCGCTCCCTCCCGGGGCACTCGGCGCTGGCGATGCGGGCACGAGCCCGCTGGTCGGCTGGAGGAGCACCCGATTGAGGGCCCTGGCGTTGAACCAGATCAGGACATCGGGCTCCTGCTCCAGTCCGGGCTCGATGTACCAGCCCCGGAAGTCGCTCCAACCGGTGGCCCCGCCTGCGAGTCGGTACTGGGCTACGTAGGCGCCGTTCACCTTGGACAGGCCGATCACCCGATCGTTCTCCGTGTCGAAACCGTAGATCGTGCCGGTGCGCCGCTCGGCGCCGGAGGCGATGGACCGGTAGACCGGGGCGTCGCGCATGATCTCGTCCCCGGGCGAAGCGGCGGACCAGCCGGCGCTGTTGCCGCCGACCACCCGCAGGACCTGGCCGTTGTCGACCAGCCAGACGTCGCTATCGATATACAGCGACGTGATCTTGCTCACGTCGCGCGGCGACGAGAGCCACAGGTTCGGCGCCTGGGGGAAGCCGCTGCCGTCCGCGGCCGGCGAGTAGCGAAGGATCTGCTCGGCGGAGGGATCGACCACGTAGAAGTTGTAGAGGTTGTCGTCGCGGTTCCGGAGGAACGTCCCGATCGCAAGAATGTCGTCGCCCCACTCGGTCGCGCCGCTGACCCGGACCTTGGTGACAGTGCCCTTGCCGGTCGTATTCGCGGGTCGCCAGCGCCAGACCACGCCCTTCGAGTCGACCATCAGCAGATCGCGCCCACCAACCGTGATCATGCGCGGGACGCCTTGCGTGGCGCCGGCCGCCTTGTTGCCCTCGCGAAAGATGGCGGTCGCCTTCTTGCCGGCGATATCGATGCGGTACACCGTGGCGGTCGCCGCGTCGAGCACGAAGGGCGCGCCATCGGGGCCCTTGACGATGGCGCGCAGGTCGATCGCCGGGTCGTCCGGGAAGGTGAAGATCGGGCTCGAGGCAACGTTGACCATGCCGTACAGGCGGTCGAGCGCGGCGACGACCCTGGTCCGGAGCGGGTCGATGGTCGATGCAGGGACATTCGCCTTCGCGGCGGTCTCGAGGGCTGTGTACGCCTCGGTCAGGAGGTCCTCGGCGCGGCGCGGGTCGTTCTGGACGAGGTCGATGCCCGGACCGATGACGCGATCCATGTTCCTGCGCGCGAGCTCGATCGCGCCCTGCGCGGAATCGAAGGACGCGATCGCGGGCCCGTTCGGAGTCTTGCCGCCGAGCAGCGAGTAGCCGATGCCGAGCCCGCCCACGACGACCACGAGCGAGAGGATCGCCATCGCCGCGCGGCGTTGCATTTCGCGCCGCGCGCTGAGCGGCGTGACGCGGCGGTTTGGGATGCCCCGGCTCGGGAGCGCGTCCTGGACCTGGCCGAGGATGCGATACAACGTGCCGCCGGCCGCGCCGCGCGCTCTACGGGCCCCCGACTGGGCGGCGTTGATGCCGCTGACGACGGAATCCGCGAGCGGGATAGGCGAGCGATCCGGCGAACCCGCGAGCGGCTCCGCAGGTCGCACGGGCACGGGCACGAGGCCGGCTCTCGTCGCGGCAATCTCTGCCGCCTCGATCACCAGAGCGCCGTCGCTACCGCTGCCACCCGCGTCGCGGAAGCGCGCGGTGAGCGCCTCCACTGCCGACTGGGGATGGAGCGTGACGAGCGCGTCCTTGAGGGCATCGGCGCCGAGCGTCGACACGATCGATGGCGTGACCAGGAGGAGCTGGTCGCCGATGTTGATCTCGCCCCGCCAAACGTCCGGCTCCACCTCGTCCGACGGCAAGCCGCGGTCGCGGTGCGGATCCGGCAGCGTGGACAGGCGCGCGCCGCGGTTCAGGTACGCCTCGGCGGGACCCACGGTGCAGACGTACAGCTCGTTGTCGCGGACCACCGCGAGGGCGACGCCGATCGGGCCCTGGCCGCTGCCGAGGGCGCTCTTCTCGCGGGCGTGCGTCAGCCGCTTGTTCGCGACCTGGATCGCCTTGACCAGGCACACCCGGATCCCTGCGGATTCGTCGTAGTAATACTCGCTCCGGATCGCGTCGGCGACGAGTCGCGTCGCCTCACGGGCCTTCGGGCCGGGAACGCGGCTGGTGACCAGCAGGTACAGATGTCCCTTGCCCCGCGTCTGGGCGCCGATGCGCGGCTCGATATGGAGCGCGGTGTCCGGCGAATCGGTGGCGCGCTCGGCATCGGGCACGACACCGAGTTTCATCTGGATCCGGTGGGCCACTGCGGGTCCTCTGCCAGGTGCTGGGCGGGCGCGGATTATCGCATGAGGTGCGGCGGGCCTAGGAGACTCCTAGTGACGCCTGATCGTGACGCGCACCAGACGCACCTGGGCCCCGCCTGGTGCCCGCCGGAACGCGCCGGCGAGCTCGTCGCCGTGGAGCACCAGCTCCTGCCCGACGATCGGCGCGTCCGCCTCGAGGAAGAGTGTCTCGCCCTCGACCCGCAAAGCCCGGCACGCGCCGTGGGCCGCGGGCACGAGCTCAGCGACGATGGCATCGAAGGTCGCGAGGAATCGGGCGCGGCGCAGCTCGTCCTCGAGCCCGAGATGCGCGGCTGCGCCCGGCATCAGATCGCCGATCCGCGACATCGGGCGACGCCGGCGCGGCTGGTCGTCCGTCACGGGGCGCCGGGCTGGAGCCGGGCGCCGCCGGGTTCTGCGCGGACCTGCCAGGGTGTCGCGATCGCGCGGAGCGCCGGGTCCAGGTCGTCCAGGGTCGTGGTCGTGACGAACGCTTGGGGAAGGTCGGCGATTCGCCGCACCAGGTGCCCGCGCCTGGCCGGATCGAGCTCGGAGAACACGTCGTCCAGCAGGAGCAGCGGTGGGCGGGCATCGTGGGCGGTCACGAGGTCAAGCTCGGCGAGCTTCAGCGCCAGGATGGCCGTGCGCTGCTGCCCCCGCGAGGCGAACGCCGACAAGTCCCGCCCGGCCATCTCGAACCCGAGGTCGTCACGGTGCGGGCCCACCAGCGTCGTCCCGTTCCAGACTTCCTTCTCGGCGGTCTCCGCGAGGCGACGCTCCAGGGCCTCGCGCGCCGATTCGCCCTCGTATGCGGGGGCGTTCGTGACGTACTGGACGCCGAGCGCGCCGGCAGCGGCCTCCTCGGGCGCGATCTCAGTGTGCGCGGCGGCCAGCGGCCCTGTAAGCCGCGCCAGGAGGGCATTGCGGGCGGTGACGACAGCGCCCCCGGCATCGAGGAACGGGCGGTCCCAGTACCGCAGCTCGTCGCGGGACGCGGTCTCGTCCCGTATGGCGCGGAGGAGCCCGTTGCGCTGCTGGAGCGCGCGCCCGTACAAAGCGAGCTCGCCGGCGTACCCCGGCACGAGGGTCGTCGCCAGCTGATCGAGCGTCGCGCGGCGGAGCGACGGCGAGCCGACGACCAGGAGCATGTCCTCCGGGGCGAACAGCACGACCCGGAGCCGCTCGGCCAGTGCCGGCGCGCGGCGCGGCACGCCATTCACCCGGATCCGCTTGCGCGCGCCGCTGGTCGCAGCGGGCGAGCCCGGCCGCACGAGCGCGACCTCGATCTCGTCGTCCGCAGAGTGGCCCTCGATGCGTGTCACGTCTGAGCCCCAGCGGATCAGCTCGACATCGGTGGTCGTGCGGTGCGAGCTGC
>JBDSZH010000123.1:0-3991 GCA_039925225.1 Candidatus Limnocylindrales bacterium | reverse complement strand
GCCTGGAGCGTGCGCGGCATCTGCGGTTCGAGCTTGCCGAACCCGCCATGGCCTTCACGCGGTCCGTGCTCCTCGCCGTCGACGATGCACGAGATATCGAAGCACACCTCCCATTCGCCGCGCGGCGCCAGCTCGAGCTCGAATCGGATCGCGCCGTCAATGACTCGACCAGCAGCGCTCCAGGTCAAGCGGGTGCCTCGGCGCGCCCCAAGGCGCTCGTGCCAGAAGGTCAGGTGCCCGTCGTCGTGCTCCACGCGCGTCGCGCCGACGCGAACGCGGTCAGGCAGCTTGAGCTCGAAGACGTCGGCGAAGTCGCTGTCAACGTCGACGTGGAGCGTGACCGCCTGTGCCACTTCGCTGTGATTGCGGACCCACAAGTCCTCATGGACACCGCCGCCGACGACCCGGTCCCGCTGGATCGAGATGGGCGGGTTGTGGCCGAGCCGCGCGGTCGGCAGCGTTCCAAAGACACGGGCGGAGTAGTAGTCGACGACACGGCTGGTGAGGACGCGCATCGGTGCCCCATTGACCGATAGCGCCCAGCTCGACAGGTGGCGGACATCCTGAAAGAAGAACCCGGTGGGTCCTTCGCCCCGAACGTCGCCCGCCCCGTCGGAGACAAAGAAAGTGCTGCCATCGAGGACGACGAGGTCGCTGGCCATGCCTAATCATGTACGTCGACGCGTTTCGCTTCGATGACCGAACCAATCATCGAGCCGCCGCGCCCGCAGCACGACCATCGCACGGGTTGCATCCCGCGAGGTCGATCGCCGACTTTGGCTTCGAGTACCCTCGAGCGGCGCGCCGACGATCCGGTCGCCAGAGGGACGTTGCTTGACCGAATGATACCTGCTACGCATCATTCGGTCATGTCAGAGCAGGAACTTCGCCAAATTGCATCCGCGCAGCGAGGCTTTTTCCGGACCGATCAGGCCCTGGAGTTCGGTCTCAGCCGCCGGTACCTCAGCGCCGCTCGCGTTCGGGGCGACATAACCAGTGTCCGCTACGGACTGTACCGCTTCGCAGATCATCCGCCAACTCCGCTCGACCGGCTTTACGAGATCGGCACGGCGACACCGACCGGCACCATCAGTCACGAAACGGCACTCGAATTCCACGCCCTGTCTGACGTCGTTGCCTCGGCCGTCCACGTGACCGTCCCTGCGGCGTCCGGGCTGAAGTCACGGCGCGGCTTGGTGGTCCACCACAGCGACCTCCGCGACTCCGACCGCCAGCTCCGCAACGGGCTATGGCTGACTCGGGTGGCCCGAACGATCCGCGACTGCGCCCGCACCGGGACCGATCCAGCGCAGCTTGCAGCCGCCTTCCGCGAGGGAATCGAACGCGGCCTCATGACGCCCGACGAGGCGCGTGAACTGTACAGGCGCTACCCGTTCCTGACCCTCCCGGCAGGGATGTCGCGTCGATCCGAGCCAGCCGAGTCGCTTGCTGGGCCCGCTCGCATAACGGGTTCGGGAGACGAGAGCCTGCCCGACTGGGAACGACTCCTGGCCGCGGCCGCCCGCCTCCAGAAAATCCTGCCCGACGCCACACTCGTCGGCGGGACAGCGGCGGCGATCGTCGCCGGGCATCGTCGCTCGCTGGACGCCGACCACACCATCGCCGAGATGTCGGATCACTTCGACGATGTCCTCGCCGATGTCGAAGCCGCGGCCGGCTGGAAGACGGCCCGGCGCAAGCGCCCCGTGATCATCATGGGCAGTCTCGACGGAATCCTGACTACCGTCCGCAACCTCCGACGGGTCGAACCGCTCGAGACCTTCCAGTTCGAGACGCCAGCGGGTCCGATCCGCCTTCCGGTCCCTGCCGAAATCCTGCGGATCAAGGGCTGGCTGGCGGTGTCTCGGAACGTCACCCGGGACTTCCTCGATGTGGCCGCGATCTCGGACCACCTCGGCCTTGAGCGGGCAGCTGCAGCCCTGTCGCCGCTCGATCGCCTCTACCCGCAGGGAGAGTCGGGCGCGGTGCGGCAGCAGCTGATGCGCCAGCTCGCCATGCCACGACCAGCTGATCTCGCGGACATCGCCCCACGGCTCGCTGCCTACAAGGGCATCGATCCTCGATGGGGACGGTGGGAGGCGGTGGGTCGCCAATGCGCCGAATTGAGCATGGCGATGGCAGACGCATTGGTCGCCGGCACCGACGAATGGAGTGATCTCGGGGCCGGCAAGCCAATGTCGCATCGACATCTGACCGGAGGAACCTACGACCTCCCGGCACTCGACGATCTGCTCGAGAACGGCGGGTTGCCCGATTGGCGGCCGGTCCTGAGCCGCCTCGCCCGCGACCCGAACACGCCCTTGTCCGAGAACATCGAACGGCTCGTCGCCCGGCGCGACTACGAGGAGACAGGCGCTTTCTGGCGTCTCTTCATCGACCACGCGCGAGCCCGTTGATGGGCCGCCGGAGCTTGATGGGCCGCCGGAGCGGCAACCATCGGAACGACCCCCGGCGCCTGGTCCCTGCTAGCGACCAAGCTGATGAGAGCTGAATCCCACGCGCATTCGTGATTGGGTCGATCGACCTTGTACGGCGCCAGGTTTGACAACCACGGGACGTCAGCGGCAGTGGGTCGGGCGCTGTAGAGATGGCTGCTGAGCGAGCGTCCTCGTTCAGCTGGCCGGCCGGACCAGCCGACCCCAGCCCCGTTCGCCGACGAGCTCGCCGCCGCGGGCCACGATCCGGCCCCGGACGATCGTCGCGTCGACGCGGCCCCGCACGGGCCGGCCATTCCAGACCGCTGCCGTCCCGCGTGAGCGCGTCAGCCACGCGGCGGTGTCGATGGTCCCTCGATGCGCCAGGTCGACGATCGCGAAGTCGGCATCCGCACCAATCCGGATCGCGCCCTTGTCGCGCAGGGCGAAGATGCGCGCCGCGTTCGCGCTCGTCAGATCGACCATCTGCTCGAGCGTGAGGCGACCGTCGGCCACGGCGGTGAGCATCAGCGGCAGCAACGATTCCAGCCCCGGCGCCCCGGGCAGCGCCCCCCACATGTCATCCGCGAAGGGCGCCTTCTCCTCGACGAGGAACGGCGAGTGGTCGGAGCCGATGACGTCGATCTCGCCGCGGGCCAGCGACGCCCAAAGGCCTTCGACGGTCTCTTCGGAACGCAGTGCCGGGTTGATCTTGGCGAACGGGCCGTGACGGTGAATGTCCGCTTCTGTTAGGAAGAGGTAGTGCGGGCAGGTCTCCACCGTGACGGGCGCCTCGGCGCGAGCAGTCGTTGCAAGGCGCACCGCCGCCGGTGTGGAGCAGTGCGCGATCTGGAGCCGCGCGCCCCGAGCAGCTCTTCGCCGCATGGCGAACCTTCTTCGAGCGGATCTCCGTGCGCGGCACGGTTGCCCTCGTGTTCGAGGACCTCCACTGGGCGGATCCTGGGACCCTCGCCTTCATCGAACACCTGCTCGACTGGAGCCGGGGCGTGCCACTGTTCATCGTCACGCTGGCGCGGCCCGAGCTCCTTGACAAGCGGCCCGACTGGGCGTCCAGCCGGCGCAACTTCGGCTCGATCGCGCTTGATCCGTTACCGGAGCCGATGATGCGCGAGCTCCTCGAGGGCCTCGCGCCCGGCCTGCCCAAGGAGCCTGTGGGCCTGATCGTTCAACGTGCCGACGGCGTTCCGCTGTACGCAGTCGAGACCGTTCGCATGTTGGTCGCCGACGGCAAGCTCGAGCTGAGCGAGGCGGACGGCACGTACCACCCGACGGCCGATCTCACCGAGCTTGCCGTTCCTGAGACACTGGCCGCGCTGATCGCCGCTCGCCTGGATGGCCTCAGCCCGACCGAACGCAAGCTCGTATCGGACGCGGCCGTGCTCGGTCAGAGCTTCACGCTCGCCGCCCTTGCTTCCGTCGCGGGCGTTCCCGACATCGAGCTCCATTTGTTGCTGCAGACCTTGATCCGACGCGAGATCCTCGTGTTGGCCGTGGACCCGCGCAGCCCGGAGCGGGGCCAATACGCGTTTGTTCAA
>JBDSZH010000122.1:0-2556 GCA_039925225.1 Candidatus Limnocylindrales bacterium | reverse complement strand
CGCCTGCGCGATGCGTACCTGGAGGCGTGGGGTCCGGGCTTGGTCGGCGCGTTCGAGCGCGCCTACCGCGTCGCCGCCTTCGCCCACGCCATCGCCTGGATTCGGCATCGCGACCCGCTCACCGGTCAGCAGAAGGTCGATTTCGATGCGGAGTACCGGACGGTCCTCCGTCGCGCCATCGCTCAGGTCGCTGAACGGGCCGTCTGATCCGAACGCACTACACTTCCGATGTGACTGAACTCACCGAGCGCGCCGTCGCGTCGCGCGTCCCCGGCCTCATCGACGAGAAGCTCAAGACGCTCACCCGGCGTGAGCCGCTGACCGTGGCCCCCGGCACGTCGCTTCAGGTCTGCCTGGATCGGATCCGCCAGACGGGCACCGGCGACTCGGTCTTCGTGACGGATCCCGGCGGACGCCTCCTCGGCGTCCTCACCGAGCGCGACATCTTCGCGCGGCTCGTCAGCCCGGACGTCGACCTCGCCAAACCCGTCGAGGCGCTGATGGTCGATCACCCCAACACCCTCCACCTCGACGAGCCGGTCCGCCGCGCGATCGAATTGATGCAAACGGGCAAGTTCCGGAACGTCCCGCTGGTGGATGACGACGACGTGCTGGTCGGGGTCGTGCGGCCGGTCGACGTGCTCAAGTACCTCGCGGAGGCGTTCCCCGAGGAGCTGCTCAATCTTCCGCCGCGCCCGCACCAGCTCATGGACGCGACCGAGGGCGCATGAGCACCGAGGCGCCAGCCAAGGCCACGCCGACCAGCCAGAAGCAGCTCGAACGGGTCACCATCCGGTTCGCGGGCGACTCCGGCGACGGGATGCAGCTGACGGGCACCCAGTTCACGCGTACGGCCGCGGCTTTCGGCAACGACATCAGCACCTATCCGGACTTCCCGGCCGAGATCCGGGCACCGGCGGGCTCGCTGCCGGGCGTGTCCGGCTTCCAGCTGAGCTTCTCCAGCACGGAGATCCACACGCCGGGCGACGATCCCGACGTGCTCGTCGCGATGAATCCAGCCGCCCTGAAGGCGAACATCGGCGAGCTGCCCGCGGGTTGCGCCCTCATCGTGAACGAGGACGCGTTCACAGCCCAGAACCTGACCAAGGTCGGGTACGCGAGCAACCCGCTGAGCGATGGCTCGCTCAAGCAATGGAACGTGTTCAGCGTGCCGGTGTCGACCCTCAACAGCCGCGCGCTCGAAGGGCTCGGCCTGACGAACAAGCAGGTCGATCTCACGAAGAACTTCTTCGCACTCGGCCTCATGTTCTGGCTGTATGAGCGCGAGTTGGCGGCGACCATCACCTGGATCGACGACAAATTCTCGAAGCGGCCCGAGATCGCCGAGGGCAACAAACGCGCCCTAAAGGCCGGGTACAACTTCGGCGAGACGACGGAGATCTTCCACGAGCGCTACATAGTCCCGCCGGCGAAGCTCGCGCCTGGCCACTACCGGAACATCACGGGCAACGAGGCGACGGCCCTGGGCTTCGTCGCCGCGGCCAAGCTGGCCGGCCGCGACTTATTCTACGGCTCATACCCGATCACGCCCGCCTCGGACATCCTCCATCAGCTGGCGGGCTACAAGAACTTCGGGGTCAAGACGTTCCAGGCGGAGGACGAGATCGCAGCGATCGGCGCCGCGATCGGCGCGAGCTACGGCGGCGCTATGGGCCTCACTGCGTCGTCCGGTCCCGGGATCGCGCTCAAGAGCGAGGCGCTCGGGCTCGCGGTGATGGTCGAGCTGCCGCTCGTCGTCGTCGATGTCCAGCGCGCCGGTCCGTCCACGGGCATGCCCACCAAAAACGAGCAGGCGGACCTGCTCCAGGTGATGTTCGGGCGCAACTCGGATTCGCCGGTTGCGATCGTGGCGCCGGCGACGCCCGGCGAGTGCTTCCAGTTCTCCATCGAGGCGTGGCGGCTCGCGCTCAAGTACATGACCCCCGTCGTCTACATGTCGGACGCGTTCCTCGCAACGGGCGCCGAACCCTGGCGAATTCCGAACCCGGACGACCTGCCATCAATCGCCGTCCCGAACCGCACCGAGCGCGAAGGCTTCTATCCGTACCTGCGCGACGAGACGACCCTCGCGCGCCCGTGGGCCGTGCCCGGCACACCCGGGCTGGAGCACCGGATCGGCGGCCTGGAGAAGAACGACATCCTGGGCAACGTCAGCTACGACCCGGACAATCATCACCGGATGCAGCTCCTGCGGCAGGCGAAGATCGCGGGGATCGCCGCGGACATACCGCCACTGGAGGTCTACGGCCCGCCGGAGGGCGACCTCCTGATCCTCGGCTGGGGCTCCACGTACGGCGCAATCCGCAGCGCGGTTGAGCGCCTCCAGGAGCGCGGCGCGTCCGTCGCCCATGCGCAAATCCGCTACCTGAACCCGTTCCCCGCGAACACGGGCGACGTGGTCGGCGCGTTCAAGCGCGTCCTGATCCCCGAGGTCAATCTTGGCCAGCTGTCGCTGCTGATCCGCGCGCGCTACCTCGTGGATGCGATCGGTTACAACCGGGTCCGCGGGAAGCCGTTCCGCATCGCCGAGCTGGA
>JBDSZH010000121.1:0-7354 GCA_039925225.1 Candidatus Limnocylindrales bacterium | reverse complement strand
CCGAAGCGACCGGTGGGGTTGCGGGCAAGGCGGATGCGCTTCGCGTCCTCGTCCTTCACGAGCCAGTCCATGAGCAGTGGCGTCGCGACGGGGCCCGGGCAGATCGCATTGGTCCGGACGCCCTTGGGCGCGAACTGGACCGCGAGCGACTTCGTGAGTGCGAGGACGGCGCCCTTGGATGCCGTGTAGGCGTCCTGTGGGTTGGAGCAGCCGAGGATCGCGACGAAGCTGGAAATGTTGATCACCGATCCCGACCCCTGCTCCACCATCTTCGGGATCGCGTACTTGCAGCCCAGGAACACGCCCCGGACATTCACGGCCATCACGCGATCCCAGTCCTCGACGGACGTGTCGATGACCGAGTGATCCGCCTCGGGCATGATCCCGGCATTGTTGTAGAGCACGTCCACGCGGCCGAATTCGGCGATCGTCTCGTCGACCATTCGCTTCGCGTCCGGCTCTCTGGAGACATCGGCAACGACGGCGATCGCAGTCCCGCCCG
Organism: Candidatus Limnocylindrales bacterium; assembly: GCA_039925225.1. GTDB lineage: Bacteria > Chloroflexota > Limnocylindria > Limnocylindrales > CSP1-4 > UBA5189. The sequence continues at coordinate 6,852 of JBDSZH010000121.1, read as the reverse complement.
CGGCCGTGATGTCATCCACGACCGACTGCGCGGCCTCGGCCGTGACGTCGGCGACCACGACCTTCGCGCCCTCGCCGGCGAACATTCGCGCTGCCACGCGACCCATGCCGCTGGCGCCGCCGGTGATGATCGAGACCTTGTCCTGCAGCCGCATTGGAAGGCTCCTGTCGTTCGAAAATGGGTGCGGCGGAACGGTTCGGCACCGCCAATGGACCAAGCGTAGCGAGTGCGGCGGCGACCCCGCCGGCCGGTCAGGCGCGGAGCGGCGAGCCCGCAGCCTCGAGGGAGTCGCGCAGCGCCTCCACGGATTCCGCGAGCCGCCCTGGCAGTCGCACGAATTCCGTCGACGGCGGCGCGGACCGGCCCCCGAACGCGATCACGAGGCCCGGGTCCGCAGCGCGGAGGCGCCGAGCGACCTCGAGGGCCGCGATGCGGTCGCGCGGAATGACGGCGCCGATGACCGCGCCGGCCGCCCCGGATGCCGCTGTCAGCCAATCCTCGACCGGCAGATCCGTCCCGAGGTAGGTCACGAGAATCCCGGCCCGGCGCGCCGCAACGGCGAACGCAAGAGCGCCGAGCTCGTGACGGCCGCCCGACGGCAATCCGACGATGACGTGCCTGGCCCGCCCACCCGCCTCCGCAACGGGACCCGGAGCGGCCGAGCCCGCGGCCTCGAGCGCCAGCGCGAGCCGGCGCTGGACCGCGCCACTCGCCATGTGCTCGCCGGCCACGCCGACGTCGCCGTTCGCCCAGGCCTCCCCAAGCCGCTCGAGTGCCGGGAAGAGGAGGTCGGTCGCGACTCGCTCGAATGAACCGCGGGCAAAGAGGTCGTCGAGGACCGCGGCAATGGCGCCCGGGTCCACGCGCCGCGCCGCGTCGAGAAAGCGATCGGTGAGCGCATCGGCCTCGTCTGCCGGCACTGCATCGACCACCGATCGACGGATGGCGGCGGCGCCTGGCTCATACACCTCCTCTGCAGCGAGCGTGACGGGCACCTCGCCCGCGAGGATCGCCGCGGCGGCCGCGCTGGGCGACCAGCCCTCGTCGACGAGGGTTCGCATCGTGCGAATGCGCGCGACGCTGTCCTCATCGAACTGGCGGTAGCCCCCGGACGACCGTGCCGGATCGACGATGCCGTACCGGCGCTCCCACGCGCGCAGCACCGGGACGGTCACGCCGGCGCGGGCAGCTGCCTGCTTGATGTTGTACATGGTCTGCGCATGGTACACGGAAACAAAGACTTGACAAGAATTAGACACGGCGGCTACTGTTTGACCAGACCTTACGCAAAGCCTATACAAACTCGGCACGGCCGGCTCCGCTTGCCGCCACGTCATGAGGTACCAATGCACGCCACGACCAGCGCGCAGATCGGGAGTGCCATCGCCGTCACCGCCATTGACCCTGACCGCGCCCGCTCCCTCGCCCGCTGGAATCGCAGCCTGGCGCTCCTCCACGGGCTCCAATTCGTCGCGATGCTGCTCGTCTCGAGCACGGCGGCGGCGTTTGCGCCCTACGTGCCGACCGTGAACATCAAGCTGGTCGATGGGACGTTCGCCGGCATCGAGCAGACGCAAGTGCAGTTGTTCTCCATGCCCCTGGCTTGGTTCATCGCCTCGTTCCTGGCGATGAGCGCGATCGCGCACGCCGTCGCCGGCGGTCCACTCAGGCGCCGCTATGAAGGATGGCTCGCGCGCGGCATGAACCCGCTGCGCTGGGTTGAGTACGCGTTCAGCAGCACCGTCATGATCGTCGCGATCGCCTACCTGTCTTTCATCCAGGACGTGCCGGCCCTGCTCGCCATCGCCGGCTGCAACGTTGCGATGATCCTGTTTGGCTGGAGCATGGAGGCGGCCAACGAGGGCCGCCGCGACAACCCGGATTGGAAGCACTTCATCTTCGGCTGCATCGCCGGCATCGCGCCGTGGATCGGCATCCTCTCCGTCCTGCTCGCGTACGGCGCCCAGCCGGATCTTCCCGAGGGAGCTGGCATCCCTGCCTTCGTGTACGTGATCGTTGCGACCCTGTTCATCACGTTCAACGTCTTCGCCATCACGATGGTCCTCCAATATCGCCGCATCGGACGCTGGCGCGACTACCTGGTCGGCGAGAAGACGTACATGGTCATGAGCCTCGTCGCCAAATCAGCACTCGCATGGCAGGTCTTCAGCGGGACGCTCCGCCCCAGCGGCTGAGTCGAACCAGGTCAACGAACGTCATCGAACCACGAGGATTCTCAGATGAGCGCCCACCGTCTCCACGCAAGCCAGGTCGTCGAACGCCCCATCGACGAGGTCTTCGCCTTCTTCTCCCGCCCGGAGAATCTCGCCCGGATCACGCCACCGGGCATGGGCTTCGACCGGCTGTCCGACGACACGGACATGCGGGCCGGCCTGGAGATCGACTATCGGATCCGCCCGTTCCTGGGCATTCCGATGCGCTGGCGCAGCCGGATCGAGACTTTTGAGCCGAGCAGCGGCTTCAGCGACATCCAGCTGCGCGGGCCGTACCGGCGCTGGGAACATCGCCACACGTTTCGGTCGGTCGAGGGCGGCACGCTGATCGAGGACGAGGTCACGTACGAGCTGCCCCTCGGGCCGCTCGGCGGGATCGCCCACGGACTGGTCGTTCGGCGACAGCTGCTCGAGATCTTCCGTCACCGGGCCCGCACGATCGCGGCAATCTTCGAGTCGCCGGCCCACGCTGAGCAGCCCCTGACCATCGGCGTCGCTGGCGGCACTGGCTTCGTTGGCGGCGCGATCGCGGGTGAGCTCTATCGGCGCGGCCATCGCGTCGTCGTCCTCTCGCACCGGGGGGAGGCCGCCCGCGGCCCACTGCCCGACGCGATCGAGCTCCGGCACGCTGACGTCACGACCGGCGAAGGGCTGACCGCGGCGGTCGCCGGGCTCGACGCGCTGGTCATCGCGCTTGCGTTCCCGAACTCGCCGATCGAAGCGCCGCGCCGGGGCCGCACGTTCATGGCCGTCGACGCCGCTGGGACGGAGCGGCTCGTCGCTGCAGCTTCTGCCGCGGGCGTCGGGCGCCTGCTGTACCTCTCCGGCGCCGGAGCGGCGCCAGATGCGGCCAGGCACTGGTTCCGCGCGAAGTGGCGCGCCGAGCAGGCCGTTCGGGAAAGTGAAATCCCCGCGACCATCATCCGGCCTACCTGGATTTATGGCCCGCGCGACGTCTCCCTGAATCGGTTCATCGGCTTCGCCCGCATGCTCCAGATGGTGCCGATGACGAACTTCGGTGGCCAACAGCTTGCGCCCGTGTTCATCGACGACGTGGCGCGCCTCGCCGCCGACAGCCTCGTCGATGCGGCCGCGACCGGCGAGGTCTTCGAGATCGGCGGACCCGAAACCCTCTCGATGCGCAAGGTCATCCGTCGCGCCCTGCGCGCGGCCGGGATCCGTCGTCCGATCCTGCCCGCGCCTGCGCCGCTCCTCAAGCTGGCGGCCCAGCCGCTTCGCCTGCTCCCGTCGCCGCCGCTCACACCTGACGCGATCGACTTCATCAACGCGCCGGCAACCGTCGACCTGGCGCCGCTCCTCGAGCGAATGCCACGGCGGCTGACGCCATTCGACGAGGGTCTCGCGAGCTATCTCGCTCCCGGGTCAGGACCGGCCACGATCTCGATCGACGAGCCGGCGGGGGCCAGCCGCTCCCGAAGCCTTCAGCCGCGCTCGAGGTAGCGCTCGCGCTCCCAGTCATGGACGACCGAGTCGTACATGTCCTGCTCGACGTGGGCGGCGTTCAGGTAGTGGTCAACCACGTCCTGGCCGAAGATCTCGACGGCCGCTCTTGACGCCTCAAGCACGTCGATTGCTTCGTACAGCGCGCGCGGCATCCGCGACACGCCCTTGGCGATGTAGCCGTTGCCCTTGAACTCCGGCTGGAGCTTGAGCTTGTGCTCGATGCCGTACAGGCCGGCGCCGATGGCGGCGGCGTAGGTGAGGTATGCGTTCATGTCGCCGCCGGGGAAGCGGTTCTCGATGTGCAGGTTGTTCTCGTGGCCCACGAGCCGGAACCCGGTGGTCCGGTTGTCGCGGCCCCAGACCACGTTGACCGGCGCCCATGACAGGGAGGCGTAGCGCTTGTACGAATTGATGAACGGCGCGATGAACACTGCCAGCTCGCGTGACAGGGCCATCATCCCGGCCACGAACTGGCTGAACTTGGTGCTCATGCCGTACGGCAGGCCGGCCCTCGGGTCATAGGTCAGCGGGCGCTCGCCCGTCTTGTCCCAGATGCTCATGTGCAGGTGGCCAGACGACCCTGTCCAGGTGTGGTCCGGCTTGGCCATGAACGTCAGACCCCACCCGTTGAGGTAGGCGATCTCTTTCGCACCGTGCTTGAACAGCACGCTCCGGTCGGCGGATTCCATGACGTGGTCGTAGCGGATGTTGACCTCGTGCTGGCCGGGGGCGGCCTCGCCTTTGGAGAACTCGATGGGGATGCGCGCCTCGGTCATGAGGTTGCGCAGCAGGCGATGCAGCGGTTCGGCCTTCGTGGCCTGGAGGAGGTGGTAGTCCTCGTTGTAGGTGCCGAATCGCTTGGGGATCGCGAAGCCGTTCTCCGCAATCTGGTCCCAGGTGTCCTTCAGGACGTAGTACTCGAACTCGGACCCGGCTTTGACGCTGATCCCGGCCGCCGTCGCGCGATCGATCTGGCGCTTGAGGATCGTTCGCGGCGAGACCGGAATCTCGGTGTGGGTCTCCTCGTCCACGGCATCTGCGAGGACGATCGCGGTCTTCTCCAGCCACGGGACGAACCGCAGCGAATCCCAGACGGGCGCGGCGATCCAGTCGCCATAGCCGGTTTCCCAGTTCATGAGCCGGAACCCCTCGGGCGTGTTCATCTCCATGTCCGTGCCGAGGAGATACGTACAGAAATGCGCGCCGTGGTCGATGACGCCGTTCAGAAACGCCTCGCCCTGGACGCGCTTACCCATGAGCCGGCCCTGCATGTCTGTGATCGCCACGACGATCGTGTCGACCTTGCCCTCGCGAACCCAGCCTTCGAGCTCGACAAGCCCGAGGTGTTTGCCGGCCTTCTGCCCAGCCGTCTTGGCGTGATCCGCGTCGCTCATGGCCGACCCTCCTCGGGTTCGCTGGATAGATGGTTGACGGGCCGGCGGTTGGCCGGCCGGCCCGTCAGTCGTACTGCGCGCTGAAGGTCAGCCGGAGATTTTCCCGGCGGCTGCCTGGAACTCCTTCTCGATCTCGCTGAGCTGATCGGCCGAGCCCTGGGCCACTGGGCCCTTGAAGCGGCTCCGCGCCCAGGCAAAGTAGTACACGGCGAGGAGCACGAGGAACGTCCCGACGATCAACCACGAGGCCGGGTTCAGCGCGAACGGAAACAGGAATACTGGGCTCATGAGCGCGATCCAGATGACCGAGATCATCGCCAGCGGCCGGCTCAAACGCCCGAGGCTCCAGGTCTGGCGTTCCCGCCAAGCCTGGTCGCCGCGCATGCCCAGCCAGATGCACACCCCGTAGGCCCAGTACAGGAGGACCGTGCTCACCGACGTGATGCCGCCGATGAGGAACAGGGGATCGCCCCCGAACGCCTTGGTCAGGACGTAGACCAGCAGGATCAGAAGCCAGGAAGAAAGGCTGATCGCGAACACCGAGTTGCTCGGCGTCCGCCACCGCTTGCTGACCTTCTTCAGCCAGCCACTGCCCGGCAGGCCATCGTCACGGCTGAAGGCATAGAGCATGCGCCCCGCTGATGCGATCGACGAGAATCCGCAGAACGTCATGGCGAAGGCCACGCCAGCTGCGAGGATGCCGCCGAGCGAACCCAGGCCTGCGCCCAGGTTGGACTCGAGGATGTATTGCACACCGCCGCCGCCACCGGAGTTGGCGAGGACGTCCGCGGGGCTCGTCATCTTCAGGGTGAGCGCGACGAGGACGATGTAACCCACGATCGCCGAGACGGCGACCGAGAGGAAGACGCCCCACGCCGACGCACGCCGGGCAAAGACCGTCTCCTCGGCCACGTGGGCGGAGGCGTCGTAGCCGGTGTATGTCCACTGCGACTGGAGGAGGCTCAGCGCGAAGGCGCCCATGATGCCGAATGGGATTACGGCAGACCACAGGTCCCCGTCCGCGTTGGTTCCGGGCGAGATCGTGAACAGGAAACCGAGATCGTGGGTCGGCTGGCTGCCGATCGCGAACAGGGCGATCACGATCGCGGCCACGAAGCCGATGTGCCACCACACGGACAGGTCATTCATGAATGCGACGATCCGCGTGCCGGCGACGTTGAAACCGATCTCGATCGCGATGAGGACGCCCGTGATCCAGATCGCGTTGAGGACGCCGAGCGTCTCGACGTTCGGGTCGAGCCCAAACAGCGGATTGAGGATGGTCGCGCAGAGGTAGAACGCGGCGGAGTAGTTGATGCCCGCCACGATCGAGATCTGGCCACCGAGGTTGAGCCAGGCCGTCCACCAGCCCCAGTCCTTGTTGCGGAGCTTGCTGGCCCAGTAGTACAGGCCGCCCGCGGTGGGATACGCCGACGCGATCTCCGCCATCGTCGCGGCGATCGGCAGCGTGAATGCCGTAACCAAGAGCCAGCCGATGCCGACCGCGGCCGGGCCGGCCAGCGTCAGTCCAAAGTTGTAGAGGATGACCGCGCCGGTCAGGATCGAGATGATCGAGAAGCTGATCGCGAAGTTGCTGAACCCGCCCATGCTGCGGAGCAGCTCCTGGGCATAGCCAAGTCCATGCAGGTCTGCGGTGTCCTGCTGGATCGCGGCTTCGCGGGACTGTTGTGGCACTGCGACCTCCCTCCAGAGCGACGCTTCCGCGCGCGAATTGGCGCGATCATACGCCCAGAAATCAC
>JBDSZH010000120.1:0-20682 GCA_039925225.1 Candidatus Limnocylindrales bacterium | reverse complement strand
GGCGACTTCAGCCGGGTGGAGCGCGACGCGGTGGCCCAGGTGGAGGCGGGCGCGCACATGCTGGACGTGAACGCCGGCATCCCGCTCGCCGACGAACCCGCGATCCTTGCGCGCACGATCCGCCTTGTGCAGTCGCTCGTAGATGTCCCGCTCTCGATCGACAGCTCCATCGTGGAGGCGCTCGAGGCCGGCCTCGCGGCATACGTCGGGAAGCCGCTCGTGAATTCCGTGACCGGCGAAGAGGAGCGCCTGGAGCGCGTCCTGCCACTCATCCGCAAGTACGGCGCGGCGGTCGTCGCCATCTCCAACGACGACACCGGGATCTCCGAGGATCCGGACGTGCGCTTCGAGGTCGCGCGCCGCATCGTGGAACGCGCAGCCGACCATGGCATCCCGCGAGAGGATGTGCTCGTGGACCCGCTGGTCATGCCGATCGGGGCGATGGCCACGGCGGGCCAGCAAGTGTTCCGCCTGGTGAGACGGCTCCGCGAGGAACTGGGCGTCAACACGACCTGCGGCGCTTCGAACGTGAGCTTCGGGATGCCGGATCGGGAGCGAATCAACGCCGCGTTCATCCCGATGGCCATCGCGTCCGGACTCACCTCGGCGATCACGAACCCGCTGGCGGCCGAAGTGAAGGCCGCGATCATGGCCGCGGACGTGCTGATGGGCAACGATCAGGACGCGGGCCGGTGGATACGCGCCCATCGCCAGGCAGAGGCGCCGGCCCTAGCGGCAGCAGCCGTTGCGGCCGCGGCAGCCGCCGTCGCTGCCGGGGCGCCCATCTCGATCGACGGCGCCGGCGGTGGCCGCCCCGCGGGTGGACGGCCGCGAATCAACCGTCGCGCCCTCGCCGCCGCCTCCGCCATGCGCGACGCGGCCGGCGGGACGCGGGACGCGGGGAGGAACGGCACCGCGGCATGAGCGCCAGCGGGGCGGGCGCGCAGGTCATCTTCACGCCGTCGGGCCGGCGCGGGCGGTTCGAGCCGGGCACAACCTTGCTCGATGCGGCGCGCTCCCTCGGTGTCGACCTCGATTCCGTTTGCGGCGGCCGCGGTCTGTGCGGCCGCTGCCAGGTCGTACCCGCCGAGGGCTCCTTTCCCAAGCACGGCATCGAATCGAGCGACAGCCACCTCTCGCCGCGCGGCGCCGACGAGGACGAGTTCGACCGACTGCGCGGGCTCGCGGCCGGCCGGCGGCTCGGCTGTCGCGCGGCGATTCATGCCGACGTGCTGGTCGACGTGCCGCCCGAGAGCCAGGTCCATCGCCAGGTCGTGCGCCAGGGCGTGCCGGTTCGCGACTTCGTCATCGACCCGGTGGTGCGCCTGCACGAGGTGGAGATCGAGCGGCCGGACCTGGCCAAGCCCGGCGGCGACCTCGCGCGACTGCTCGCCGCGCTCGAGAAGGAGTGGGGACTCCCGGGCCTTGCGACGGATCTCGAAGTGATTCGCGCCTTGCAGCCCGCGCTGGAGGAGGGCGGCTACCGGGTCACGGTTGCGGTCCACGACCGGCGCGTCATCACCGGCGTCTGGCCCGGGCTCCACGATCGGGCGCTGGGCGCGGCGCTGGACGTGGGGTCCACGACGATCGCCGGGCACCTTGCGAATCTCGCCGACGGCGAGGTCATCGCGTCGGACGGCGTGATGAACCCGCAGATCCGTTTCGGCGAGGACCTGATGAGCCGCGTCTCGTACGCGATGATGCATCCGGGTGGCGCGGAGGCGATGACGCGCGCGGTCCGCGACGCGATCGCGAGCCTCATCACCGGGCTCGCGTCGCGGGCCGGCGTCGATGTCGAGGAGATCCTCGAGATCACGATCGTGGGCAATCCGATCATGCATCACCTCCTCCTCGGGATCGATCCCGTGCCGCTCGGGTCGGCGCCGTTCGCGCTGGCCACGGACGCCGCGGTGCGCATCCGGGCGCGCGAGCTGGAGCTGCCGGGTCACGAGGGCGCCCGCGTGTACGTGCTGCCGTGCATCGCCGGGCACGTCGGCGCGGACGCCGCGGGCGCGATCCTCGCCGAGACGCCATACCTCTCGGACGAGGTGACCTTGCTCGTCGACGTCGGAACGAACGCGGAGATCGTGCTGGGGAGCCGGGATCGGCTGCTCGCCGCGTCCTCGCCCACCGGGCCGGCCTTCGAGGGCGCGCAGATCTCGAGCGGGCAGCGCGCCGCGCCCGGCGCCATCGAACGTGTGCGCATCGACAAGGTGACGCTCGAGCCTCGCTTCCGCGTCATCGGCTCCAGCCGGTGGTCGGACGAGACAGGGTTCGCGGCGTCCACGCGCCGGACCGGCGTCACGGGCATCTGCGGCTCGGGGATCGTCGAGGTGCTCGGCGACCTCTTCCTCGCGGGCGTGATCACCGCCGACGGGACGATCGATGGACGGCTCGCCGGGCGCTCCCCGCGGATCGTCCCGGATGGGCGCACCTTCGCGTACCTGCTGCACGAAGGTGGTCCTGGCGCCGACCTCGGCGACGGCGAGGTGGGCCCCGCGTCGCCACGACTCACGATCACCCAGAACGACGTCCGCGCGATCCAGCTCGCGAAGGCGGCGCTGTACGCGGGAGCGAGATTGCTGATGGACCACCTCGGCGTGGAGACGGTCGATCGCGTCAAGCTCGCCGGCGCGTTCGGGAGCCAGATCGATCCGCTATACGCGCTCGTCCTCGGGCTCGTGCCCGACGCGCCGCTGGACCGCGTCGGCGCGGCGGGCAACGCCGCCGGTACGGGAGCGCTCATCGCGCTCTTGTCCGACGAGGCGCGCCACGAGATCGAGCGCGTCGTGCGCACCGTCGAGAAGATCGAGACCGCGGTCGAGCCGCGCTTCCAGGAGCATTTCGTGGACGCGATGGCCTTTCCCCACGCGACGGCGCCCTTCGCGAATCTCGCCACCGTGGTGGACCTCCCGGCCCGGGCCGACGCCGGCGAGCGGAGCGTCTCGAGCAGTCGCAAGCCGAACCGGCGGCTCGTCGCCGTGACCAAGGAGCCTTGAGATGACCGACAGCCCGCAGCCAGCTCGCGGCGGACCGGACGACGGCGCCCGCGGCCGGCCCGGCGGCGGCCGAGCGGCGCGCCACGCGCACAGAGCCGCTCTCGCGCACGCCCATGGCGCTCCATTCCTGACCAGATCGCTGAAGCCCTACGAGGTCCTCGACGAGGAGGGCCTGTCGCTCATCGAGCACAACGCCGACACGATCCTCGAGGAGGTCGGGGTCATCTTCCGCGGCGATCCCGCCGCGATCGAGACCGTCCGGGAGGCCGGCGCGGATGTCGATGGCGAGCTCGTGAAGTTCCCGCGCGGCATGTGTCGCCAGATCATCCAGGCATCGGCGCCGCGGATCTTTACGCAGCACGCGCGCAACCCGGAGCGAACCGTCCAGCTCGGCGATCCGTACACGGTTCTCGCCCCCAACTACGGGAGCCCGTTCGTCCGGGACCTCGATGGCGGGCGTCGCTACGGGACCCTGGAGGACTTCCGCAACTTCGTGAAGCTGGCGTACATGACGCCGCACCTGCACCACTCCGGCGGGACGGTGTGCGAGCCGGTCGATATTCCGGTCAACAAGCGCCACCTCGACATGGTCTATTCGCACATCAAGTACAGCGACAAGCCGTTCATGGGCTCGGTCACACACCCGACGCGCGCCGAGGACACCGTGGAGCTCGCGAAGATCGCGTTCAGCGACCGCGGCTCCGACTTCCTGGACAACAACACGGTGATCCTCAGTCTGATCAACGCGAACTCGCCGCTGGTGTGGGACGCGACGATGCTCGGTGTTGCGCGGGTCTACGCGCAAGCCAACCAGGCGACGCTGATCACGCCGTTCATCCTCGCCGGCGCGATGTCGCCGGTGACGGTCGCGGGCACCGCCGCGCAGACCCTCGCCGAGGCCCTCGCGGGCATGGCGTTCGTGCAGCTCGTGCGCCCCGGGGCGCCGGTGATCCTGGGCTCCTTCGCATCGTCCATCTCCATGCAGTCGGGCGCGCCCACGTTCGGTACGCCCGAGCCGGCACTCGTCCTGTACGTCATGGCGGCGCTCGCGCGGCGGCTCGGCGTGCCATTCCGATCCGGCGGGAACCTGTGCGCTGCGAAAACCGCCGACGCGCAGGCGGCCTACGAATCGGCGGCGACGTTCATCCCGACCATCCTCGCCGGCACGAACTTCGTGCTCCACGCCGCGGGCTGGCTGGAGGGCGGGCTCTCCATCGGTTACGAGAAGTTCATCCTGGATCTGGACCAGTGCGGCATGGCGGGGGTCTTCGTGAAGGGCGTGGACCTGTCGGAAAACGGGCAGGCGCTCGACGCGATCCGCGAGAACGGCCCGGGCATGCACTTCCTCGGCAATTCGCACACGCTCGCGAACTTCGAGAACGCGTTCTACCGCTCCGAGACGGCGGACAACAACTCGTTCGAGCAGTGGCTGGAGGACGGCGCCCTCGAGTCGCCGCAGCGCGCGAACAAGATCTGGAAGCGGATGCTCGCGGAGTACGAGGCGCCGCCGCTGGACCCCGGCATCGACGAGGCGCTCCTCGAGTACGTCGCGCGCCGGAAGGCAGCCTTCCCCGACTCGGACGTCTAGTGGCGGTCGCCGCGGTCGATCGTCCGGCGCTGGAGCGGGTCCTGGCCGATCCTACGTTCGAGCTGATCCCCCTCAAGAACGCGCGCGAGCAGGCGGCTGCGCTGCCACGTGGCGCCACGGTGTCCGTGACGGCCTCGCCGGGCAAGGGCATCGAGGCCACGGTCGAGCTGACGATCGCGCTGGAGCGGGCCGGCCTGCACGCAATCCCCCACCTCTCGGCGCGGATGATCCGTGACCGCGCGCATCTCGCCGAGCTGCTCACGCGCCTCGCCGACGCGGGCATCGACCGCGCATTCGTCGTGGGCGGCGACGCGGATGAGCCCGGCGAGTTCCTCGATGGACTTTCGCTCCTGCGCGCTGTGGCGGATCTCGGACAGAAACCGGCCGAGGTGGGCGTGCCTTGCTACCCGCAGGGCCACCCGGACATCCCGGACGATGCGCTCCTCCAGGCCCTGCGCGACAAGGCGCCACTCGTCCAGTACATGACGACCCAGCTGTGCTTCGATCCGAAGGCAATCGCCACCTTCATCGCCGCGCGTCGCGCGGAGGGCATCACGTTGCCCGTGAAGATCGGGCTGCCCGGCGTCGCGGAGATCCCGAAGCTGCTCTCGATCAGCGCCCGCATCGGCGTCAAGGACGCGAGCAAGTTCGTCCTCAAGAACGCCCGCTTCGTCGGCGCCATCCTCCGCTCCGGCGGCATCTATCGCCCCACGAACCTCGTCGAGAAGCTCGCGCCGCTCATCGCCGACCCGGACGCGGACATCTTCGGATTCCACGTCTACACGTTCAACAACGTACCGGCGACCGTCGAGTGGCGCAACCGGCAGCGCGCCCAAAACGCCGACTCGTCGCGCGACTAATGGCGGCCGCGGGTCGCGAGCCGGCACCGTCCCGGTGCGGCGCTGCACTGACCCGAAGACCGAGACACGGGGAACGGAATTCTCAGGGACCTCTTTTGGCATTGCCGCGCAGACTGGCGGTCCAGCACTCATCCCGTTTCGAGGAGCAGCCCAATGGTCAACGAGCGAACCCCGGTGCTAGAGCGGACGCTAGATTTCGAACGAACGCCTCGGCGCCGGCACGGGCGGATCTTCTCAGTCATCCTCGCGATCGCCGGCCTGCTGACGCTGGCGATCGGACCGGCGATGGCGCGCAACGACACGCATAGCTCGAACGGTGCCGCCCACCACGCCGCTGCGCTGGCCCGGACCTTTGTCCTGCGGCATCAGGCCCTCGAGGACGAGTCCGACGCTAACGAGTCCGAGGTCGACGAGACCGACACGGACGAGAACGAGGTCGACGAGGTCGAAGACGCCGACGAGGTCGAGGACGCCGATGAAGACGATCAGGGCGAGGTCGAGGACGCCGACGACGTCGAAGACGCCGACGAGGGCGACGAAGCCGACGAGGGCGACGAAGCCGACGGGGCCGACGAGGCCGACGACGAGGCCGACGAGGCCGACGAGGCCGATGAGGACGACGGCGACGAGCACGACGGCGACGAGCACGACGGTGACGACGACGAGGACGACGGAGAGGGCGAACACGACGACTGACCCAATCCGCTGACCCATCGGGGCAGGAGGGCATCGGGATCGAACCCGGTGCCCTCTTCGTTGTCCGCGAAGAGCCAAGATGGCCGGGCACCGATGCCACTTCTGGCGTCCGCGGTCCGCGCCGCGGCCGACGCCCAGCGAGCCGTTGCGGCGGAGGGCTGGCCAGAGGGAGCGACGCCTCGCGTGCGCATGGGTCTGCACCTGGGTGATGGCCGCCTGCGGCGCGGCGCGCCGGGCGATCCGGAGGACTACGTCGGCATCGACGTGAACTACGCGGCACGCATCGCCGCGGCCAGGCGCCAGGCCCTGGTCCTCGGGGTCTTCCTGACCGGCGACTTTGAGGGCGCCCTCGAGCTGGAGGGGCAGAACCTCGCCGAATTTCGCGCGCTTGGATCTGAGTACCAGGTCGCCGACAGCATGACCTTCCACGCCGGGGTCTATCTCAAGTCGGGCGACCCGCAGACCTCATGGAAGTACGTACTGGACGGCCTGCGCTGGTTCGCCGAGAACGACAATCAGAGCGGTATCGCGCGCGCCCTCGGCATGGCGGCAATCGTGTTGCTCACGTTCGGCGACGCCGAGCTGGGAGCCCGAGCCGCCGGAGCGACCTACCTGATTGTCCGAGAGAAGGGCGTGATGCTCGCGCCGGTGAAGGTGATCCACATGCGCGACCCGGAGGAGACCGCCATCGAGGGTCTCGGCGAGGAGCGCGCCCGCGAATTGATGACGATCGGCTCGGACACGCCGATCGGTCGGGTGATCGAAGAGGTCCTCGCCGCACCGGGGCCCGGCGCGGCGTAACGCTCCGACCCTAAAGGCGCCCGGCGATCTTCTTGGCGAGCTCGGTCTCCCAGGCCTTCCGCTGGTCGGCCCCCGCGGCCCCATTGCCGGCCTGGATCCCGATGAGCTTCCCGTTCTTGAACAGGAACGTCGTCTCGGCGGACGGCATGAACACGGCCTCACCGTCGATACCGCTGAGCTGGACCGCCTCGGGCTGGGTCTTCCAGGTGTCCCAGACGACCTGGGCGCCGGCCGCGCTCCCGGTGAATGACAACGCGACCGCGATGTCGCTGGTACCCGTCAGGTAGACGCAGGCACCGGATTCGCTGATGATCGCGGTCTCCGTCCCGGACACGCCGGTCACGCTCATGATGCTCTCGATCTCGCTCACGGTGAGGAGCTCGCACACGTGGCTGATGGAGCCGCCGCCACCTCCGCCTTGGGTCGCCACTGGAGCGGGTGTGGCGCCGCCGCCACCGGGGCCAGTCGTCGCCCCAGGCTGGTTCGTCGCACCGCCCGGGCCTGTCGTGGGCGTCCCGCCGCATGCGGCGATGAGGAGCGTGGCTCCAAGGAGAAGCGACCGTCGGACGTGGCGACCGGGCATGCTCGTTTCCTCCGTAAGGCCTCGGGGCGAGGACCGCGACTGCGCCATCATGAGGGGCAGGCGCAAGCCCCCGGATTGACTGATGCGCAACACTCGGCCGGCACGAGGAATGCGCCATGCACCGTCGCCGACGCGGGCGGCCAGCGCGTCAGCTGGCGACGCGGACCGGTAGCCTGCGGCCCTTGATGGTCGCGGTCGAGAGCGCACGGACGATGTCCTCCGCTGCGGACGCCGCGACGTCAACCAGCGAATAACCGTCGTCGATCTGGATCGCGCCGATTGACGTCCCCGGCACCCCGGCCTCGCCGGTGATCGCGCCAACAATGTCCCCCGGCCGGAGCCCCGCGCGCCGACCCGCCCCCACCCAGAGCGTCGTCCACTGGCCGTTCGACGCGCCGGTACGCAGCGCGGACGGCCCGCCTGGGTGGACGGGCGGACCACCGGAGCGACCGCGAGGACCCGCCGGGGCACCGCGAGGCGTTGCGAAGGGCCGCGGGCCGCCACCACGGCGCGCCCCCTCGCGACCTCCCGACGGCCCCCAAGCCGGCTTGAACCCCGGTCCGGACGGCGGCGACTGCGGCTGAAAGAGTGAGGCCTGGGCAATCTCGCCCTCGTCCACCCCGTCACCGGCCGTGGCGCGCTCGGCGATGGAGATGGCGGCGAGCGCGACATCAATTGCGTCGAACTCCTCGAGGAGTGGGTCGAGGACGGGCCGCAGGCGCTCCCGTCCGTCGTCGGCCAGCGCCTCGCGGAGGCTGGTGCGAAGCTGGCTGAGTCGATGCTCGCGCAGATCGGCCACCGTCGGGACCTGGGCAACCTCCAGCCGGACTTTGCTCGTCCGCTCGATGTTGGCAAGCAGGCGGTGTTCACGCGGCTCGACCATCGTGATCGCCGTGCCTTCGCGCCCGGCGCGCCCGGTCCGCCCAATTCGGTGGATGTAGGCATCCGGATTGGATGGCACGTCGAAGTTCACGACGTGGGAAACGTGCGGGATGTCGAGTCCGCGCGCCGCGACATCGGTGGCCACGAGGACATCGAGCTCGCCAGCGCGGAACCTGCCCATGATCCGGTCACGCTGCTCCTGGGACAGCCCGCCGTGGAGGGCGGCGGCGTCGTGGCCTCGCCCACTCAGGCGCTCCGCAAGATCGTCAACCTCGCCGCGGGTCCGGGCGAAGATCAAGGTGGAATCCCCGTCCTCGATGTCCAGGATCCGCACCAGGGCAGTGAGCTTGTCCGCCCGTCGAACGACGTAAGCGACCTGGCGGACCAGTGCCTCACCATCGCCGATGCCGCGCTCGGCGTGGATCTTCACCCGCACCGGGTCGTGCTGGTGGCGCTTGGCGATCTTGGCGATCGGCCCTGAGACGGTCGCCGAGAACAGAGCCGTCTGGCGCGTTCCGGGAGTCGCCGACAGGAGCGTTTCGAGGTCCTCCGCGAAGCCCATGTCGAGCATCTCGTCGGCTTCGTCGAGCACGACCATCGACACGCCGGCGAGCTTCAGGCTCCCGCGCGTCACGTGGTCGACCGCGCGGCCGGGCGTCGCGACGACGACATCGATACCGCGATGCAGCTGGCGCAGCTGGACGCCGATCGGCTGGCCGCCGTAGATCGGCAACACGCGTGTGCCGATACGCGCGCCGTAGCGATGGATCGCCTCCGACACCTGCATCGCGAGCTCACGCGTTGGCACGAGCACAAGACCGGCGACGTTACCGCCGGCGCGGGCGCCATCAATGGCCGGTGACGCGGCCAGGCGCTGAAGCATCGGCAGCGCGAACGCCGCGGTCTTGCCCGTACCAGTGGGTGCCTCGGCGAGCAGGTCACGCCCCTCGAGCAATGGCGGGATCGCCTCGAGCTGGATCGGCGTCGGCTCTTCATAGCCGAGCTCGACGAGGCTTTCAAGCAGGCGCGGATCGAGCCCCAGCTGGTCGAAGCCAGCCGGGACAGAGCCGGATCGAGGATCGGGCGCAGTCTCCTGTGGCTCGGGCGAGGACTTCTTCTTCGGCATCACCCCAATTGTCGACCCTGCGCCTCCGTCGCAGGACTTTCGATCGTCAACACGGAGGGCGGCGAGCCCCGCGCCCTCTACCCGTGGGTCAATTGACGCTCTTCGGGGGCATTCGTACACTTAATCCCGACAAGATCGCTTGGGATTGAGGACCGTCGTCTGACCTCCGTCGAAACCGCACCGACAGCTGCCCCGACCACCACCTCGCACCGGCCGTCGTTTCACGGCACGGGCGCCGTCGCCTTCAGCACCAAGGGCGAGTACGGCGTGCGCCTGATGGTGCAGCTGGGGCGCCACTTCGGGGCCGGTCCGGCATCGCTGGCCGAGATCGCCGCCGCCGAGGACATGCCCAGGGCGTACCTCGAGCAGCTCGCGTTCGTGCTCCGTGATGCCGGCTTGGTGGTGTCCACCCGCGGGGCGCATGGCGGCTACGAGCTTGCCCGACCGCCCCACCTGATCCCGATGAGCGAGGTCCTGCGCGCCCTCGAGGGTCCGCTCGCGCCGATGATCTGCGCCACCGACGAGCCCGGCCATGACCTCGCCTGCGATCGGACCTCGTCGTGCACGGTCAACCTGCTCTGGATCCGCGTTCGAGACGCAGTCGCGGGCGCGCTCGATGGCGTGACCCTCGCCGACCTCGTCCCGCAGCGCCTTGTCACCGTCGAACCCGCATCGACCACCCATCCCGAAGGAGCCTTGACCGCATCGTGAGCGACCACACCAACGGAAGCGGTTCCGCCGCAAACGCGGACAACAGACTCGTCATCCGCGGCCTGCGCGTCGCGCCCGCCGGCGCGCCGGAGCGCGAGATCCTCCAGGGCATCGACCTCGAGGTTGGGCCCGGCGAAGTCCACGCGATCATGGGCCCCAACGGATCTGGCAAGACGACCCTCGCCTACGCGCTGATGGGCCACCCGTCGTACACGATCCTCGGCGGCGACGTGACGTGGCGCGGCCGCGATCTGCTCAAGCTCAGCCCGGACAAGCGCGCGCGGCTCGGAATGTTCCTCGCGTTCCAATACCCCACCGCGATCCCCGGCCTGAGCGTCGCCAGCTTCATCCGGAGCGCGCTCAACGCGAAGCTCCAGGGCATCGACAAGAACCCCGACATCGACCCGACGGATGCCATCAAGGGTGGCGTCTCGATGATGGATTTCCGCAAGAAGATGCGGGCCAAGCTCGCCCTCCTGAAGATGGATGAGGCGTTCGCGGCTCGATACGTCAACGAGGGCTTCTCCGGTGGCGAGAAGAAGCGCCTGGAGATGCTCCAGATGGCGATGCTGGAGCCGCAGATGGCGATCCTGGACGAGACGGATTCCGGTCTCGACATCGACGCCCTGCGGGTCGTCGCCGAGGGGGTGAACGCGATGCTGAACCCGGACCTCGGGATCCTGCTGATCACGCACTACCAGCGTCTCCTCAACTACATCACGCCGGACGTGGTCCACGTCCTTGCCCAGGGCAGGATCGTCAAGAGCGGTGGCAAGGACCTCGCGCTCCGGCTGGAGAGCGAGGGCTATGGCCCGATCCTGCGCGAGGCCGGGCTGGCCCCGGACGTGCCGGACGAGGCGCTCCTGGTGCCGCAGGGCCCGGACCTGGGCGCGCCGGCCGGCGAGCACGCGACCGAACCCGTGGAGGCCGCCCGCTAGCCGGGCCGACAGACCGATGACCGTCACCGTCCCGCCTCCGACCAGCGCCACCGAGACCGCATCGTCCGCGGGCTTCGGCGGGCGGATCCACGACGGCCGCCTCGTCCCCGAGGTCGTCCGTGCGGACTTCCCGATTCTCGCCACCGAATCGCACGGCCATCCGCTCGTCTTCCTGGACTCGGCGTCCACGAGCCAGAAGCCGGCCGTCGTGATCGATGCGTTCGACGGTTACTACCGCGAGTACAACGCGAACGTCCACCGCGGGATCTACGAGATCGGAGAGCGGGCAACCGCGTCGTACGAGGCGGCGCGCGCCTCCGTGGCGCGATTCATCAACGCCCCGTCGAGCAGCGAGGTCATCTTCACCCGCAACGCGACGGAGGCGATCAACCTGGTCGCGTACTCGTGGGGCCGGAGGAACATCGACCGCGGCGACGCGATTGTGCTCACGGAGATGGAGCACCACGCGAACCTCGTGCCCTGGCAGCTCCTCGCGCAGGAGCGCGACGGAGACCTCGAGTTCATTCCCATCACCGACGACGGCATCCTGCGCCAAGACGTCTTCGAGGTCCTCCTTCGGCTGAAGCCGAAGCTCGTCGCCTTCACCCACGTCTCGAACACGCTGGGCACGATCAACCCGGTCATCGAGATGACCCGGCTTGCCCACGAGGCAGGCGCGCTCGTCCTCATCGACGGCGCACAGGCGGTGCCGCACGTGCCCGTGGACGTCCAGGCGATCGGCGCCGACTTCTACGCGTTCAGCGGCCACAAGATGCTCGGGCCCACCGGGTCCGGCGCGCTCTGGGCGCGGCGCGAGCTGCTCGAGGCCATGCCGCCGTTCATGGCCGGCGGCGACATGATCCGCGAGGTTCATCTCCGCCGGTCGGAGTGGAACTCGATCCCGTGGAAGTTCGAGGCGGGCACGCCGGACGTCGCGGCCGCGATCGGCCTTGGGGCTGCGGCTGAGTACCTGATGTGCCTCGGCATGGACCGCGTCCAAGTGCACGAGCAAGAGCTGCTGACATACGCGCTGGCGGCCCTCATGCGCGAGCACCCGGACCTGGAGCTGTACGGCCCGCTGGACGCGGGGATCCGCTGTGGCGTGATTCCGTTCAACCTCCCAGGCGTCCACCCGCACGATGTCGCCCAGGTCCTCGATCGATCCGGGGTTGCCGTCCGCGCCGGCCACCACTGCACGATGCCGCTGCACGAGCGACTGGAGCTCGCCGCGACCGCCCGCGCCAGTTTCAACGTGTACACGACCTATGCGGACATCGATGCGCTGGTCGCCGGGCTTCACGAGGTGAAGCGAATCTTCGGCTGAGCCGCATCTCAGCCGATGAATCGCACCGACACGCCAAGTCGCTCGTACACCGGCCGCGCCCTGCGGTCGCAGGTGACGAGGGTTGCTCCAGCGGCGCGCGCCGTCGCCGCAATCAGCCCGTCCCAGGTCGCGCCTCCGGCGATCCCGACCCGGGCGAACTCCGCGACGAGTCCGGGCAGGGTCCCCTCGAGGGGAACCAGCCAGCCTCTCGGGAATGCCCGCTCGAGGAACGCACGGGCCAAGTCAGGGCTCGCCCGCGTCGGCTCCGGAAGCCGAGTCAGGACCGAGTACGACTCCAGGCCGGCGTGGGCGGGCAGCTCCGGCCCGCCCCGGATGATCTCCGCGGCCTCATCGTGCGCGGAATGCCACGTCGCGAACGCGGCGATGACGACGCTCGAATCGACGGCGATCAACGTCGGACCTTCTCGAGCGTCTCCCGAACCATCTCGGCGGTGAGCGGAGGCACGGGAACGTCCGGCACTGCGACGAGGATCCCCCCGCGTTCCTCGAGATGCATCGGCGTCTGGGGAATCTCCATCTCGATGCGGCCGTCGACGGCCGTCACCTCGAGCTCCTGCCCGCCGTACAGCGCGAGCTCCTCGCGGATGGCCTTCGGGACGACGATTCGCCCAGCTGCGTCGATGGTTGTGCGCATGGCATGATCCTACCATTTTATATGCCACGGATATTGCCATCGGCGATAGCCGGCCGCCGGCTTCACACTACGGCCGTGCGTGATGAAACTTCGGCTCTGGACGACCTGGAGGCCGCGACCGCGCAGGTAGTCGAAACCGCGAAGGCACTCGGCGTCGAGATCGATGAGGCCGAGGCCGAGCGCTGGATCGACGCGGTCTCCGACGATTCCATCGGCAACGTCACCGTGGATATGCACACCGGCGTCTACGGGCACCGGGTGACGATGGCGGACCTCGACGCGACCGGCCTCGATCGCTTTCGCAGGATGGCGCTCATCGTCGGGTTCGTGGACGAGCCGCCGCGGGTCATGACCGCACTCGCGCTGTCAGGCTCCGCGGCCCAAGCCCGGATCCAGCGCTTCCCCGCCGACGCGGACTTCTTCGAGCGCGTCCATATCCAGGCTGATACGCGCGATGAGGCATGCCACGTTCTCGCCACGGTGATGCGGGACAAGGCGCTGGCAACCATGCGCGGCGATGGCCACCGGCTCCAGGAGGTCAAGTTCGGCAACTGGCCGATTGATGGCTCCCTCGATGGTGCGCCGGTCAAGCGGGGCACGCCGGTGTCGTGGACGCCGGCGCAGGTCGAGACCGGCGGCATCGCCTTTCGCGCCGCGGACGGTACCGAGGCCGCGCTTTGGTGGGACGACGCCGCGCTGGACCCGGGCTGGTGCAAGCTGGATTGGGTGATCGAGGATTCCAGCGACCACGCACTCGTGAACGTCTCGAACATGCTTGACGTCACGTGGGAGGCACCCGACGGCGCGATCACGCCGCTGGATGGCTTTCTGGACAGCTACTTCCAGGAGGTCTATCTCGAGACGGAGTCGATCCCGCTCTTCTCAAAGCTCGTCAAGGAGATGGGTGCCGACGCGGTCGCCGATTACGTCGAGACGCTCAACCACGAGATCTGGAAGTACACGACCAAAGACCCGAACTACGGCAAGGCGGCGCGCCGGCTGTACAACGTCTTCCGCCTGACCGGGCAGTACGCGGAGGCGGCGTACATCCGGGAGCTGTTTGACGAGCCTGTGACCGCGCTGTACCAGGTGGCCGCGCTGCTGCGCACGCTCGACGAGGCGTCCGCTGGCGACGACAGCTCGTTCGGCACGGAGGCGATGGTCGCCGAGTTCGACGGCCTGATCATGTCCGCGATCGGCGCCCTGGAGGGGCCGGCCGAGGAGGAGATGGTCCGGCGACTCCTGCGGCTGCGCGATGCCTTCAGCCACGACGTGGAAAGCGAAGGCCGATCCGCGGATCTGGAGGAGGCGAGGTCGGACGCGATGCGCGAGGTCGACGCCTACTTCAAGCGGGTCCTGGAGGCCGTGCCGAGCATCAATGCGTACCTGGCCGGTCTCGCCGCCGCGTAGCTGGCAGCGGGCTAACCGCGGCGGGCGTCGCGCAGGTCCAGGCGATCGGAGGCGGCGGCGATCAGGTCCCGGTCGTGGGTCGCGACGAGCATCGTCACTTTCGCGCGATCCAGTCGGGCGAGCATCGCGATGAGCGAGGTGGCGCTCGCGCGATCCAGGGCCGCGGTGGGCTCATCCAGGATCAGCAGGCGCGGCCGGGCCGCCACGGCGCGCGCGATCGCAACCCGCACGCGCTCCCCGCCGGACAGGGTTTCCGGCGGCTCGGAGGCGAGATCCGCCAGTCCCACCTCCTCGAGTGCCTCGGTCGCGCGCTCGCGGCGCGAGGCGGCGGTGTCGCCGGCGCGCCGGATCGCCAGCGCGAGCTCCACGTTCTCAAGCGCGCTGAGGAACGGGACGAGCCGCGGCGCCTGCGGGCAAAACGCGACGTCGAGGGCACGGAACGTGGCAAGCGCTTCGCGGTCCAGCCCCGCGAGGTCCGTCCCGAGCGTGATGACACGGCCCGATGTCGGACGGTCAAGGCCCGCCACGAGGCGCAGCAGCGTTGACTTCCCGGAACCCGACGGGCCCGTGACGATGTGCAGCCCGCCGGTAGCGAAGGTCGCATCGAGGTCGCGGACAGCGTGGATGGCTCCGGAGCCCGTCCCGTACGTTCGCGAAAGGTGCTCCAAAGCCACCGCCGGTTCCGTCCCCACGGCTGGCTCCACGGGCGCCATCTGCGGCGCGGGGGGCGGGAGTGCGGGCGCGCGCCAGCCACTGGCATCGATGATCGGCTCGGCCTCGGCGTCCGGTCCATAGCGCACCGCGATCGCGCGGCCGTCGCGGACATAGACGATGCGGTCCGCCATCCGCTCGACGAGGAGGTCGTGCGTGACGACGATCGCCGTGGCGCCCTCCCGCCGGACGAGTGCCTGGAGCAGCGCCACCAGCTCCGCGGCGGTGCGCTCGTCCAGCTCCGCTGTCGGCTCGTCTGCGAGGAGCAGTCGCGGTCGAGGCGCGAGCGCCGCCGCGAACGCGACCCGCTGCTGCTCGCCCCCGGAGAGCCGGCTCGGCGTTGCATCGCCCCGATCCCCGAGACCAACCTGCTCCAGGAGCTCTGTGGCGCGCGCGGCGCGCTCGTTCGGGCTCCAGCCTCGAAGCCGGAGGGGCAGCTCCACGGCGGCGCGGGCCGTCAGGTACGGCGACAGCGAGCGCCAGTACTGCTGGTCGATCACGCCGACGCCGGATCGATAGCGGACGAGCTCGCCCTCACCCGCCCGTTCGAGCGCGACCCCGAATGACTCGACGCTCCCGGCCGATGGCCGGTCGAGGCCGGCGAGGATCCGGAGCAGCGTCGACTTCCCAGACCCGGATGCGCCCACCACCGCCACGACCTCGCCCGCACGCACCTCGATGTCCAATCCGCGCAGGGCGGCAACGTTGCCTGCCGCGCCGGGATAGACGCGCATGACTCCTCGCGCGTCGACGGCCCGCTCCAGCGTCATCGCGTCCCCGCCCCGAGGGATGCCCGCGCAAAGTGCCGTTGCGCGAGTACGAAGAGGGTCAGACTTATCACGCCGAGGAGGACCGCGGCCAGACCGACGATGAATCCCCACGGCACCACGAGGATCAACGGTGGGATTGGCACGGTTCCACCGCCGCCGACGCCAACGGACGACGCGACGAACCAGCCAAGCGCGATGCCGGCGGCAATGCCGGTGACGGTCCCAATCGCGCACATGGCCACGGTGCGGAGGAGGACGAGACCGACCAGCGAGCGCGGCGTCGTGCCCTGGGACTCGAGCTCCCAAAGCTCTCCGCGCTCGTCGCGAAGGTCCGATGCCGCGGCCAGGAGCACGCCCACTACCGATAGGAGCAGCCCAGCGACCGCGCCGACGGCCAGCGCCCACACGACTCCGATGGCGAATGGGTCCGTCAGGTTCGCCTCTTCCGCGACCGGGCGCGACCGGATCACCATCGAGGGGAACGGGTCCTGTTCGAGCGCAGCAACAACCTCCGCGGCCCGCACGTCGTTGGGCGTGCCGACCAGCACCTGGTTCGGGAGCGCGGCGCCCGGATACCGGGAGTTGATGGCGAGCTGGAGCGGTGCCAGATCCATCACCACCACGCCGGTGAGCCCGAGCGTCGGAAAGTGCGTCGTGACCGCAACCGGACGGACCCTGAGCTGGAGAACGTGCTCGATCAGGATGTCCAGGACGCCGGAGGCATCGACGTCGGCAGCCAGATCGGGGCTCACGAGTGCTGGCAGCACAAGTCCGTCCGTTCGCGCCGGCGGACGAATGAACTGCGGCGAGAGGCCGGCCACATTGAGGGAGACGGGTATTGCGGGATCTACGACCGGCGCGAGCCCCTTTATCGTCGCCTCCCCCTGCTGGCGCTGGCCCTGCGCCGGGCCGCCGTCGCGAGCATCGCCGCCGTTGGCTGCGAACAGCCCGAGTACACGCCAACCCGCCGGTTCTCCGGACGGGAGGCCGTCGAGTTCGCGCTCGTCGAACAGCGCCGCACGCATCACCTGTCGACCCGGGACGAGCTCGCCGAGGTCGATATAGCGAACTGCACCGTCGGATTCCTCGACCACAACGACCAGCTGGATCGGGTCACCGACGTAGTCGACATCGAGGACGATCTCGCGGACGCCGGAAGGAAGCGGGTGCCCGACAAGCTGCCATTCGCCATCGAGCTTGAGCGCACGGCCGAGCTCCGCCGCCGGTGTCGTCGAGAAGTCGGACCGCCAGCCTTTGAGCTCCGGGATCGCCGTCGCATCGATGCCCGCCAGCGTGAGAATCCGATGCGTTGCTGTCTCGCCGCCGTGCACGATCATGGGCACGACCTTGACGTCCGTGCCGACCTGGCCCGCACGGAGCAGCGGGACGACTCGCAGCGCAAAGGGCGCTTCCTCGCCGAGGCTCTGCCCTCGAACGTCGAGGCCCGCGAGGAATGCGGCCTGGTCGATGCCGCCTTGCCGGAGCGTCGAGGAATACACCTGTCCGAAGACGACGGCGCCGACGCTGAACGCGAGCAACGTCATCACTGCGGCGGGCCGGAGCGGTTCGCGCGCAACGGAGATCGCGGCCAACCGAATGCCGATCGGCGCCCGACGGGTGATCCGCGCCAGGCCGCGCAGGAGCGGCGGCAGAACCAGCAGGCTGCCGAGGATCACCGACAGCCCGAGCACACCGGGCACGAGCGCTGAGGACGGGGAGGTCGCGTCGGCGGCGAGCTGAGCCGGCGATAGCGGCCCTGCTGAGATCCGTTGCCAGGCCAGGATCAGGCCCACGGGCACGACCGCGGCGATGACCACGCGCGCCTGGAGGAGGCGCCCCGCCGCGGGATGGATGCCGAGGACGATGGCGACCAGCGCCAAGCCCACGAGCAGGACGGTCAGGCCGATGCCCGCCGGCTGCAGCAATGCGAGCCCGAGCACGACATCGACCGGCGCGCCCTGCGCCGAGGCAACGAGCCCAACCGCAAGCGCGGCACCCAGTTCGCCGACGATCGCTCCGGCGATCGCTGGAACCAGGGCCTCGCCCGCGATGAACAGCAGGCGCGCTGGCCGGGACGCGCCGGCGGCGCGGAGCCTGCGGTCCTCCAGCTCAACGTCGGAGCGCTCGATCGCAGCGGCGAAAGCCGCGAACGCGAGGAGCACCCCAACGATCAGCGAGCTGATGAACACGAGGCGCCCGATCGCGACCTGCGCGCGCGTGTGCACCGCATCGAGCGTCGACTTGGGCGTCGTCAGCAGGTACGACTGTCCGGCTGGCGCGAGCGCGCGCTCGACGCCGTTGATGCGCTCGCCAAGATCCGCGAGCGTCCAACTGTGAAGCTGCCCCGGGTTGATCGGGGCGAGCCAGAACACGGTTCGCGGAACGGCCAGGAGCCCCGCTGATTCGTCGATCCCCGAAAGGCCCTCGACGAGCAGCAGGAGGGGGCCGTCCGGCTGGATCGTCGCCAGTGGCAGATCTGACGAGGGCGTCGCGACGCCGACGATGTCGAGCCGGACGCCGCCCAGTTCGACCGACGTTCCCACATTCCCGGTTCCGTCGAACAGAGGTTCCGGCCCAATCCGAAGCGCCTCGCACGTTGATCGGCCGGCGCAGGGCGCCGGGCTGCGGCCCTCGGTGATTGCCACCCAAGCTGTGACCCCGTCCATGAGGAGGATCCGAATCGGGTCCAGCGGCGGCTGGTACATCCGTACCGAGAAGATCGGCTCGGTGATATCGGCGACGGGTTGGAGTGCCTCCCGGGCAATCGTGTCGGACGCGTCGGAGTCGAAGCCATCGTCGGTGAAGCGGTGCACCCCGATCAACCGGTCGGGCGGGGCAAGATCCGCGAGGGCGCGCCGCGTGGCGAGGTCCTCCGTGACGATGCCGACCCCGAGCAGCGAACCAAGAACGACGATCGACCCAGCGACGGACAGGGCGACAAGCGCCGCCGCACTTCGTCGGCGGCGCGCGCGCGCCCCGACGAGCCGGAGTACGGCCCATGCCGCCCGATACCCGCGACCGCCTCTCCTGACCAGCTCCGGACCTCCTCGTACTGCGCGCTATGTCGTGAGACGATATAGCACGGATCTTGCGGCGTCGAGAGACGACGCCGCAACCGCTCGGCATCTTGCGTTCGGCCGGTGCCCGCCGCCCGACCGCCTGGCGCCCCCCATGATCCGCCGATATTGGCGGTTTCCATAATCCCGAGGCCGTTGGTAGGGATTGAGCCGAGGCGGTAGACTCCCCTTCGCCCATGGACGACCTGTATCGCGACTACATCCTCGAGCACTACCGGCGACCTCACAACTTCGGGGTGCTGGATGGGGCGACGCTCTCGCAGGAGGGTGCCAACCCCCTGTGCGGTGATCGGATCACGCTCCAGCTGCGCGTGCGCGGGGGCGTTATCGACGGCGTCGGCTTCACCGGCCGCGGCTGCGCGATCAGCCAGGCATCTGCCTCGCTGCTGACCGATGAGATCAAGGGCAAGGGCGTGGATGCCGCGTCCGCGATGCGTTCGCAGGACGTGCTGGACATGCTCGGCATCGACATCAGCCCCGCGCGGATGAAGTGCGCGATGCTCTCGCTCGAAACACTTCAGGGCGCACTCGAGCCAGCGCCCGAACCGGCAGGTCAGGCGTGACCGCGATCGATCGGTTGGACCGCTGCAGGTGTCAGTCGCCGGCCTGACGCCGGCAGACTCGCGACCCTCGCGCTTCGGCGCGCTCGCCCAACACCACCCCGCAGCTCAAGGACAACGATCGATGACTCTCCGACTCGGCGATCTTGCCGCCGATTCCACAACCAGCTCCAAGGGTGTGGCGTGATGGCGATCCGCGAGATCGACGTCCACGCCGCGCAACAGGCGAAGGCAGCCGGCTCCACCCTCATCGACGTGCGCGAGCAGGTCGAGTGGGACGCGGGCCACATCGAAGGTTCGCTGTTCATCCCGCGCGCCGTCCTCGCCGACGAGATCGCGGCGGCCGTGCCGGACCGCAACACACCGATCGTCGTGTACTGCCGCAGCGGCGCCCGCTCCGGTCTGGGCACGCAGCTGCTCCAGCAGCTCGGCTATGGCGACGTGGTGAACATGGCCGGCGGCATCCTCGCGTGGGACGCCGCGGGCCTGCCCATCGAGGCGCCCGCGACGCTCACCCCGGCCCAGCAGTCACGCTACAGCCGGCACCTGCTGATCCCGGAGGTGGGCACCAACGGCCAAGCGAAGCTGCTCGAGTCGATGGTGCTGATCGTCGGCGCTGGCGGGCTCGGCAGCCCGTCCGCCCTGTACCTCGCTGCGGCCGGCGTGGGCACCCTCGGCATCGTCGACTTCGACGTCGTCGAGGTCAGCAACCTCCAGCGCCAGGTCATCCACTCCACGGAGCGGCTCGGTCACAAGAAGGTCGATTCCGCCCGCCGCACGATCGAGGCGCTCAACCCGGACGTGCGGGTCGTCACCTACGACGAGATGCTCCTCGCGGACAACGTGGAGCGGCTCATCGCGGGATACGACGTGATCCTCGATGGCACCGACACGTTCGAGACGCGCTACCTGCTCAACGACGCCGCCGTCGCGGCCGGGATCCCGGTGGCGCACGCGTCGGTGTTCCGGTTCGAGGGCCAGCTCTCCACCT
>JBDSZH010000119.1:0-7954 GCA_039925225.1 Candidatus Limnocylindrales bacterium | reverse complement strand
GTGAGGCGGCGTGCATCGCGGTGGCGGATCGAGAGCTGATTGCCGCGACGGGCGGCGTCGCGGGGCGCGCCCAAGGTGCAGTCCAAAGGCACGAGCCACTCGTCGACGAGCGCGATCGCGTATTCCGTGAGCGCGATGCCCTTCGTGCGGATCGCGTCGATGCCGGCCTCGGCCACCAGCTCGATGCCCGCCTGGGCGGCGGTCAGCCCAAAAATCCCGGGTGTCCCGGTGAGCCAGCCGCCGATCCCCTGGCGCGGTCGGAATGCGGGCCCCATCTCGAATTGCTCCGATTGCGCGAACCAGCCCTGGATAGGCGGGCGGAGCTCGTCCTGGAGCTCGCGCCGGACGAAGAGAAACGCAGGTGCGCCGGGACCGCCGTTCAGGAACTTGTAGGTGCATCCCACCGCGAGATCGACGCCGTTTGCGGCAAGGTTCAAAGGGATCGAGCCTGCCGCGTGCGAGAGGTCCCACAGGACGAGCGCGCCCGCCGCGCGAGCAGCCTCGGTCACTGCCTTGGTGTCGACGATCGTCCCCGAGCGGTAGTTCACGGCGGACAGGATGAGGAGGGCGGTGTCCGCGCCGAGCGACGCGGCGACCGCGTCGGTTGCAATGCCCTCGACCGGGTCGCCGTCCAGCCAACGGATCTCGAGGTCGCGCTCCCGTGCCAGTCCCTCCGCGACATACCGATCCGTCGGGAACTCGGAGCGTTCGATGACGAGGGTACGGCGCCCGGGGCGGGCGTCCAGGGCGGCCACGGCGAGGCGGTACAGGTTGACGGTCGTCGAATCGGTGACGACGACGGTGCCCGGCTCGGCCCCGAGGACGCCCGTCGCAAGCTGGTCACCCACGACCAGCGGCAGCTCCAGCCAGCCCTCGTCCCAGCCCCGGATGAGGCGCTGTCCCCAGGCCTCAGTCAGCGCCGTGACTCGCTCGATCGACGCCCTGGTCGGTCGTCCGAGCGAGTTGCCGTCCAGGTACACGAGCCCTGGCTCGACCGGCATGAACCGGGAGCGGAAATGCGCGAGCGGGTCGGCCGCATCGAGGGGTTCAGGATCGGGGATCGCCATCGCCCGGAGCATAGGCGGGGGTGGCGGTACGTTCGTGCCAGGGGAGGTGGCAGCTGCCCGGTGGTAACCTCGCCGGGATCAGCCAATGAGGTTCTCTTGACCAGCATCGTTGACGCGCCCGAGTACCTGTTCACCTCTGAATCGGTCACGGAAGGCCACCCGGACAAGCTCTGCGACCAGGTCAGCGACGCGATCCTCGACGCGATCATTCGGGACGATCCGGACGCCAGGGTCGCGTGCGAGACGGCCACCACAACCGGGCTCGTCATTGTGATCGGCGAGATCACGACCTCCACCTACGTGGACTTCCAGGCAGTCGTCCGCGAGACTGTTCGCGACATCGGCTACACGCGCAGCGAGTATGGCTTCGACTACGAGACGTGCGGCACGCTGATCTCCATCAAGGAGCAGTCCAAGGACATCGCGATGGGCGTCGACTCGGCGCTGGAGGTGCGCGGCGAGGCGATCGACGTCCACGAGCTCGGCGCCGGCGACCAGGGGATGATGTTCGGTTTTGCCTGCCGGGAGACGCCGGAGCTCATGCCACTGCCGATCGCGCTCGCGCACCGCATGGCCCGCCGGCTCGCCGAGGCGCGCAAGTCCGGCCAGCTGCCCTACCTCCGCCCGGACGGCAAGACGCAGGTGACCGTCGAGTATTCCCACGGTGTGCCGGTTCGCGTGCGCACGGTGGTGGTGTCCGCGCAGCACGATCCGGACGTCCGCATCGATCGATTGCAGGACGACCTGTCCGAGGCCGTGATCCTGCCCGCGATCCCGCGTGAGCTGCGGACCAAGGACCCGATCATGCACGTCAACCCCACGGGACGGTTCGTGGTCGGCGGGCCGATGGGCGATGCGGGCGTGACGGGCCGCAAGATCATCGTCGACTCGTACGGGGGCATGGCCCGCCATGGCGGCGGCGCCTTCTCCGGCAAGGACCCCACGAAAGTGGACCGCTCCGGCGCGTACGCGGCGCGGTGGGTTGCCAAGAACGTGGTCGCGGCCGGGATCGCGGACCGCTTCGAGCTCGAGGTCGCCTATGCGATCGGGATCGCCCAGCCCCTCTCCCTCTCGATCGAGACGTTCGGCACAGGCAAGCTGCCGGATGACGAGATCCTCGCGCTCATCAAGCGCAACTTCGACTTGCGCCCAGCCTCGATCATCTCGGCGCTGGACCTCCGCCGTCCCATCTACAAGCAGACCGCCGCGTATGGCCACTTCGGGCGCTTGGATCTCGACCTGCCCTGGGAGCGCACGGACAAGGCGGAGCTCCTCGCCTCGGAGGCGGGCATCCGCATGCCCGAGGCCGTCCCCGCCGCCTGAACGTCGGGATCGTCAGCGCTTCCGGACGCGGTCCGGCCTTCGGCCATCGCGGCCTTTCCTGCCAGACGTCAGGCCGGATGGCCTGAGGCTCGATCGGAGGGGGTAGGCCCTGCCATACGTGGACGGTGGGAAGCAGCTGGCACGATCGCGACGCTGGCTTGAGCACGACCTGCGCAGTTGGGGTCGCGCAAGGTTCGCCGCGTGCTACGGGGAGTGGAATCTGGCACGACGCCGGGTCAAGGTGCCGGCGCTGGGCGTCGGCGGGCAGTCGAACGCGAGGACCGCGGCGCCGAGCGTGAGCCCGGCGGCCTGCGAGGCAGTCCGGCGGTGGGAGCTGTCGACGTTGTGGAGCGGGAAGGGCTCGCGGGGCGGCGTTCGATGGCCAGGCATCGTCAGCGTCTGCGGATGCGGTCGGCGATCACGATCAGCGTCAGCGTCCCCGTCATGAGCAGCACCGCGGCCGAGATCAGGATCGGGAGGGACTGCGCGAACCGGAGCTGGCCGATGAGGTACACAGGGAAGGTCTGATCTCGGCCGGCAAGGAAGAGCGCGAGCGCGAACTCGTCGAACGAGACCGTGAACGCGGTGATCCACGCCGAGACGATGGCAGGCATGGCCATCGGCACCACGACCAGGCGAAGCGTCCCCGGGTAGGTCGCGCCAAGGTCCATCGCCGCATCCTCGAGTTGCGGCTCGGACCCGATCAGCCGCGCCAGAACGATCAGCGTCGCGTACGGCAGCGCCACGATCGAGTGCGCCACCCCGACGGTCAGCAACGATCGGTCCACCCCCAGCACCGTGAACAGGACCAGCAAGGCGACCGCGAGGACCACGTACGGCACGAGCAGTGGCAGGATCGCGAGGCCCGCCACGAGGTTGCGGCCGCGGAAGTTGAAGCGGCTGAGCAGGATCGCGAGCATCGTACCGAGCACTGTTGCCGCGACGCTGCTCCCGACGGCGACGGTCAGGCTGTTCCTGATCGACCCGAGCAGCGCGGGCGTGGCGAACAGCTTCTCGTACCAGTCCGTCGTGAAGCCGCGCAGCGGGAACGAGAGCGTCGTATTCGAGTTGAACGAGAACACGAACAGCAGGACGATCGGGAGGTACAGCAGCCCGAGCATCAGCCAGTAGAAACCGCGCAGGGCCGGCAGGCGTGGTCGCGGCAAGCCGGAGCGCGGCCGGCGACCCGTGCTCATATGCCGAGGAGCCGCCTCGGCTTGACGATCCGCAGTCCTACCACTACGAGCACGAGCGTTGTCGCCAGCATGATCACCGACAGCGCCGCCCCCAGCGGCCAGTTCGCTGCGCGAACGAAGAAGTCCTGGATGATGTTGCCGAACATCGAGCCGCCCGTCCCGCCCACGAGCAGCGGTGTGACGTATTCGCCGACGGTCGGGATGAACACCATGAGGAACGCGGCGGCGAGACCGGGCACGGCGAGTGGCAGGGTGACGCGTCGGAACTGCTGCCACGGACTCGAGTACAGGTCCGCGGCCGCGTCGTGGAGCCGAATGTCGATGCGACCGAGGACGGCGAGGATCGGCAGCGTCGCGAACGGGATCCAGACGTAGATCAGGGTCACCACGACCGCGTTCCGGTTGTACAGGAGCGCGTCGAGCGGCTCGTCGATCAGCCCCAGCGACGAGAGACCGGAGTTGATCACACCCTCTGTGCCGAGCATGAGCTTCCAGGCCATCACGCGGAGGAGGTAGCTCGTCCAGAACGGAACGAGCAGGAGGATCAGGTAAAGGCCAGCACGGCGGCCGGCGCGGAAGGCGAGGAAGTACGCAAGAGGGAAAGCGGCTGCGGTGGCCACGAAGGCGACGATGGCCGCCATGCCCGCCGAGATGCCGAGCAGGCGCCAGTAGCTGAACGTCTCGGCGACCTGTTCGTAGTGCTTGAGCGTGGGCACGAACGGCGAGAGGAGTTCACCGCGGAGATCCGGCCGGAAGCTCAGGGCGACCATGAACAGCAGCGGGACGACGATCAACAGCGCCAGCGCCGCCACGGCGGGCAGCGCGAGCGCGAGGAACGTCAGCCGCCGCGGGTCGGGCGCCCGCGATGGACGAACGCCCAGCCCCGTGGGAGCGCCTGGATTCGAGCCGGCGCCGACGGTCACGCTCGAGTCGAGCGGTCGCGCCGGGCGCAGGCCCGGTCGCTCACTGCGCGGCCTTCACCTCGGTCCACATCGCCGTCCACGCGTCGCGCTGCTCGGCGGTGAGATTCGGCGTGAAGTTGGTCGTCTTGAGGATCGACGGGTCGTCGATCCCGAACGCGGCCTTCAGGCTTGCATCCGTGATCGCGCCCATGACGTCGCTGTTCGCGCTGCCGTAGTAGTACAGGGCCGGCAAGTTCGTGCTGGTCGCGTCGGCGAGCTTCTCGTCGAGGAAGCGGAGTGCCAGGTCCAGGTTCGGCGTCCCCTTGCGGATGCCGTACACGCCCACCCACGAGTTGCGCCCCTCCTTGGGGTTGGCGTACGCGACCGGCACGCCCTGACCAAGCAGTGTGGCGTAGGCGCCCTGCCAGGCATAGGCCGCCCAGACCTCGTCCGACTGGACGAGCGGGATCAGGTCGGTCTCGGCCGCCCAGTACGTCTTGTTGAGCGGTGCCTGGGCCGTCCACTCGGCCTTGATTGCCGCCAGCTGCGCGTCTGTGATCGACGTTTCGTCGTAGTCATGGATGTACGAGGAAACGGTGACGGCGCCCGGGCCGTCGTCCCACATCGAGAGGTGGCCCTTGTACTTCGGATCGAGCAGGACCGACCAGCTGTCGACCGTCGCGATGTGGTCCGTCCGATACAGGATCGAGCTGAACCCCCAATCCCATGGGATGAAGTACTGCTTGCCGTTGAACTGGCCGAGGGCCTTGAACGAGTCCGGCACCTTGTCCCAGTTCTTGAGCTTGGTCGTGTCGATCTCCTCGACCATGCCCTCGTCAACGTAGAACTGGAGCCAGCCCGTGTACGGGTGGAACACGTCGGCCTGGCTGCCGGCCTTCATCTTCCCGTAGATGTCCGCGTCGGAGCCCCCGAACTCGAAGGTTGCGGTAGCGTTCGCGTACTTGTTCTTGAAGTCGATCCAGAAGTCCGCGGCGTCGTAGCCCGTCCAGTCCAGAACGAGGAGCTCGCCGGTCACCTGGTCGGGTGGGGTCTCGGTGGCGGGGGCCGTGGTCGGTCCTGGGGTCGCCGGGCCGGCCGTCGCAGGCCCCCCTGTTGGTGAAGTGCTCGAGCCCGGCGCGGCGCACGCCGCGATCAGGGCCATGACGCACATGACGACCGCTGCGCGAAGCAGGGTCTCGGGGCGCGAACGCATTGACTCTCCTCCTCGCCGGCCGCCGGGGATGCCAACTGAGCTGCAGTGGCACTTCAGCCGGATCGCCGCATCGTAGGAAGTGAACGCTGGTTCGTCAACGGGGCTGAAGCTATACTTCAATACGCGATGGCTGTTCGACCGGGGACCGAAACTACACTTGACCGCAGCCCGTCCGCCGGCCCTCGTCAATCAGGCGACGTGCAGCTCGGCGCCGCACCGCCCACGGCTCCCGTCGAGATCGATCTCGGGGCTCGGATCCGTGCCCTCCGCCTTTCTCGCGGCGAGACTCTCCGGCAGCTCGCCGCGGAGGCCGGCGTGACCGAGAGCTTTCTTTCGCAGGTCGAACGCGGCGTTGCATCCCCTTCGATCGCGTCCGTCCAGCGAATCGCACGCGCTCTCGGCCAGTCGATCGCGGAGCTATTCGTGGTGGACGAACGCGCCGGCTCGCTTGTCCGTGTCGGCGACCGGCGTCGCGTCGTCTACCAGGGCCTTGGTGCAGTCGACGAGTTCCTCACCCGCGCCACGGACGGGCGGCTGCAGGTGATCATGTCGACGATCGAGGCGGGCGGCGGCACCGGCGACGAGCCGTACACCCACGATTCGGACGAGGAAGTCGTCGTGGTCCTCGAGGGCTCGCTGGACCTGTGGGTCGGGCCGGAGCACTACCGCCTCGACGCCGGGGACGCGGTCACGCATTCGTCGCGGGTCCCCCATCGAAACACGAATCCGGGACCGGGCGTCGCGCGCGTCCTGTTCTGCATCACGCCGCCCTCGTTCTGACCGGCGTCTGCGCCGCCGGGGCCCGGTGTCGACGGCCCACGAACAGGAGGCGGATAATCGGCGGCAGGTTGCATGCAGCGACCCTCTCCCACCGGTGGACGCGACCCATGATCGACTCACTCGAGGGTGGCCGGGACGCCTTCAGGCGGCACGCCTGGGCAGAGGCGATCGACATATTCACCGCGGCCGATGGCGACCTCGGCCTCTCACCCGACGACCTCGAGCTTCTTGGCACGGCCTCGTGGTGGACGGGACACCCCGACGAGTCGAACGAGGCGCTCGAGCGGGCGTTCACCGGGTTCAACGATGCAGGGCATCGGCTTGATGCCGCGCGCGTGGCCATGACCCTCGCCTATCAGGCGTTCCGCGGACTCGCCGGTCCCGTGGGGGGCGGCTGGCTCGGGCAGGCGGAGCGGCTGCTCGCGGAGGAGCCCGAGAGCGAAGGCCACGCGCGGTTCGCGGCCTTCCAGGCCCTGTTCGCTCTGATGTCCGGCAAGCTGGATGAGGGGGTCGAACTCGCGGAACGAGCCATGGACATGGCGCGCCGCGTCGGCGCCAGCGATTGGCTGTACCTGGCCATGAGCTTCAAGGGGACGGGCCAACTGTTCGGCGGAAACTGGAAGGCGGGGTTGACCTCGATCGATGAGGCTGCCGCAGCCGCGTCCTCCAGCAAGCTGGACCTGCGAGTCGCCAGTGATGTCTACTGCAACACGATCGCGGCCTGCCGGAACATCGGCGATCTGGGTCGGGCGGCGCAGTGGGCCGGCGAGGGCGAGCGCTGGATGCGCCGCAACGGGGCGGGCGGCTACCCGGGCATCTGCCGGGTCCACCGCGCGGAGCTGAAGATGCTCAACGGCCAGTGGGCCGAGGCGGAGCAGGAAGCTCGGCTGGCGTGCGACGAGCTACGGCGATTCAAGCTGCTGGACTCGATCGGCTGGGCGCAGTACCAGATTGGCGAGGTCCGTCTTCGGATGGGCGACCTCGAAGCGGCCGCAGATGCGTTCGACCAGGCATACGAGGGCGGCCACGACGCCATGCCCGGCCTCGCGGTCCTGCAGCTGGCGCGCGGCGAGGTGGTGGATGCCGGTCGCTCCATCGCCCGGGCGCTTGCGGCGACGACGGCCGGCGGCGGAGCAGCGGATCGGGCGACGCGGGCGCGCCTGCTGCCCGCGCAGGTCGACATTGCCCTCGCGGCAGGCGACCTTGAGACGGCACGGCAGGCCGTAGAGGAGCTCGAGACAATCGCTGTTGATTTCGACCGCCCGCTGTTCCAGGCGGGCGCGATGACCGCCCGCGGGGAACTGCTGCTTGGCCAGGACAAGCCGTCGGAGGCATCACCCATGCTTGGCCAGTCGTGGCGGCTGTGGCAGACGAACGACCTCCCGTACGAGAGCGCCCGAGCGCGGCTTCACTACGCCGAAGCCCTGGCAGCCGAGGGCGATGTGGCGATGTCACGCCGTGACCTGCTCGCCG
>JBDSZH010000118.1:0-3931 GCA_039925225.1 Candidatus Limnocylindrales bacterium | reverse complement strand
GTACCTCGACGCCCCGTCGAGCGAACCGCCGTACGGCTTCGCCGACTGATGGCGGTCTACGAGGGCGCCCGCCGACGCGCGCCGCTGCCATTGGGCCTCGACGCACTCAGCCCGAGGCGGGATCGCGCTGGCCGCGCCGACGCGGACGAGGCGCCATCCCGACCGCAGGCTCGCGCGACAAGCGCGGCCCGTGCGACGCATGCCGCCGGCTCACGCCGCACCGCGGCCGCCGGTCGCCCTCGCGCCCGCCCGTCGTCGATCGGCATAGCCCTGGCGGCGATCGTGATCGTGTTCAGCGCCGCGTTCCTGTCGCTGAGCCAGAGCGTGCGTGTCGCGGCCACGGGCTACGACATCGTCCGCCTGGTCTCCGAGCACGAGCGGCTGGAGGCGATCCGTCAGGACCTCACGTCCGACGTGGTGAGGCTGCGCAGCGAACCCGCGATCCGCAAGCAGGCGCTCGACGCCGGCCTTGGCCAGCTGGGCGCGCCGCTCCTCATCCCCGCCCGCTAGCGAGCGACGAACCGTGATCGGTCGAACGGATTCGGGGCGCCGCCTGTTCGTGCTCCTGATCGTGTTCGTCGTGGTCGCTGGCGCCCTGGTCGTCCGCCTCGGCTATTGGCAAATCGGGCAGCGCGACCAGCTCGTCGAGAGCGCCCGCCGCCAGATCTACTACCGCGCAACGGTGCCGAGCCGGCGCGGCCAGATCTACGACCGAAGCGGCACCGTCGTCCTGGCGGCAAGCGTGATGCGCGATCGGTTGATCGTGTCGGCGGAGCACATGACCGCCCTGGACCGCGCCAAGATGGTCAGCTTCCTGACGATCCAGCTGGGCCTTGATCCGGAGGCCGCGGCAACCATCCAGACGCGCCTCGAGACGGGCAAGCCGTACCTCGTGATGGCGAAGGACCTGGCGCCCGAGCAGTCTCAGACGATCGAGAGCGCGGCGCGCGAGGCCCGTATCAACGGCATCAGCTTCGAATCGGATTCTGTTCGCAGCTACCCGCAGGGCGGGGGAGGTCCGGACAGCACGCTCGCCGCCCACCTGATCGGCTTCGTCAACCGCGAGGGCGACGGCCAGTACGGTGTCGAGCAGTTCTACCAGGACGTGCTTTCCGGAGAGCCGAAGGTCATCGAGGCGGACCGGGATGCGCAGGGGAAGCCGATCGCCGAGACCGAGCGGACCGTCGAGCCAGGTGTGCCCGGCGAGGACATCCGGCTGACAATCGACGCCGGCCTCCAGCTCGCACTCGAGCAGGAAGTCATGGCTGCGAGCATCGCCGACGGGGGCCAGTCCGTCTCGGCGGTCGTGATGGATCCATTGACCGGCGAGATCTATGCGCAGGCGACCTACCCGTCGTACGACGCGAACGATTACGCCGCGGTCGCGACGGCGGACAACTCGCGCTTTCAGGACCCGGTGGTATCGCAGGTCTACGAACCGGGTTCCGTGTTCAAGATGTTCACCGTCCTGGCCGCCCTCGAACAGAAGACGACCACGCTCAAGACGGTCTACAACGACACCGGCCGGATGAAGCTCGACGGCGGCAAGGCCCGAATCTCCGACTCTGACAACAAGGCCATGGGCAAGATGTCGCTCGAGGATGCCATCGGCTACTCACGAAACATCGTCGCGGCGAAGGTCGCGTTCGGCCTAGCACCCACCCGCGCCGAAGCGGCGATGATCCTCCACGAGGCGTGGCGGCGCGTCGGCTTCGGGGCCCCGACGGGCATCGACGTCTCCGGCGAGGTGCGCGGCCTCGTCAATGACCCCGCGATCACGAAGTGGCGCGAGATCGACCTTGCGAACGGCTCGTTCGGGCAGGGGGTCGCGGTGACCCAGATCCAGCTCGCCGCCGCGTACGCCGCTCTTGTCAACGGCGGCGTGCTCGTCCATCCCCACGTCGTGGCCGGTCTCGGCGCCCAGACGATCAGCCGCACCAACGGCGCGCCGGTCATCGATCCGGGCATGAGCCCCGCGCTTGCCGGGCTCATGGAGCACGTGATGAAGAGCCCGTGGAACATCGCCAAGTCGCAGGTTCCGGGCTACTGGATCGGCGGCAAGACGGGCACCGCGCAGGTATGGGATAACGAGCACAAGCGTTGGCGCTCCAACACCTACAACTTCTCGTGCATCGGGTTCATAGGTCGCCAGGAAGGCCACCCGGACCTGATCATCGCCGTGCGCATCGCCGAAGCGCGGCCGCTCCGCAACCCGCTCGGCCAATTGATCCTCCCGATCAACTCCACGGAGCTCTTCCGGCGCGTCGCCACGGACGCGGTCACCACGCCCGGCCTGCTGGCGCCGCTCGAGACTACGGGCACGACCACGGCGCTGTCCGACCGGTGAGCGTGACCCATGCGAGCACGACCCATGCGAGCACGATGGTCCGGGCCAGAACCGGTGCCTGTGCCACACTTCGGGTCGTGACCGTCGAGGGGCCGCAGCCGCCGCGCGCCGGCGCCCAACCCTCCGCATCCGACGCTCCCGCCTTCACCGCCGACGACCTCCGGCGGCTCACGGGCGGCCGCCTCCTGCGCACAAGCCAGCGCCCGGTCCGCGGTGCCGCCGTCGATTCGCGACTGGTCGGCCAAGGGCAGCTCTTCGTCGCCCTGCCGGGTGAGCGCACAGACGGCCATCGATTCCTCGCGGAGGCCGCTGTCGCCGGCGCCGCGGCGCTCATGGTCTCGCGCCCCGTGCCCGACGTGGTCCTGGACGCCCTCGGCGACGTCACGATCCTGGCGGTGCCGGACTGTGTCGTCGCCCTCGGTGCGCTCGCGGCCGGCTGGCGGTCGCGGTTCGACCCGCTCGTGGTTGGCGTGACCGGCAGCATTGCCAAGACGTCGACCAAGGAGGCCATCGCTGCGGTTCTGGGGACGACGTTCCGCACGCTCCGGAGCGAGGGCAACCAGAACAACGAGATCGGGCTTCCCCTGACGCTACTGCGGCTCGGCCGCGACCATCGCGCGGCGGTCCTCGAGATGGGCATGTACGCCGGCGGCGAGATCGCCGACCTGGCCCGGCTCGCTCGGCCGAAAATCGGCGTCGTGACCTCCGTGCACGGCGTGCATTTGAGTCGGATGGGCACCATTGCCGCGATCGAGCAGGCAAAGGGCGAGCTGGTCGAGGCGCTCCCGTCCGACGGGGTCGCTGTGCTGAACCAGGATGATCGGCGCGTCCGGCGGATGGCCGATCGCACAGCCGCTCGCGTCCTGGGCTACGGGCTCGGCGCCGACGCCGAGGTGGGCGCCGAGGACATCGCCTCCGCCGGGCTGGACGGCATGCGCTTCACTCTCCGACTCCCGGCCGTCCACGGGGCTCGTCCGAGCCGGCTCCCGGCGCGCATCCCTGGACTCGGCAAGCTATCGGTTCATAACGCGTTGGCGGGCGCGGCGGTCGGGCATGCAGCGGGGATCGACCCGGCGGTGATCGTGCACGCGCTCTCGGCTGGCTGGTCCGCGACGCACCGCGGACAGGTCGTCCGTCTTGGACGCATCACCCTCATCGACGACAGCTACAACGCCTCGCCACCCTCGGTGACGGCCGCCCTTGACCTTCTTGCGGGACTGCCCGGGCGACGCGTCGCGGTCCTCGGCGAGATGCTGGAGCTGGGTAAGGGCGCGGCGACCGGCCATCGCGAGGTCGGCACCGCGGCCGCGGCAACGTCCGACCTCCTCGTCGTCGTGGGACCAGGGGCGAGCGGGATCGCCGCCGGCGCAAAGGCGGCCGGCCTCGACCCGTCGCGCATCCTGGAGGCGCGGGATCGCGAGGCCGCCCTGGACCTGCTGCGCTCGCGGCTTCGCGATGGCGACGTCGTCCTGGTGAAGGCGTCACGCGGCGTGGAGCTGGACCTCCTGGTCGACGCGCTGCGAACCGATGGCGCACGAGGCCCGCGATGAACGTCGAGCTGATCCAGGCGGTCCTGCTCGCGTT
>JBDSZH010000117.1:0-4411 GCA_039925225.1 Candidatus Limnocylindrales bacterium | reverse complement strand
GCCGCGATCATCGCTGCGAAGGCCAGATACGTGTTCGAGGAGGGATCCGGGCAGCGGACCTCGAGGCGGGTGCCCTCGATGGACTTGCCGGGCGAGACCATCGGCACGCGGATGAGCGCCGATCGGTTCGTCCGGCCCCAGGTGAGGTACGTGGGTGCCTCGTAGCCCGGGACCAGCCGCTTGTAGCTGTTCACGAGCGGGGCGAGGACCGCGATCATCCCGCGGGCGTGGCTCAGGATGCCGGCCGCGTACGCCTTGGCGAGCGGCGACAGCCCGTACGACGACTCGGCGTCGGCGAACGAGTTCCGCTTCTCGTCGATCGAGTACAGGCTCTGGTGGGTGTGCATGCCCGAGCCGTTGATCCCGTGGATCGGCTTGGGCATGAACGTGGCGTACAGGCCGTGCTGCTGGGCGATGGCCTTCAGGGTGAACTTGAAGGTGATCGCATTGTCGGCCGTCTGGAGTGCGTCGGCGTACTCGAAGTCGATCTCGTGCTGGCCCGCCGCGACCTCATGGTGGGCCGCCTCGACGCGGATCCCGAAGGCCTCGAGCGCATCGACCATGTCGTGCCGGATCGTGGTTGCGAGGTCAGAGCTGAAGTCGAAATAGCCGGCCTGGTCGTGGGGCAGCGGCTCGATCGTCCCATCGTCGGCGCGACGGAACAGGAAGAACTCCAGCTCCGGGCCCATGTTGACGACGTACCCGAGCTTCTTGGCCCGCTCGACCTGGCGGCGCAGGACGAAGCGCGGATCGCCCGCGAAAGGCTCGCCACGCGGCGTGAAGACGTCGCAGATGACGCGAGCCGCGGTGCCGTTGGACCACGGGATCTCCGAGAAGGTCCGCATATCCGGCATGAGGTACTGGTCGCTCTCGGCGATCCGGGTGAAGCCCTCCACCGACGAGCCGTCGAACCACGTGCCGTGCCGCACGGACCCTTCCAGCTGGTGCATCGGGATGGTGACCGCCTTGACGACACCAATGATGTCGGTGAACTGGAGCTGGATGAACCGGATGCCCTTGGTCTTCGCCGACTCGATCTGTTCCACGCCTGACACCGCTTCATATGGAGCTACCACCGACGCTGCCTCCTGCCATCGCGTGAACGCGTGATCCGGCCGAGCGTCTTGTGCATCGCGCACCAGCACCGCTCGACTGGGGTTCTCGGGAACTTACCCTAGCACGCCGGGTCGGCCGCCGGCCGGGCAATTCCGAGCCGATATCGGGTCAGAGTTGTTCTTCTTGCACAAGTCCGACCGCTGCGGCGAGCGGCAGGCGGAGCTCTGGATCGCTGAGGCGCCAGCCCGTGGCTGCCTCGATTGCCCGGAGGCGGTAGGCGACCGTGTTGCGGTGGACGCCGAGCGCCGCGGCCGCTTCGTTGATGCTGCCGTGGGCGAGGAGCGCCCTGAGCGTGGCCAGGCGCTCGCGCCGGACATCTGGGCGGGCGTCGAGGAGGGGCTCCAGCACGGCGCGAGCGAGCCGCGGACCATCCGGCAGCTTGTGCAGAGCGCCCAGCATCCGGTAGACCGGCAGGCGTTCCGCCTGGGCGATCGCCGGCGGTCGATCAAGGGCCAGGGCGGCTTCCAGGGTCGTGCGGGCCTCCGCCTCGGCGGCCGGGCGGTCGGCTGGGCTGGGGAACGGGCGCGAGACCGCGACTGACCTGGCCAGGGTCTCGCCGACTCGCTCAACAAGGCGGCGCGTCTCCTCCCCGGAGCCCGCGACGATCAGGCGGATCTCGAGGCTGTCGGCGTCGCCACGGAGTGCGAGCCGCCGTGCCGGGGCCAGGAGGCGCAATGCCCGCCGCACGCCCTCGCGCGTGCTGCGGGCGGCCGGCGCGTCGTCCTCGGCGCCAGGTTCGCGCTGGCGGGCCAGCACGACCACCCATGGCGGCCCCGCACCGGGCATCGGCTCGGCGCGGCGGGCACGGTCGGCCGCGCCGCGGACTGCCTCGTCGCGTGCGAGCTCGAGCGCAAGCAGCCCGGCCACCCGTGGCAGCGTCACTCGCCCGAGCTCCGACGCCGGCTCCGCACCCAGGATCACGAGCGAGCCCTCCGCCCCTGAGGCGGACGGCAGGGGCACGCGGAGCGCGACGGGCGCCTGTCCGCGGCCGCTCGCCTGTTCTCGGCCGCTCGCCTGGTACCGGGCGGCGTCGCGCGTTGCGGACGGTGCCTGCACGGGCGCGTGGACCACGATCGGCTCGCCGCGACCGGCCTCCAGCGCGAGCGCGCGGCCCAGGAAGCTGGACACGATCGCGACCAGTGCGGCGACCCCGCCGCCCTCCAGCGCGCGTCGGCGCAGCTCCGCTTCGAGCAGCGCCGCCTGACGTTCCAGCTCGGCGCCGCGCTCCACGATGTAGCCGACAACGCTTCGCTCCAGGACCTGCGGGTCCGTCCGAGGCAGGCGGAGCACCGGAACTCCGGCGCCTTCAAAGACCGCCGCGGCGGGGTCGACTGAAACCCCGTCGCCCTCGACGAGGAGCACACCCGAAACTGGCACGGCGGCGAGCGCCGCGACGAGCTCGCGCAGCTCGCGATCGCCGGTCGCGACGACGGCCAGCACGGATGCCGGCGCGATCACCAGGTCGCCTGGGTCAAGTGCATCGAACGCGGGAACGCGGGCACGCAGCACCCGGACCCAGGCGACCGCGCGGGTCGCATGAGCCGCGCCAGCGCGGGCCGGAGGCTCGCCGACCCAGCTGGCCGCCGGCAGCAGCTCCGCGGCCAGCGTGGCGAGATCGGTCACCCGGGCGGCGCCCCCGGCGCCGGTCGCGCTCCCCGGGCGGCCACGAGCGAGTCCACCAGGTTCCCGAACTCGCGGTCGAAGTCCACCTGGCGGTCCGCGCGACCGACGAGGTCGAGCCGGCCGTCGCTGCTGAATCTCGCCCACACCCGGCGGCGCGGCAGGTAGAACGTGATCGCCAGGCCGAGCAGGAGCGTGGCGAACGCCCCCCACACGATCGGCGCGCCGGGGTCGCGCTTCGCGATCAGGAGCGTGAACTCG
The DNA here is from genome assembly GCA_039925225.1 of Candidatus Limnocylindrales bacterium. Lineage (GTDB taxonomy): Bacteria > Chloroflexota > Limnocylindria > Limnocylindrales > CSP1-4 > UBA5189. The sequence continues at coordinate 1,414 of JBDSZH010000117.1, read as the reverse complement.
CTGAAGCCGCGCAGGTTCACGCTCAGGTCCAGGCCCTCCATGACCACCGTCTCGCCGCGGATCACCAGGACGGGAAAGCCCTCGACGATGCGGGGCGTCCCGTCGGGGTTCGTGCCGTTCACCGCGTACGGCAGAGCGATCAACGCGCCGACACCGCTATCCAGGCGGTCCAGGAGCAGCTCCAGGCCGTACGGCCGGCCGGGGATCGGGATCGCGCCGAACGGCCGGCCGCCGGCGGCGTCGGTCAGCGGCACCGGGCCGGACCAGAGCACGGTCCCGTCGATCGTCGAGCGGATCTCCAGATCCGGCGCCGGCCCGAAGCCGTTCTGGTGGAACGTGTAGCCGCCGGCGGTCAGCGGATCGTTCACGCGGATGACCTTCTGCGCGAGGAGCTGACCGTCCTGGTAGACGGCGAGGTCGGTCGTGAAGTCCGTCGGCAAGCCGGTGTCCAGCCCCGGCGCCTCGAAGGCGAGGTTCTTGACGAGGAGCAGCCCTGGCGTCCCGATTGGCTGGACCGTGAGGGTGTCCCCCTCCGCGACCACGAGCCCCTGCTCGTCGCCAAACTTGGAGGTGACGAGGCCCGCGACCACGAACAGGATCAGGCCCAGATGCGAGATGAGAGTTGCGAGCTTCGTCCAGCGGTTGCGGTCGCCGTACAGGAAGCAGGCCCCGTTGCCATCGACCGCCTCACGGACTGCGAACCGGCCGCGGCGCAACGCCGCGCGCGCGGTGTCTACGGTGAGTGCCGGAGCTGCGGCGATCGACACCCGATCCGGCAGGCGCGGGTCGAAGTACGCATCCGGCTGGACGACCCGAATCGAGGCCGACTGCTGCCACAGCCGCGGCGTTCGATCCAGCGTACAGATCAGGATGGAAATCGCGAGCACGAGCAGGGCAACCGTGAACGGTGTGGAGCTGAAAACGCGGAAGAGCTGCAGCCGCTCCATCAGGTCGACGAGGCCGACGCCCAGCGCCGGCTCATAGATCGAGCGCAGCTTGTTCATCTCCGTCGCGTAGTCGCCCGGCGAGCGAAAGGCGAAGCCCGGCAGCTGACGGATCGTCATGCCGAAGGTGGCGAGCACCACCACGCCAACGATCTGGACGACGGCGAAGTTGACCGACGTAAACAGGCGCCAGATGCGCATGCCGGCGCGCGCCGCGATGCTCGGGCCTGCCCTGGTCTCGCTCATCGCGCGGCGATGCTACACCACGCGGCCGTTCAGCCGGCCTTCTCGCCCTCGCGTGACCGGCCGCCCTCGTGACTCTCGATCGAGACCATCATGGGCTCGGCGGTGGCCCGGGCGACGCGGTTCTTGCCGCCACGCTTGGACGCGTACATCGCCCGGTCCGCGCTGACGAGGAGCGCGTCGGCGGAGCGGCCGTCGGCCGGGTAGGACACGACACCCACCGAGAC
>JBDSZH010000116.1:0-5332 GCA_039925225.1 Candidatus Limnocylindrales bacterium | reverse complement strand
GCGCTACTCGATGAGCGTGCTCTCCTCGACGTTGATCATCCGCGCGTAGAGCACCTGCTCGTTCACCTCGAGGTTGTTGATCAGGCTCAGGCAGCGAACGATTCCGTGCCCGACGAGCTCGCCGGCGACCTCGCCGAATTCCACCTCCACGATGACGTTGTCGGCGCGCACGTCATTTGAGACGCCGCTCGGATCGCGCCACATACCGGCGCCGCTGAGCTCCGTGGCGGCCGGGATGAAGTCGAAGGCGTTGGCCTTGGCGCGCGGCAGCGTGAGCGTCAACAGCTCGCGCTGGACGCGATCGAACGAGGTCGCCGTGGTCACATCACCGAAGAGGAGGGCGTAGAGCACGTCCTTGGCGAGCTCCAGGAGCTTGTCGCCGCTCGGGTGCCGGTGCGCCTGCCCGATCGGATCGGTGCCCTTCTCCGGGGCCTCCGGACGGAGATGTCCGGCATTGATGAGGGCCGCCCGGTCGAGGTGGTTGTGACGCTCGACGAATGCGCGCACGGCGGCGAGGTCGATGGCCAACGCCGTTACCCGTGCGAGGCGGGCAGCCCGTGACGCCGCCTCGCACTCCCGATCCGGCGGAGTACTCACCGCTTGGCCATGAGGTCGCGCAGGTCCACCCGGCCATCGTGGCTATACACGTTGAACCCATCGCCGCGCAGGAAGCCGATGAGCGTGACGCCGAGCCTGTCCGAGAGCCGAACGGCGAGGTCCGAGGGTGCGGAGACCGCGCAGATGATCGGGATCCCGGCCACCGCCGCCTTCTGGACGATCTCGAAGCTGACCCGGCCGGAGACCATCAGGATCCGGTCCCACAGCGGCAGCTCCCGAACACGCACGCGCGATCCGATCAGCTTGTCCAGCGCGTTGTGGCGCCCCACGTCCTCTCGGATCGCCACGAGGCTGCCGTCGGTCTCGAACAGGCCAGCGGCGTGCAGGCCCCCTGTGCGCTCGAACGCCGCCTGGGCAGCGCGCAGCTCGTCGGGCAGGGACGTAATGACCTTCCGGGCAATCACGGGCAGGCCCTTCGGCAGCGGCTCGCAGCGGACGGCGACGTCATCGATCGAGGCCTTGCCGCAGATCCCGCAGGAGGCGGTCGCGACAAAGTTGCGCTTGGCAACGAGCGATGGCTCGAATCGGCGGGCCAGTCGCACCACCACACTGTCGTCCGGCTCCGCCATGACCCCCGGGTCGCCGTATTGAACCCCTGTGACCTCGTTGCCGACGAGCAGGCCCTCGCTCGTCAGGAAGCCGAGTGCGAGCTCCTCCTCGTGACCGGGCGTGCGCATGGTGACGGCGACCTGGACCGGCTCCTGGCGTGGCCCGGCGGCGCGGATCTCCAGCGGCTCCTCACCGACAACGAGATCGTCCCGCACCTCCAGCTCTGTGCCGCGAACGGCGACGACCTTCGTGCTGGTGACGTGCCGGAGCGGAAGCTCCGGATCCAGCGGCAACTGGGCTGCCGCCCCCGGCGACGCGCCCATCGGGTCAGCCGGCGTGGGGGTGCGGATGCGAATGGGCGGTGCCACGGGAAGGCGGGCGGCGATCCGGCCCCGGCTCGACGGCGCCACCGACGGCGACGATCAGTCGCTGTGATGCAGCCGCGATTTCAGCGATGGCCGCCGCGAAGGCCTCCGTGTTGCGCGCCGACGGCTCGCGGAAGCCGCTGACCTTGCGCACGTATTGGCGCGCGGCGGCCTCGACCTCGCCGGTCGTGGCGGCGTCGTCCTGGTGGCGGAGGGTTCGAATGCTTCGGCACATGGCGCGAGCGTACCAGCGGTCGCCGTCGCACGGCCGCACCGCAATCGGGGCGTTTCGGGCGACGCTTGTAATGGGCTCGTTATTCCCGACGCGCACAAAGGCGGCATGATGTAGGCCCGGCGGTAGGGCGAGGGACCCGCGGCCGATGGTCGCTACGCGGGAGTCGCATAGGCTTGGATCCCATTACCATCGCCCTCCAGCTCGCGTTCTACGTGCTATTCGGGATGAGCGTCTGGCAGTTCATCCACCGACGAGGCCCGCTGGAGCTGTCCGTCGTCGCGATCTTCGGATCGTTCGCCGCCCTCTTCGCGTTGACCTTCGTGAACGAATTGCTGCCGTCGATCTCCGCGGTCGCCCGACCGGTGCTCGTCGCCATCCTGTTTGCGCAGCCGCTGCTCGTCCTCCGACTGATCGCTCAGATTCGGCCCGTCGCACCCTTCCGGATGTGGATCGCATTCCTGGGCGCCATCGCCGCATGGGCGGCGATCGTCCTGTTGCCGGTCGCGGCGCCTGCCGCGCGCGTGGTCGGCCTGATCTTCGCGACCGTCTATTTCTTCGTCGTCGAGATTGCCGCGGCGGCGTGGTTCGCGCGCGTCAGCCGGCGCCGCTACGGCGTTGCCCGCGTCCGATTGGCGTTGGCCGCGGTGGCCACCGGCCTGTTCGGCACGTCCATCCTCCTCGCCGGGCTGTCGTCCGCGGCGCGGGCGCCGGGCGCGTCGTCCGCCGATTCGACGTCCGTCACGCGGCTGCTGGTCCTCCTCGCCACCCTCGGCTACCTGGGCGCGTTCGTGCCGCCGCGCTGGTTCCGCCGGTTCGTCAACCGCGCCGCATCGTTCCAGCTAGTGCGCAAGCTGGTCGCGCCGCCCACGGAGGCGAGTCCCGGCAGCCTGTGGACGGATCTCGCATCCACCGCCCGAAACATCCTCGGCGCCAATCGCGTGTCCATCCTCCCGGCGGCACCCGGCGCGCCGCTCGCGGTCATCGGCGAGATCACGCCGGAGCCCGGCGACCCCGGCGAGCCCGGCGTCACGCGCCACAGCGGCATGTCGAAGGTCGAGTTCGCGGTCCGGCCGGGCAGCGAGCTCACCGAATGGCTCGTGGCCGACGTCGAGGGTCGTCAGCTGTTCGTCGACGACGACATCGCCCTGATCGGCGACCTCGCATCGCTGACGGCCCACGCGATCGATCGCGAGGAGATGCTCATCGGGCTCGGCGAGGCGCGGAGGGAGGCCAACGATTCGCGGACGGTGCGTGCCAGCGAGGCGCGCTTCCGGGCGCTCCTCGAGGCAGACCCAAACGCCATCCTCGCCCTCGACGACGAGAGCCGGGTCACCTGGGCCACGCGCCAGGCGGGGGTGCTGTTCGGGGGCGACGTGGACCGCCTGATCGGAATCGCGCTCGGGGACCTCGTCGTGCTGCGCAAGGACGAGACGCCGACGACGACCGGCGCGCGTCCCATCTTCCGATCGGAGACCACGGGCCGCCGCGCCGACGGGACCCACTTCCCGGCCGAGATCGCAAGAAGCGCGTTCGAGCTCGACGGCCGTCCGTTCCAGGTCGCCGTCATCTCCGACGTGACCTGGCGCCACGAGGCCGACCAGGTTCGCGATCGTTTCGTTGGCGTCCTGTCGCATGAGCTGCGGACGCCGGTCACGTCCATCTATGGCGGCACGCAGCTCCTGCTCGGCCGGGGTGACCGGCTGGACGAAGAGACCCGCAACGAGCTGCTCGTGAGCGTCGCCGCAGAGGCGGAGCGGCTCCAGCGCATGATCGAGAACCTCGTGGCGATGGCCCGGATCGAGCGCGGCGGCGACGTCGGCGACGTCCGGCCGGTGCTGCTGGATCGGGTCATCCGGCAGCTCGTCGAGCGCGAGCGCGGTCTGTGGCCGGAGGTCTCCATCGACGTCGTCTCTACGGGCCCCGTGCAGATGGTCTCGGCGGACGAGGAGTACCTCGCCCAGATCATGCGCAACCTCCTGTCCAACGCCGCGAAGTACAGCGGCGCGGGCGCACGCGTGGAGGTCAGCCTCGAGGACGGTGAGGGCGAGGTGATCGTCCGCGTCTGCGACGACGGACCCGGCATCTCCGAGGACGATGCTGAGCGCTTGTTCGGCCTGTACTACCGGTCCGCAGGCCAGGCCAAGGCCGCGCCGGGGGCGGGGATCGGATTGTTCGTATGCCGCGAGCTCGTCACGACGATGGGTGGTCGCATCTGGGCGAAGTCACGCGAGGGCAGGGGCGCCGAGTTCGGATTTACCGTTCCGGCGTACGTCGAAGAGTTCGATGCGATCGGGCTTGATGAGGAACCGGTCGAGGTCTTCCGCGCCGACGACGACGACGCGCAGCCGCTCGCTCAGCCCGTGCAGCTTCCCGCGACGGCCTAGCGGCCTCGCCTAGCTCGGTGACGAACCCTGGAGCGGCGCGAACCGCGCGGTGAAGTGCCGCAGCGTCGGCGGCTGGTCGACGATCCGCACGCCTCGCAACGAGGCTGCGCGTTCCGCCACCAGGCGGACGACTTCGATCACATAGTCGATGTGGCTCTGGGTGTACGTGCGCCGCGGGATGGCGAGACGAACGAGATCCATCTGGGCCGGCACCTCGGTGCCGTCCGGACGCCGCCCGAACATCACCGTCCCGATCTCGCAGCCACGGATGCCACCCTCGCGGTACAGCGCGATGGCGAGCGCCTGGCCCGGATACTCCAGCGGCGGGATGTGCGGGAGCAGGGCGCGTGCGTCGAGATAGATTGCATGGCCGCCGAACGGCTTCACCAGCGGGACGCCGACCTCGTCCAGCGCCTCGCCGAGGTAGGCCGTGGAGCGAACCCGGTAGCGCAGGTAGTCCTCGTCCACGACCTCGCGGAGGCCCTGCGCAATCGCCTCGAGGTCCCGGCCGGCAAGGCCGCCGTAGGTGGGGAAGCCCTCGGTCAGGATCAGGAGGTTGCGGCACTGCTCGGCGAGGGCGTCATCGTTCACCGCCAGCCAGCCGCCGATGTTCGCGAGGCCGTCCTTCTTTGCCGACATGGTCATGCCGTCGGCGAGCGCCGCCATGTCACGCACGATGTCCGGGATGGAGCGGTCGGCCTGGCCGGGCTCGCGGAGCTTGATGAACCAGGCGTTCTCGGCGAATCGGCACGCATCCAGGAAGAGGGGCACGCCATGCCGGTCGCACATCGCTCGAATGGCCCGCAGGTTCTCGAGCGAGACCGGCTGCCCGCCGCCCGAGTTGTTGGTCACGGTCACGAACACGACAGGGACCGCTCCCTGGTGCTCCGCGAGGAAGCTGTCCAGCGCACCGACGTCCATGTTGCCCTTGAACGGGTGGATGAACGACGGGTCACGTCCCTCCGGAATGACCAGGTCCACCGCCTCGGCGCCGCTCGCCTCCACGTTGGCGCGAGTCGTGTCGAAGTGGGTGTTGTTGGGCACGAACTTGCCGGGCCCGCCGACGACGCTGAACAGGATCTTCTCGGCGGCGCGGCCCTGGTGGGTGGGGATGACGTGCCGGAACGGAAACAGCGCCTGGACGCTCTCGAGGAACGCGAACCACGAAGGCGAGCCGGCGT
>JBDSZH010000115.1:0-5023 GCA_039925225.1 Candidatus Limnocylindrales bacterium | reverse complement strand
CGCCAAGCGACCCGAACAGGGCAGCGGCGAACAGGACGATCACGGCGCCGAGCCAGCCGGCGCGGGGGGTGGGCATGCCGCCACATGCTAGCGGCGGATCTCACATCGACTCGGGCTCGGCCTCCCGCCGCCCGGCCGCGATCCGGATGCTCGTGAACGGGATGCGAATCTCGCGAAACGCCTCGATTGAGATGAGGAAGCCGGCGAAGATCAGGCCGATCGAGACGAGCTTGCTGAGCTCGAAGATCGTCGTCTCGCCACCCTTCACCCCGAAGTCCGTGCCGGTCACGAACAGCGCCCCGATCGCGATCAGGAGCGTCGCCGGGACCCGGCTGTGCAGGCGGCCCCGGACCAGCGCGAGGAGCGCAGCCGGCAGGGAGGCGAAGAAGTTGACCGTGATCGCGATCGGCGCGATGAGCAGGTTGAACAGGATGTGGTCGCCTGGCTGCCCAGGATCCAGCGAGTAGCCCAGGACGCGTTTCTTGGGCATGAACACGTAGGCGGAAAACAACGCACCCAGGATGAGCGCCAGCCCACCCGTGACGTTCATCAGCGGCGTCAGCAACCGCAGGCTGCCGGGGAGCGGATCCAGCACGGGCACGCCATGCACGTCGAGCGCAAGCGCGCCCGAGGGCAGCGGCGCCACGACGACCAGGATCGTCCCGAGGATCGTGATCGCCACGACGCCGGCCGCCGCGATCCGCGGCCAGCGGGTGTTCTGGAAGTACGTCTCCACGCCGATGGCGAGGGCGAGGATGAGCGCGAAGATCAGGTACAGGACCGGCAGCGTGCCGACGCCCGGGTAGTGGTTCTTCGCGTTGCTCAGCAGCGCGAACACGCCACCCAGCGCCGCGAGCACCGCGTACGCATAGCCAAACCGGGTTCGACCTAGGAGGAACGCCGTTCCGAGCCCGAGCCAGGCCGCGTTCAGGACCGCACCCGCGAGGTACCAGGTCTTGAACAGCTCGGGGCTCCAGCCCGTGGCTGCGCCGATCGCCTCGGCGGCCGATGCGACGCCGAACAGGAGCGACCCGATGGCCCACGCGAGCTGGTACGGCTTCCGGCGCTCACGCCATTGATCGAACAATGCGATCGCCATCAGGATCGCGAGCGCGGCCGTGGCGGCGGACAGGACGGAGGCGAGCATTCGGGATCCTCAGGCTGATCGAGTCGACGTTTGGTGCGCCTTTGGGTCTTGGAAGATGGCGACGAAGTGCAGGAGGAGCCGATCCAGGAGCGCGGCCGCCTCGGCGTACAGGCCCATGACGGCTGGCGCCTCGAGCGCCCGCCGGCGCCCGATGGACTCGAGCTCGCCAAGGAAGGGACCGCGCGCCGCCACGAACGCACCGATTGCAGTCGCGACGTCGAGGTCCGATTCGCCGAGCCGACGAGCGGTCGTGGCGACCACCTCCATCGCCTCCCCTTCGGCCGCTTCCCTGGTCAATGCCGTCGTGGCGTCGAGGTAGGCGACGAGCGCCTCGATCAGCCGGCGCCCCTCGAGTCGGAATGCGTCACGCTCAGGGCCCTGCATACCCTGTGAGGTCGACTGCGATCGGCCGGTCCGGTAGGAGCGCGCGTAGGCCCGGGCCATCCGTTCCGGTGTTGCGCCAAGGGTCGCGAGGGGTCGCTTGGTCGAGCGGCGCGCTTCCTGGAGCCGCGCCAGGTCGGCGCGCGCGAACCGTCGATGGCCGCCGGGCGTAGTGAACGACCGGATGCGCCCGACATCCGACCAGCGCCGGAGGGTGTCTGGATCGACGCCGAGTAGCCGGCTCGCCGGCCCGAGCGATAGCCACTCTGGCGAGGCGGCAGGAGGACTTGCGGTCTGGGCGGGCACGTGGATCCTTCCGTGATCGACCGTCGAACCGCGCCCGGGTCCCTTGGAACCTATGCAAATCTAGGTATGGACCTCGTCGCGTCGACGGCCGGAGGATAGGTTCCTCGCGCGAACCCTGTCAACGAGCCGGCGAAACAGGCGCGGAACGCGCCGGGATCAGCTCGACATCAGGCGGGAATCAGCTCGTGATCGTCGCGATGGAGACCGTCGCACAGGCCGTAGCGGATCGCTCCACCCTCTCCACCGGGGATCGGCAGCGGCCGCATGATCTCGCGGACCTCGCCCCTCCGACAGAACAGGAAGCCCTTTTCGCGCATCCACATCCGCACGTGGGCAGCGTCGCCGTGGAATTCGAACGGTCCCGGATTGATCGGCGGGCGTTCCGCCCAGGAAACCGGCGTCTCCGCGGCAACGACGTCCAGGATGTTCACGCGCCACGGGGTGCCGTCGATGACCTCCATGCAGCCGTCGCAACGGATCGACACGTTGTCGTTGACGATCGTTGAAACGTGCACGCCGAGGTAGTCGAGTGGGCTCATCGCCACGATGGTATCGCGCGACGCACGGCGAACCCACACGATCCGCTAGCCGAGAATGCCGCGATGTGGTTCGATGAGCACCGCGCCGCTGCGCCCCCATCGTCTAGAGGCCTAGGACGCCGCCCTTTCAAGGCGGAGATCACCGGTTCGAATCCGGTTGGGGGTACCAAACCCGGCACGCGAAAGTCGCTCAGGTGTTCCAGACGAGCGTGAGCAGCGCCGTAACCGCGAAACAGCCGATCGCGGCGAGGCCCAACAGTCCACCGACGAGCGCGAGTGCGAAGGATCGCCCGCCGGCAGCGCGGGAGGCCGCCCGCCACACGCCCACGAGCGCGCCGATCGCGATCGCGGCGAACGATGCACCGGTCACCAGGATCCCGACGGCCAGGAGCGGGATCTGGTTTTCCCGGACGGTGAGAACGACCCAGAGGTCGAAGATCAGCGAGCCGATCAGCACAATGACCACGACAATGAGCGGGATCGTGAGCGGCACGGGCCCAACGCGTCGCCCCGGGCTCGGGGCTGGACGGGGTGCGGGCATCGGGCGTTCGTTCATGGGCGCGTTCGATGGTAGACCGCGACGTTCCACGAGAGCCGCGGTCGCTTGAGCGTCGCCGCGACGGTCGCGCCGTTCGCGCCGAATGCCTCGCTCAGGAACGCGGTCGTGCGCTCCGGCGATTCGAACTCCCAGAAGCAATGCACGACGCGGACCCGGAATCCGCCGGTGAGGAATGGCCCCGTTCGCTGGCTCCAGGCGCCGTACTCCGGACGCTCGCCAAGCAGTCGCGAGACGTCGTCGCGGCCGTAGTCGTGAACAGCGAGGTGACGCCCCTGCGGTCGCAGGAGGCGGTCCACTTCAAGGACCTCGCGCGCGTCCACACCCCGGAACGCCGACCACAGGCCGAGCACGACGTCTGCCGATCCGTCCGGGGCATCGACGCAGAGCGGACTCGTCAGCGGCGCGTGGGTGACGCGGGCACCCGCGGCAAGCAGGGCGCCGACGATCGGGCCGCCGGTCGCATCGACGACGAGAACGTCTCGGTCGACCACCGGGCCGAGGGCATCGATGGCGGACGCGAGCTTGCCCGGCGGGTCGAGCGCCTGCACGAAGGCGGCCTCGAGGGCCCGCGGGAATGAGTGCGGCAGGTCGGACACGGGGCGAGTATCGCTCAGTCGAGGCGGACGACGGCTCCGGAGCGCGGCGGCAGCTCGATCGTGGCGACGCCGTCGGCCTCGGTCAGCTCCGGCGCCGTGCTGCGAGCCCGGGCCATCGCCAGGACGAGCGAACCTCCGCTCGCTTCCCCAAGCGCCAGCCGGACCGGCTCGTCGCCGGCATTGATTGCCACGCCGAGCGCCCCGTCGAACGCAGCGCCGGAGCTGCCGCGCCGGAACGCCAGTGCCTCGCCGACGGTGGCCGTGAGCCTGACTTCGTCGGAGCGGAGCGCCGGCTCGGCATGACGGACGGCGAATGCCGCTCGCATCGAATCCAGCAGCTCGTGATCCCAGAGCGCTTCGTCCCAGGGCATCGCGCGTCGGGAATCCGGGTCGATGCCGCCCCTTACCCCGACCTCGTCGCCGTAATAGATGCACGGCGCGCCGGGCAACGTGGCCTGGAGCAGCACGGCCAGCTCCAGCGCCTCGCGGTCGTTGCCCAGCACGGACAGGACGCGCGGCGTGTCGTGGCTGTCCAGCAGGTTGAGCTGGACCGCATTCGTCTCCGGCGCATAGGCGGCGAGCAGCTCGGTCAGCCGCGCCCCGAAGGCGGCGCCGTCGAGGTGCGTGACCATCGCGTACTCGTGGTGGGAGCGAAGCAGGGCCTCGTTGAGCGACCCGCCGCCGACGAAGCTGATGATCGCCTTGGCGAGCGGGTAGTTCATGAGCCCGTCGAACCGGTCGCCGGACACCCACTCGGGCGCAACGTGCCAGATCTCGCCCACGAGATACGCCTCCGGGTTGATCGCGCGGCAGCGCCGCCGGAACTCAGCCCAGAACTCCCGGTCATCGATCTCGGCGGGCACGTCCAGGCGCCAGCCATCGATGCCGAAGCGCAGCCAGTGCTCGGCGACGTTCCAGAGGTATTCGCGCACACCCGGCTCGGCGACGTTGAGCTTGGGCAATGCGGGCATGCCCCACCACGCCTCGTAGCCCAGGCGCGAAAGCGCGGACTCGGCGTCGGCTCCGGGGTCCATCTCGCCGGGAGGGTGCTGGTCGTCCCCCTGGCCGGTGCGCAGCCGTCCTGCCGGGTACGCATTCACGGGGCGGCCTTCGCGCAGTGCCTGTTCGTCGTAGTGGAACCAGTTCCGGTACGGCGACCCGATCCCCGTCTCAAGCACGTGGTGGAAGGGCCAGAAGCCGCGGCCGGTGTGATTGAACACCCCATCCAGCACGACCCGGATCCCGCGCTCGTGCGCCCGGTCCAGGAGCTCGCGCAGCGCAGAGTCGCCGCCGAGGAGCGGGTCCACCGTCATGTAGTCGTACGTGTGATAACGGTGGTTCGAGGCTGACTGGAAGATCGGCGTGAGATAGATCGCGTTCGCGCCGATCGCCGCGATGTGATCGAGGTGCTCCGCCAGGCCGAGCAGGTCGCCGCCCTTGAATCCGTAGTTCGTCGGCGGGCTGTCCCACGGCTCCAGCGGACCCGGCTTCGGCA
>JBDSZH010000114.1:0-2922 GCA_039925225.1 Candidatus Limnocylindrales bacterium | reverse complement strand
CGCGGCCGCAGTACTGGCAGGTGTGCCGGTCCCGGGCGAATACCTCGCGCCGGGTCAGCTTGACCCGCGGCCTCGGTCGTCGGATGCGATGCTGCAGCCGGATCACCGACGGCGCGTGGAACTCACGGCTGACCGTCCGGATGATCTGGTGGTCGTATTCCAGGATCTCGGCCTTCGCGCCGAACACGAGCCGGAACGCCCGCGGCAGGTTCGTGACGTTCAGCGGCTCGTAATCCTGATTCAGGACGAGCACAACCCCGTTCATCGTGGCGCGGATGCTATGCCAAAACTCAGCGGCTGATCGCGCCGCCTGTCGCGGCTCCTGTCGCGGCTCCGGTCGCGGCGCCGGTCATTGCGTCCCAACCGCCGGCTTGGCCAACCTTCGATGTCAGCGGCTTGTCGAGCGCGGTCGTGATGAAGCGCGCCGCCTCGAGGACGCCATCCAGTAGAACGCCGTGCTCGTACCCGGAGGCAGAGAGCAGGTAGACGAGGTCCTCGGTCGCGAGATTCCCCGCTGCGCCGGGAGCGTACGGGCAGCCGCCCGTGCCGCCGGTCGAGCTGTCGAAGCACCGTACGCCCGCATCCAGGCCCGCCGAGACGTTGGCGAGGGCGGTACCTCGCGTGTCGTGGAAGTGGTACGCGATCCGATCCAGCGGGATCCCGGCCTGGACAGCCGCGCCCGTCAGCACCGCGACCTGCGCCGGCACGCCAACCCCGATCGTGTCCCCGAAGCACACCTCATCCACGCCGAGCTCGAGCAGCCGCAGCGCAACCGCAACCGCCCGGTGCGGATCGACGGCACCGGTGTACGGGCAGCCGAAGGCGGTCGAGACATAGCCGCGACGCCACCACCCCAGGTCCGCCGCGCGCCGGAGCACCGGCGCGAAGGCCGCCAATGACGCCTCGATCGTCATGCCGATGTTCCGCTCGGTGAATGCGTCGCTGGCCGCCGTGAAGACCGCGAGTGCGTCCGCCCCGGCGGCTTCGGCCCGGGCCATGCCCCGCTCGTTCGGGACGAGGACGGGGTAGCGGATGCCGGCCGGTCTCTCGGCGCCGCCGCCGGGTCCGCGCGTCAGCTTCGCCAGCAGCTCGTCGGCATCCGCCAGCTGCGGGATGGCCTTCCGTGAGACGAAGCTGGTCGCCTCGATCTCGCGGAGGCCGGCCGCCGCGAGCCGCTCGATGAAGCCAAGCTTGGTCTCCAGCGGGATCGTCGTCGCCTCGTTCTGGAGCCCGTCGCGCGGCCCGACCTCGTAAATCCGAACCCGGTCGCCCACGTGCTGTTGGGACGCCGCCGTCAGACGAGCGGCGGGTCCATCGCCCGCTCAATGCGAGCGACCTGGATCTCGATCCGTTCAATCTCGTACGCGGCCTCGGCGCGGGCCTCGCTCATGAGCGGCGCCGCGTCGCGGCGCCGGCGCGCCTCGCGATGGAGGGCGAGGAGCGACGCGCGGTCCCCGGGCAGTGGCGTGGGATCGGCCTGCTTGGTCACGGCGAGAGCGTACCGCTACGGCTCGACGACGGCGAGCACGTCGCCGCGCGCCACCTGGTCGCCGGGTTTCGCGCGCAACTCGGTGATCCGGCCCTGGATGGTCGTCGCCACCCCATGCTCCATCTTCATGGCCTCGAGGGTCACGATCGGGTCCGCCGCGTCGACGGAGCCACCGAGCGCCACGTGGACCGCCAGGATCGAGCCCGGCATCGGCGCGACGATCTCGACTGGCCCGCCTGTCTGGTGCGCTGCCGCGGCCACGCGCGCCGCCCGATCGACGTCCGGCGCTGCCGCGACGCGGAACGGAATACTCCGACCGGCGAAGTCGACGTGCGCGACGTTACCTGCGACGACGACGGAGGCGGCACGGGGTGCTCCGGCATCGATCGTCGTCATCCGCTCCGCGCCGTCTGTGGCGAGGCGCCCCCGCGGCGGGCCGTTCAGCCGCCAGCCGCCCAGCCAGCCCTCGCCTGCGAGGGCGCGTGCCGCCGCTTGCCACGCGATCTCCGGCACGACCGCGCGGGTGGCCCAATCGTCCGGCGGCCAGATTCGCCCGAGCGTATCGATCCGCATCTGCCCGTCGCGCACCGCCGGCTCGCGCACCAGCCAGCGCAGGAAGCGCAGGTTCGTGGTCAGCCCGAGCACGACGGTCTCGTCGAGGGCACGGGTCAGCCGCGTGAGTGCCTCGGCGCGGTCGGCGCCGTGCGCAATGACCTTCGCGAGCATCGGGTCGAAGCGCGAGCCGACGCTCGACCCCTCCTCGATGCCGCTGTCGACACGGATGCCGTCTCCGGACGGCCAAGAAAGCCGCTCGACTCGCCCCGTCGCCGGCAGGAACCCGTCCTCGGCGTCCTCTGCGTAGAGACGGACCTCGACCGCGTGACCACCGCGCGTGAGCGCGGCATCGACGTCCGCCTGCGGCATGTGGAGCGGGCGCCCCTCGGCAATCCGCAACTGCTGCTCGACGAGGTCGAGCCCTGTCACTGCTTCGGTCACCGGATGCTCCACTTGCAGGCGCGTGTTCATCTCGAGGAAGAAGACATCGCCGCGATCGGTCAGGAGGAACTCACACGTCCCCGCGCTGCGGTATCCGACGGCGCCAGCGAGCTGGAGGGCGTAGACCGTCAGTCGCTCGCGGATCGCGGGCGTGACCGCGGGTGAGGGCGTCTCCTCGAGGACCTTCTGATTGCGCCGCTGGGTGGAGCAGTCACGCTCGCCAAGGTGGATTCCGGTGCCGTGGGCGTCGAACAGGACCTGGACCTCCACGTGGCGTGGCCCCTCGATGAGCCGCTCGAGGATGAGTCGCTCGTCATCGAATGCGGCAACGGCCTCGCGCCGGGCACTCCCGAGTGCGTCGGCCAGCCGCGCCGGGTCACGCACGGTGCGCATCCCTTTGCCGCCGCCACCGGCTGCCGGCTTGACGATGAGCGGAT
>JBDSZH010000113.1:0-32753 GCA_039925225.1 Candidatus Limnocylindrales bacterium | reverse complement strand
CGGAGCGCGACCTGCCGCGTTAGCCTGCCAGATTCGAGCGGGCGCCCTGCTCGTCACGGACGGCCAGCCGAAGCAGAATCGGCCGGTCGGGCTGTAGCGCCACCATCGGTATCGGCAGCGCCTCGTCGTTGGAGACCGGCTCGAACCGGAACCGCAGATGCATCGCGGCCAGCACCAACACCGACTCCTGCATGGCGAACGAGGCCCCGATGCACTGGCGCGGACCCATCCCGAAGGGGAAGTAATCGCCCCGCGGGAGTTGCTTCTCCAATCCTTCCGTCCAGCGTGCGGGGCGGAACGCGTCGGGATCCTCGAAGACCCTCGGATCTCGGTGCCGTGCCCACTGGCTCATCAAGACGAGAGTGCCTTTGCGGATCCGATACCCGTTTACATCGACGTCATGAATCGCCTCGCGGGCAGTGAGATAGCCGGCTGGATACAGACGGAGCGTTTCGGAGATGACGTGCTCTGTGAACCGGAGACGGGGAAGGTCCTCCAGGCCCGGCGGGCGGCCGTGCAGCACGGATGCCAGCTCCGTATGGAGCGTCGCGTCCGCCGCTGGGTGACGCGCGAGCAGATAGAGGGCCCAGGTCAGGGTCAGCGCGGTCGTCTCGTGACCGGCGACCAGCAGCGTGATGACCTCGTCGCGCAGCTGGCGGTCCGACATGCCGGCCGCATCACCGTCCGCCACGGCCAGCAACAGCGCCAGGAGATCCTCACGTTCCCCGGGCGAGCGTCGGCGGTCCTCGATGATCCGGTACACGAGCCGGTCGAGCCTCGCGATCGCCGCATTCATGCGTCGATTGCCAGGGGTGGGCACCCAGTCAGGCAGGAACATGAGCAGGCTGCTTACTCGTGTCTGCAGCTGCGCTCCGGCCACCTCCAGCGAGTCGCCCACGAGCCGGACCTCGTCCCTGGTCACCTCGGCGCCGAAGAGCGTCTCGACGGCGATCTCCAAGGTCAGGCGCCGAAGCTCGACCGCGATGTCCACGGTCGCACCGTCGCGCCATCGGTCGAGGGCGCCCGTGGTGCGACTGACCATCGCGTCGGCATAGCGCGCAACGCTGGCGCGGTGGAAGGCCGGCTGCATCAGGCGGCGCTGGCGCAGCCATGGCTCGCCCTCGCTGATGACGATGCCGTTGCCGAGCAGCGTCCGCAGACGACGAACGCCACGAGCCTTGCGGAAGCTCCGGTTCTGGGTGACCAACACCGCCTCGATCGCGCTCGGGTCGCTCAGCAGCACCGCGTGGAGCGGTCCCAGGCGCAGCGGAACCACATCACCGTACCGCCGCGACACATCGGTCATGAACGCGAGTGGGTCGGCGTTGTAGTCGGACAAGTTGCCGAGGAACCGGTGCCCCGGCGGGCCTGTCCCGAGACCCGGTGTGGTTACCACTCGGAGACGAGGACGCCCCCGCACCTCGCGAGCGAAACGCGCGACTTGACAGTAGCGTGTTCGTGGATCATAACTTGCTAGGACAAGGTAGCACATAGGAGGCCGGGCCGATCGCTAGGCCTGGGCGCGTGTCAAGGGGCTTCCCCGAATCGGTCCTGATGGGCCAACCGATCCAACGAGATCCACGCAGCGCACTCGGTCGTAGACTGCTGGGCGAGGAGGATGCCGTGCTGGCACGATGGCTGATTCGCGTGATGGATGCCCAGGTTCGCTGGACGAAACCGGTCGGTGACGTATTGCATCGCATCACGAACGCGGTGTTCAGCGCGATGCCGGCCGTCCGGGACCTGTTGATCGGGCGGTGGCTGGGTCATCCGCTGCACGCCGTCCTCACCGACGCCCCGATCGGGATCCTGTTCCTCGTCATCGTCTTCGACGTGGTCGGCCAGCCCGAGGCCGCCGGTTGGGCGCTCGGCGTGGGCATCCTCACCATGCTCGCCGCGGCCCTGGCGGGCTACGCGGACTACGCCGATACGGACGGCAAGGCACGGGAGCGGGCGACACTCCACTCGGCCTTGATGGTGGTTGCGCTCGTCGGTTACGGCCTGTCGTTCTTCCTGCGACTCGGACCCCCTGGGTTCGGATTCATCGACGTCCCTGGTGCGTTCCTGCTTTCGGTCCTCAGCTTCGTCATCCTCTCGGCCGGGGCGTACGTCGGTGGCGACGTCGTCTACGTGCTCGGCAACATGGTCAACCGACACGCCTTCCGCGGTGCGGGCACGAAGTGGATCGCGCTGGAGCCCGTCGAGGTCGATACCGATGGGTCCATCCCGGAGGGCAAGCCCGTCAAGGCGAAGCTCGGGATCAACCAGCTCGTCCTCGTGCGGCAGGGGGCGAAGATCCTCGCGCTCCATGACACGTGCGCCCACGCGGGCGGGCCGCTGAACGAGGGCAAGGTCGTGGGCGACACGATCGAGTGCCCGTGGCATGCGTCCCGGTACGAGCTTGCGAACGGGCACGTCGTCCGTGGGCCTTCGGTATACGACCAGCCCGCCTACGAGGTTCGCACCCGCGAGGGGGGCGGCTGGGAGGCGCGGCGCCAGGCGGGCTGAGCCGCCACCATGCGCGGATGCAGGCAGCGCGACCGCTCACGCTCACGGAGCCGTCGCTCGTCGTCCTGATCGGCGCGGCTGGATCCGGCAAGTCAACACTCGCGGCACGTCTCTTTCCGGCGAAGGCAATCCTCTCGTCAGACACGTACCGCGCGCTCGTGTCCGGGTCCGAGGCGGATCAGCGCGCCACGAAAGCCGCGTTCGCGATCCTGGACCGGGAGCTCGAGCGCCGGCTGGCCGCCGGTCGGACCGCGGTTGTCGATGCGACCAGCGTCACCAGGTTCGCGCGCATGGGCTTGTTGCGCCGCGCGGTCGCACACCGCATTCCGGCCGTGGCGATCGTGCTGGATCTGGATCCCGAGGTGGTCCTCGCGAGAAATACGGGCCGCGCCGGCCGCGTGGTTCCGGACGTGGCGGTGAAGAGACAGCTCGCTGACCTCGCGCGCTCGCTGGAGCCCGGCGTGCTGGGGGCCGAGGGTTTCGAGGCCGTCTACGTGGTCCGGACGCCGGCCGAGCTGGACGCGCTCGAAGTGGACTGGCGCCGCTAGACCGCAGACGCCCCTGCGATCAGGGCGACCGCCGCCCCGGCCGCCGCGATACCCAGCGCATGGATGCCGGTCACGCGCTCCCGAAGGACCAGCGCCGCGAGGATCGTCGTGATCACCGGGTACAGCGACGCAAGGATCGCCGCGATTGCGAGCGGTCCGATGGCGATGGCCGCGAGGTACGAGGCCGTAGCGGCCATGTCGATCACCCCGACGGCGACGAGGACCGGCCACAGGCGCCGGCCCGCCCGCCACGGCGGCCGGCGAACGAGCAGCCACCCGATAATCGACAGCAGCGAGGCCACGCGGATCACGACGACCGGCGACATGATCAGCCCGTCCGACAACCCAGTCGCCAGGATGGCGAATGTCGCGAGGATGGCGCCCGCGGTGACGGCGTACCACAGGCCGCTCGGGCGGCCATCGGGGGTTGACGGAGCCCGCGAGACGAGGATCACGCTGATCACGGCCAAGCCGATGCCCGCGATCGCAAAGACGGACGGCACGCCCTCGGTGAGGAAGCCGTAGCCCACCGGCAGGGTGGCGGTGATCACCGCAGCGACCGGGGCGACCACGCCCATCCGACCGACGCTCAGGCCCTTGTACAGCAGCCCAAGGCCCGCTGCGCCGAGGACCCCGCCGGCGATCGAGATCAGGACATCAAGCGACTGCATCGCGGGCTCGTGCAGGAAGGTCAGGATCGCGACCCCGACGACGAGGCTGGCTATCTGGCTTCCGAGCAGGACGCCCATCACGGGGGCACGGCGGCTGGAGAGCCCGCCGCCGAAATCGGCGACGCCCCAGCCGAGCGAGGCGAGCAACCCAAAGATGACGACCTGCATCCGCCTATCATCGCGACTGCCCATGCGTCGCGTCTTCGCACTTCTCGCAGCCCTCCTTGTCGCCGGATCGGTGGCTGCCCCGGGCGTCCTCGCCTCGATGACCCTCCCGCCGACGCGCGAGGGCGTGTACGTCTACGACCTCGCCGAGATCTGGAGCGCTTCCACGGAGGCGCAGGCCCAGTCGATTGCCGAAGCGATCAAGACCCGCACCGAGGCGCAGCTCGCGATCGTGTCCTGGCCCAGCGAGGATTTCGACGTCTCCACCGAGACCGCCCGCGAGGACGCCATCACGATCATCAACACGTGGGGTGTTGGGCGCGCCGGCGTCGATGACGGCCTCGTCGTGCTGTTCGACATGGACAGCGGCAGCACGAACCACGGCCAGATCTACCTGTACGCGGGCAAGGGCTTCGTCGAGCGCTACCTCAATCCGGACGAAGCGAAGGTCGTCGTCGATGGCACGATGCTGCCACTGGCGAAACAGGGCGACATCGACGGCGCGCTCCTCGCCGGCCTGGGCAAGATCAACGATGTAGTCCAACCGAACGGCAACCCTGATCGAGGCACCCAGAACCTCATCAACGCACTCCTGGTCGCGCTCGTCATGGGCGCCGGGCTGCTGTTCTTCGTCCAGTTCCTGCGTACCTGGTGGGAGCAGGGGCGCGACGTGGAGATGCCGCTGATCGACGACTCGGTGCTCATGCCGACGCCACCGCCAGGGCTCACGCCTGCCCTTGCCACCGTCCTTCGCAACGGCGGCGTCGACAAGGAGGCCTTCACTTCCGCCCTGGTCGACCTCGGACACCGAGGCCTCGTCACGTTCCAGAACCCCGACGGCGATTCGAAGCACGTGGACCTGGTGATCCCGCCGGAGCCGCTGATCGACCCGAACTCGCTGGAGGCGCGCCGCCGACCGCTGGGTGCTGCCGAGGGGCAGCTCGCCGCCGCGATCGCCGCGAAGGCGTTCTTCGGCTCCCTCAGCTGGACGCAGCTCAAGAGTGGCGAGGGGGCAAGACTCTACGCATCCTTCAAAAAGAACATGGGCCGGGCGGCGAAGGCCGCCGGGTACTTCAAGGACGACCCGAACAGGCTCCCGGCGACATGGACCGGCCTCGCCGTCGGCCTCATTGTGGCGGTCGTCGTGTTCGGGTTCCTGTTCGTATTCGACACGTCGGAGAACTCGGAACTGTTCCGGCCCGGCAAGGGCTTCTTCATCGTGCCGATGCTCGCCTCGGTGGCCCTCGCCATCGTGACGATGGTCTTGAGCGGCCGGCTCGTGGCGCGGTCGCTCGCGGGCGCCCAGTCGCTCGCCATGGCGCTGGCGTACAGGAACACCCTGCGCTACGAGCTGAAGAAGGCCCACTCCGTGGACGAGGCCGTCGAGCAGACGAAGAGCAGGCTCCCCTGGATCACCACGCCCGACCTGCTCACGGTGTGGGCGGTGGCGTTCGGGCTCAAGGACGAGATCGACGACCTCATCAAGGAGACGTTCGAGACGGCCCAGCAATCTGGATCAATGGTCTGGGCTCCGGCCTGGTACGCAGGGAGCGGCGGCATCAGCTCCGTCGGCAACCTCGCCAGCTCGATCGGGTCGATGTCGACAACTCCGTCATCGTCGTCCGGCAGTGGCTACGGCGGTGGCGGCGGTGGCGGCGGTGGTGGGTCCGGAGGCGGCTTCTAAGCCGTCGGGGCGAGCTCGGAGTGCGGGTCGGCGGGCTCGGGCTCAGCGGGCTCGGGCTCAGCGGGCTCGGGCCCAGCGGGCTCGGGTTCTGCATCGGCAGCCGGCCCTGGAGCAAGCGTGGAGGCTGGAGCAGCCGCGGAGGAAGGCTGAGTGTCGTCCGGCACGTCGTCGGGCGTCAAGGCCGTCGCAGGCGCGAGCATGACGACCGCGTCGGCGGCCGAGTCGTAGCGGTCCGAGGTCGTCAGGTAGATGACCTGGAAGTCGCGGCTGATGTCGTGGAGCAACTCCAGTGCGCGCGTCGCGCGGTCGTCGTCAAGCGTCACGAACGGGTCGTCCATCACGAGCGGCGGCCGGCGGTCACCCGTCACGAGGCGGACGAGGCCGATCCGCGCCGCGAGGTAAACCGTGTCCAGGGTGCCCTGGCTCAACGAGGTGACGTCCACCCAGTCGCCGCGCTCCGGCGCAAACACGCGCAGGCCGAGATTCTCGCCGTCCACCTTGACGCGGCGGTAGCGGCCAGCGGTCACCCGGTCGAGGTCCATCACCATCGTCTTTTCGAGGTAGTGCGTCGCCGTTCGGATCGTCGCCCGCTCGGCCGTGTCGAGGGCCTTGAGCGTCGCGTCGTAGACCCGGTTTCTGCGCTGGAGTGCCGCCAGCTGCTCGGCCCACGTTGTCGCGCTCTCCGAGTGTGCGGCGACCTCCTCGGCATCGACGGTGTTCTGCTCGACGCGGGCGCGGGCCTGGGCTTCCGTGTCCCGGGCCATTCCGAGCTTGCGATCCGCGTCGCCGACTGCGACCTCCAGCCGCTCGCGGGCGCGAGGCTCGTGCGCAATCGGTCCCAGCTGCTCCAGGGCGCCGGTCTTCTGCTCGATGTCCAGGGCGGCCTTGTCTCGCAGCTCCGGCAGCGTGTCGGTGGGCTCACGCCCCACCAGGCCCTCGAGCTGCGCCCGCAGCCGGAGGATCTGGCTCATGTGCGCCTCCTCGGCGATCACGAGCGCCTCGACGGCGGCGAGACTCGGCACCTCCAGGGCGGCGAGCAGGTTGGAGAGGGTCACCTCTTCCATCTGGAGCTCCTGCTCCAGCATCGATTTGCCGCGCAGCCGCCGCTCGATCTCCTGGGTGCGGAGGTCCTTTGTCTTGCGGAGATCCATCGCCCGCATCCGCTGGCGGCGCCCCACCAGCGCGAGCCCGATTCCGAAGAGCACGAGCAGGATCGCAAGGACGGGCGCGCCCGGGACAGAGATCGTGCTGTTGCCGAGCGTGATGCCGAGCGTCCGCAGCTCGCGCGGCAGGAGGCTCAGGAGGTCCGCCGTGACGACGCCGACTGCGAGCAGGATGACGACCATCGCCGCGACCGCGGTTGGACGCCAGGCGCGTGGCGTGGGCTCGTCCACCACGAACAAGACATCGACCTCGCCCAGGAGCGCGGATTTGATCTCTCGTATCCGGATGTCCGACGCGCGCACTTTGGAGAGCGCCTCGCGCAGGGCGGGCAGGCCGTTCGAGGACGGGTGCGATGCCTCCAGCTCGTCGACCTGCTTGCTCACGTCCACGGCGCTGCTATAACGCTCGAAGCGCTCGCGAGCCTGCTCGCGCTCCGCGATCAGCCGCTCGGCCAGACGGGCCTTCTCCAGCAGGGAGCGCTGCTCCGCGAGCTCTGCCTCGACCACGGTGCGGTCCTCGCGGGCCTGGCCAAGCGAATCGCGGTCGCGTTCCAGCTGCGCAAGGGCCGATTCACCGTTCCGCTGGGCGGCGGTCTCCGTGGCGAGATTCGCCTCTGCCGACTTGAGCTTGCCGGGATTCTTGTCGCCCTTCGTATTGAGCTCGTAGAGTGCCTTCTCCAGCTTGCGCCGGGCCCGGCTGGTGCCCCGGTCGGCGCCGGAGATCGACGCCTGGAGCCGGTCGCGCAGCGCGGCCTCGTCGCGGGCCAGGCCATCGAGCTCGTGGTGGCGGACGCTCGCCGTGGATCGAAAGAACGGCTCGCTCGGGATGCCGGTCAGGTCTGCCAGCACCTCATCGGTGCGTGCGGGATCGGTGATCGTCTCGCCGTCGAGCTCCAGCTTCACGGTGCCCTTCGCACCGCGGAAGGCCTTCTCCAGCGTCCCCGTCCGCACGCCGTCGAGGTCCTCCTGCTCAAACTCGATTCGCACCCACGGCCTGTCGTCGTCGGACGAGTTCCAGGAGCGCATCGCGTCGAGATCCGCCGAACCCGAGGTCACGCGACGCGTCAGCGCCAGCTCGATCGCCCGCTGGATCGTGGACTTGCCGGACTCGTTCGGGCCTCGGACGACCGTCAACCCGGGCGCAAGCGTCAGGTCGAGATGTGCGTGGCGGCGCACGTTGCGCAGCTGGAGGCGCGTGATCCTCACAGCGTGACCTCGGTGCCGGCGAGGAGCAGGCGTCCGAGTCGCAGCGCATCGCGCAGCTCACCCGCGGTGCCCTCCGCCGAGCCGTCGGCGGATCCACTGTCCGCCGAGCGGTCGGCATCGACTGCCTCGACCTCGGCGATGCGCGCCTCGAGATCCCGGATGAACGCCCCGAGCACGGTGTCCGGCGATGCGATGGCGCCTTCGGGCAGGGGCGCCACGGAGCGATCCCGCACGCGGACCTTCAGGAATCGCTCGGCGAGCTCCGCCTCCACTTCCTCGACGTGCACGTCGAGCTCGTCCGGCCGAATGCCCATCAGCTCCGCGTCGAGGACGAGATCCGGGTCTGCACGCTCCAGGAGCTTCGAGACCAGTCCCGGCTGCGAGCCGACCTTCGCGGCATCTAGCTGGATCCGCTCGAACCTGGTCTTGCCGACCTTGTGCTCGTCGATCGTCACCTTCTTCTTGCCATCGTGCGCCTCCAGGCCGACGAGCAGGACGTTTCCCGCGCGGTCCTGATCGAGCGCGACTGGCTCTGGTGCGCCCGCGTAGGCGTACACGGTATTGCCCGCCTTGCCCTTGCTCGTGGAGTGCCAGTGCCCGAGCGCGAGATAGTCGAGGTGGCTCGCCGCGATCTCGGCCAGGGTGATGACGACCTCGTCGCCGTCCGTCTTGCCCTCGATCGCGATCGACGCGTGGAGCAGCCCCACGTGCCACGCCGCGCCGTCGTTCGCGCTCACGTCCACGCCCTGGAGCGGCGAGTACGGCGCACGTTTCGTGGCGAAACAGCGGCCGTGGACCATCAGGTCCAGCGCTTTGAGATGCACCTCCGGATGGTCCGGATCCAGGACGGTGACCAGGTCCGAGCCCACCGCTCCCGAGAGTGCCGCGAGGTCGTACGCGCGGTAGATGGACGCCCGATCGAACACGTCGTGCGTGCCCGGCGCGATCACGCTCCGGATGCGCGCCTCCACGAGCCGCTTCAGCTGTGCAGACGCACGTTCCACGGAGCGGCGCGGCTGGACGTTCGAGTCGAATAGGTCGCCGGCGATCAGGACGACGTCGACCTTTTCCGCGAGGGCAAGGTCAATAGTGGCCACAAATGCGGCGAACTGCCGCTCCCGCTGTGTCGCCGCACGGTCGCCAAGGTCGGCGTGGCGAGCCCCGAGGTGCACGTCCGCGGTATGGAGCAGTCGCAG
Organism: Candidatus Limnocylindrales bacterium; assembly: GCA_039925225.1. Classification (GTDB taxonomy): domain Bacteria; phylum Chloroflexota; class Limnocylindria; order Limnocylindrales; family CSP1-4; genus UBA5189. The sequence goes on along the minus strand of JBDSZH010000113.1, from coordinate 23,612 downwards.
CATGCCTGTGAGCGGCCTCCCCGTGCGCCCGGCGCCGGCAAGAAGCCTGGCGAGCGGGGCGCCCCCAATTGCTCCCCGCTCGCCTATGCGAACGGTCGCAGGCAATTGTGACAGGTCGATTGGCACGACTCCGACTGGGCGGCGACTGGCGCCTGGCGGACCGATCCGAGCATCCGGGGTATCCTTCGGGCAGATTCACCCGGTGCGCCCAGACCAGGGGACTCCAAGACGGCACCATGGGTCGCGTGGCACCGGCTCCGGCCGCTTCCGCGTTGCCGTCGAGGTTCTCCGGCGCACCAACTGCCACTGACTACGCGCCCGGAGGCTCACGTGACCTACGTCGATCGAACCCTCAATTGCGTTGACTGCGGCTCCGAGTTCATCCACTCGGCCGACGACCAGAAGTTCTATACGGAGAAGGGCTTCGTGTCCGATCCGAAGCGCTGCGTGAGCTGCCGTGCCAGCCGTCGCGCCGCGCGCGATACCGGCTACTCCGCAACCGATCTCGGTGGCCCGCGCGGCTACGAGCGCGGCGGCACGACCCGCGAGTACTTCGCGGTCCTCTGCTCCGAGTGCGGCAACCAGGCGCAGGTCCCCTTCCGACCGCGCATGGATCGCCCCGTCTACTGCTCCGACTGCTTCCGCAAGGCCAACCCCGACTGATCCGCCGGGAGCCGGGCTCCCTGTCGGTACACTCGGCCGGATGACGATCCGGCAGCGCGGGACCCTTGCCGTCGCCATGCTCGGGTCGGCAATCGTCTTCCTGGACGGATCGTTTGTCTATCTGGCGCTCCAGCGCATCGGCCTCGAGCTGCCGAGCACGATCCTTGGTCGCCTCGAGGGCCAGACGTACGTCACGTCCGGATACCTCGCGACCCTCGCCGCGTTCCTTGTGCTGGCAGGAGCATTGGGCGACTACTACGGGCGGCGCCGGATTTTCGTGATCGGGCTCATCGGGTTCGGTGTGACCTCGATCATGGCCGGCCTGGCTCCGACCATGGAGCTGCTCGTGGTCGGCCGGATCCTCCAGGGACTGGCCGGGTCGCTCCTCGTGCCCAGCTCGCTGTCGATCATCACCCACGCCTTCGAGGGCGCGACCCGTGCACGAGCCTTCGGGCTGTGGGCAGCGGTCACTGCGGCGCTCTCGACGCTGGGCCCGCCTATCGGCGGCATCCTCGTCGAAACCGCCGGCTGGCGGTCACTGTTCCTGATCAACGTGCCGCTCGTCGTGCTCGGTGTCTGGATCGCGCGGCGGTACATGGACGAATCCCGCGACGAGGGCGCCTCCAGAGCGTTCGACTGGCTGGGCGCGATCGTGGCAGTTGTCGCAGTGGGCGGCCTCGCCTTCGGGGCGACCCGCGGCCAGCAGACGCAATGGCGCGAGCCGATCGCACTCGTGTCGCTCGGCGTCGGCGCGCTCGGGCTCGTTGCATTTCCCGTGCTCATGGCGCGTCGCGCCAACCCGCTCGTGCCGCTCAGCCTGTTCCGGATCCGTGCCTTCAGCACGATCAACCTGTCCACCCTGCTGATCTACGGCGCCCTGTACGCCAACTTCGGATTCCAGGCCCTGTTCCTGCAGGGGACGCTCGGCTACAGCCCGCTCGGTGCGGCGCTGACCGGCATCCCGACCGGGATCCTGTTGACGGTCCTGTCGACGCGGATCGGGACGTTGTCCGGCCGCTTTGGCGTGCGGCCGTTCCTTGTTGCCGGACCGTTGATCATGGCGTTAGGTTTGTCGTGGTGGCTGACGGTGTCCGCGACCTCGCGGCCGTGGGTCGCGAACCTCGCCGACGCGGCCTCCCTGGTCCCGCCGATCGACGTCCTCGTTGGGCCGCTACCAGGGGTCATCGTCTTCGGGCTGGGGTTGTCGCTCCTCGTCGCGCCGCTCACGACGGCGCTGATGGGCTCCGTCCCGGTGCGCAATGCCGGGCTCGCATCCGCGATCAACAACGCGCTGTCGCGGGTCGGCCAGCCGCTCGTCGCGGCCGTCGTATTCATCGTGGTCAGCGGGTCGTTCTACTCGTCCCTCGCCGCCGCGGTGCCCGGGATGGACCCGAATTCACCCGCGCTGCGTGCCACCTACGAGGCGCTGAACCCGCCACCGACTGACGCGCCGCCGGCGCTCGCGGCCGCTGCGAAAGTCGCATCGACTGACGCGTACCACCTCGCCGTGATCGTCGCGAGCGGGCTGCTCGTGTCCGGCGCGGTCGTCAACGCCGTGGGCCTGCGGGGTGCGGCCCGGAAACGCGAAGAAGCCGAAAGCAGCGACGCCGGACGCAGCGCCGGACGCAGCGAAGCGGGCCGGGAGTAACCCCGGCCCGCTCCTTGGGCAGCTGCGAAACGAGTTCGGGTCAGGCGGCCGGCGGAGCCGGTGGAGCCGGCGGCATCGGCGCCGAGGCCTTCGGCATCGCCTGGTATTCCTTGTAGGCAAACCAGGCCATGACCACGCAGCCGACGGCATTGACGAGGATGGCGATCCCGTACAGCCCGAAAGCGAACAGGAATGCCAGGGCGCCAAGGGCGGCGAGGAGGGCGAAGATCGTCGCGATGCCGGCGATGACCAGCACGATCGTCTGAATTGGAGCAGGCCAGTTCATCTTGTTGGGTGAATACTTCAGCCAGTAGAGAACGGTGATCGCGATGGCGGCGATGAGATCGGTGGAAGCCGAGCCAAAGCCGGCGCTGCCGGCGATGCCGATGAGGAACGCGATCACAACGATGATCGCGCCGTACATCACCATCTTCTCGTTCGAGTTCAGCTTGTTCCAGAACGCGGTAATCGTCGGGGGCATGGATCCCTCCCTCGCAATGTTTGGTGCACACGCAGCACTTGCAGGCGAGAGCGTAGCGTTCGGCGCGTCGCGCTGAAAGGGTTCGTTACAACTTTCTTCGAATTCGTTCGAGGTCGCCCGGGCGATCGACATCCAATAGGGTTCGACCGCCGGGGTCCTGGTCGAGCCACTCGGGAGCGGGAATCTCGATCGACCGGAGGCGCTCCAGCAGACGCACGAGCGATCGATCGCCGGCGCCCAGGGCCTCGATGGCGGCCCTGGACCCGGTGGTGACCCGAAGCGCCAGCGGCAAAACCTGGCGGCGGCCCTGTTCGAGCGTTGGACTGGCGAGCAGCACGGCATCGATGTCCGCGGCGGCCGCGAGGCGACGCAACATCGTGACGAGCACCCCGGGCACCAGCCCGGGCATGTCGCCGCCAACGACGATCGCGAGCGCGGTTCCCGTCTCGCGGAGGGCAGCGGCGAGGGCCGAAAGAGGTCCCGCGAACGGCTCGTCATCGGGGACATAGCGGATCGAGTTGTTGCCACCGGTGCCTGACTCACGGTCCGCCATTGGTGCACCGACGACGATGACCTCGTCGGCGACAGCCCGGACGGCGCGAATCGCATGGTTCAGCAGCGGCTCGCCATTGAGCTCCACGGCGAGCTTGGGACCGCCGAAGCGGGTCGCTCGACCGCCGGCCAGCACGATCCCGGTGACTCCCGGCGCCGCGTTCACGAGGCGGTCGCGCGGGGCGCGCGCGGACCGGGGATGTGACCGTCGGGGGTTCGCTCGAGGATGCCTCGGCGATCCAGATCCTCGAGGATCGCCATGACGTACTTGCGGCTCGTGCCGGTCGCGTCGCGATACGCCGCGGGCGTCAGTGGAGCGAACCGCGCTTGTTCCAGCGCGAGGGCCGCGAGGCGGTGGTAGGTCGGGGTCGCCCAGGCGAGATCCGGCCCGAGCCGAACGATTCGGCCCTCGGCTGCAAGGGTGCGGACGCCGTCGGGCGGGCAGCCTGCGGCAGCGGCCGCCTCGTCGAGCGGCGGCGGCGCGGCGACCGAGAGCGCAACTTCGAGCCGGTCCATCGAGGCAAGGAGGGCCGCCGGCAAGGCGGATCCGCGCGACGGATCCCTCAGCGCCTCGCCGGTTCGCGCCAGCGTGCCGCGCGCGACCAGGTCGTCGATGACGCCGGCGACCGCGTCGCGCGCCTTGCCGGAGTCCCGCCGTTCGACGCTCGCGACGGAGTGCAGTCGCCGGAGGAGCGTCGCGCGTGCACGTGGGAGGGGCAACCCGGCACTGAGCGGGCCTTCGCGATGGTGGATCGCAACGGCCTCGATGGCCGCTGCCTCGAGCGCGTCGCGCACGTCCGTTGCGAAGGCGTAGCCCGATTCGCTCGGTGCCGCGCCGTGGAGATCCACCTGCGCAGCCTCGATCTCGGCGGCCTGGCCTGCCTCGATGGCTCCCACCAGGCGATCGAGATGCTCGGCGGTCAACCTGCGGCGCGAGACGCCGCGGACCGGATGCACGTCTAGCACGCGGATCCCGGCAACGACTGCGCCTGAGGCCGGCTCGCGCAGCACCGCCCGATCCCCGGCGAATGTCGCCGTCTGGCGCTCGAGGGTGAGAATCGCGACGTCCTGCCGGGCGGCGACTCGTCGCATGGTGGCGTCGACCTGGTCCGTGCCGACATGCAGCCGGATGGTCGCCCTGGCCCTGGGCGTCCGCGCGTCAATGTCGCCTCGCTTAGCCCCAGATCGAAGGACCACGAGCAGCCGATCGGTGGCGAGGATGCCCGGTCCGGCGGTGAGCACGTCCCCGCGCCGGAGCCTCTCGACCGGCAGGCCGGCGACGTTGACCGCGGTTCTTCCGCCGTCGTGCGAGTCGCGCTGGCGATTGTGGACCTGGATCTCGCGGACGCGCGCCGCCTCGCCGCCCGGTTCGCGCCGAACGGTCGTTCCCGCCGCGAGCGACCCGCCACGCAACGTGCCCGTGACCACCGCGCCCCGACCCTTGACCGCGAACGCCCGATCGATCGCCAGCCGCAACGGCCCGCCGCCGCCAGACGCCTGGCGCGCCGCGACCATGTCGCGCACGGTCCGGATCGCGAGCCGCAAGGCTTCGATCCCCTCCCCGCTCACCGACGACATCGAGAGCACCGGCGCGCCCGCGAGCGAAGTTCCGGAAAGCAGCGCCGCTACTGCCGCGACGACCTCCGCGACCCGCCCCGGCTCGACCATATCGATCTTCGTCACGACCGCGAGACCCGCGGAGATCCCGAGCGCGTCCAGGAGCTGAAGGTGCTCCAGGGTCTGCGGCCGCGGCCCGTCGTCGGCCGCGACGACCAGCATCGCCGCATCAATTTCGCCGGCGGCGACGAGCATGTTGCCGATCAGCCGGTCGTGGCCGGGCACGTCGACGAAATCGAGCTCGACGCCGTCGTCGAAGGTCAGGTGCGCGTACCCGACGTCGATGGTCATGCCGCGGGCCTGCTCTTCGGGCAGCCGGTCGGCATCGATGCCGGTAAGCGCTCGAAGCAGGGTCGTCTTGCCGTGGTCGATGTGCCCGGCCGTGCCGATCACGACGGTCGGCGCGCCCGTCGCGTCGCCCATCAGCCCGCGTCGGTCGACGGTGCCAGCAATGCCGCGCGGATCGCGTCGGCCAGCCGGGCGTCGTCGCCCGGTTCGACCGTCCGAAGATCGAGGACCACCGCGTCGTCCACCACGCGCCCGATGACGGCGGGCTCGCCGGCTCGAAGGGCGGCGAGGAGGCGCTGCGGCGGCGGGCCACTGATCACGACCGCCCAGGACGGCAGCGCCTGGCCTGGCAGGGAGCCGCCACCGATCGTCGATTCCGTTCGATCGACCGAGGACGTGACCTGAGCCCCGGTGCCCGCCCGCACGAGTGCCGCACCCGAGGCGAGGATCGCCAGCAGTGCAGTCGCCCGTTGCTCGAGCTCGTCCACAGGAGTCGCGATCTGGCGCCAGATCGGGATCGCCGTGTGCGCCACGCCGGCCCGGTACAGCCGAAGTGCCGCCGCAAGCGCGGCGAGGATGACTTTGTCCGGTCGCATCGCGCGTGCGAGCGGATCACGCCGGAGCTTCTCGATCAGGTCCGCGCGGCCCGCGATGATCCCGGCCTGCGGCCCGCCGACCAGCTTGTCGCCGGAGAAGGTGACGAGGTCCGCGCCCGCTACGAGCCGCTCGCGGGGCATCGGCTCGTGGGTAAGCCCGAAGCGCGCGGTGTCGAGCAGCGCCCCGGAACCGAGGTCGTCGATCACGATCGCGCCGTACACGTGCGCCACGGAGGCGAGATTCGCCGCATCCGGCGCCTCCACGAACCCTGTCTGCGCGAAGTTCGATGGATGGACGCGGAGCACGACCTTGGCCCGGCCGTCGGCAAGTACCTCCTCGAAGTCCGCGACCCGGGTTCGATTCGTCGTTCCGACCTCCACCAGGCGCGCGCCGGCACGCCGCACGATCTCCGGGATCCGGACGCCGCCGCCGATCTCCACGAGTTCGCCGCGCGAGACCGCCACGCCGCCGCGCCCTGCCAGCCCCACGGCCAGCGCGACCGCGGCCGCGTTGTTGTTCGTGATCAGCGCGTCCTCGGCGCCGGTCAGCTCGATGACCTCGTCCTCGACCGCGCGGAATCGACGCCCGCGGCGGCCCGTCTCGCCGTCGAGTTCCAGCATGGAGGGGCTGCTCGCCGCGAGCCGCGCCGCCTCGATCGCAGCCTCCGGCCACGGCGCGCGACCAAGGTTGGTGTGGAGGATCACGCCGGTGGCGTTGATCACCGGCACGAGCCCGGACTCCGCCCCCGGGTCCTCGCCGCGATCCAGGACGTCAAGGCGACCCAGCAGGTCCGCCGCCAGCGCCGCCGGCGATCGAACGGCGGCGCCACCCGCGATCGAGGCGCGCTCCTCCGCGATCACCGCGCGCGCCAGATCAAGGACCGCGGCGCGATCACGCGCATCGAGCCCGGATGCGTCCGCTTCGGCGGCGCGCAGCAGCGCATCAACGCTCGGCGGCCGTCGCGCTGCGGTCATCGGCTCGGTGGTCCTCCAGAACGGGAGCGAGACTGCGTGGCGGGAGCGCATGGGAGTCGAACCCACCGCGCGACGCCGAGCGCCGCGCCACTCGTTTTGAAGACGGGGGAGCCCACCGGGACCCATCCACTCCCACGCGCATCGTAGCCACGGTGCAAATTCCGACCACGGCGCGAGTCGTCACGGAGCGGTATCCACCGCGTCCATACTCCGGCTCCCGTCGGGGGCCGGGAGAGGGAGGTCCGGATGGACCTGTACGCGGGCAAGCAGGGTTTCGTGTCGCGACTCGACCCGTTCGTGGAGCGCCTCGACCGCGCAGGCGTCTCGCCGGATGCGGTCACGCTCGCCGCGGTCCCCGTCGCCCTCCTCGCCGCCGGTGCACTGCTCGCTTCGCCGACGCTCCCCGCGCTCCTCCTCGCCGTCCCGTTCCTCGCCGGCTTGCGCCTGGTGCTCAACCTCCTCGACGGCGCCCTCGCTCGCCGAACCGGGCGCAGCCATCCCCGCGGCGAGCTCCTGAACGAGATGTGCGATCGACTATCCGATGTGGCCTTCCTCACACCGGTCGCGCTCCTCCCCGGCGCGGATCCGGTGATCGTCATGCTCGGCATCATCGGGGCGCTGCTTGCCAGCTACGTCGGCATCACGACTCGCGCGGCCGGCGGCGAGCGAATCTACCGGGGCGTCCTGTCGAAGCCCGGCCGGATGTTCCTCGTGTCCGCCGCCGCAGTCGGCTATCTCGTGCTCGGGGAGGCGGCGTGGACGTGGTTCGGGCCGCTGCTCCTTCTCGGGACGATCTTGACCCTGCTCGAACGGCTAGTCGTCGCATTCCGGCAACTCGAGTGAACATCAACGACCCGCTCGACGCGGCGACGATCGCGGTGATCGCGATCGCGGGCATGGGCTTGCTCGGCGGCGCGCTGTTCGCGATCGCTCGACGCGGCCATGCCGGCGGGCTGGCGCCGCGTACCGCGTTGGCTCGGGCCGGCAGCTACGCCGGTCTCGCCGTCGCGATCACGGCAGCGGCTCGCGCGGGCGTGCCCGGCATCGCAGGCCTGATCGCAATCCTCGGATCGATCGGGATCGTCGAGTGGGCACGCCTGTTCGACCTCCCGAGACATCACCGCCTGTCGATGCTCGCCGGGAACGTCGTCCTGGTCGTGGCGGTGGCCATCGCCGGCGGCGCGGCCGCCGATTGGCTCGTGGGCGGCCTCGTCCTCGTGGGCGCTGCGTGGCCGGTCATCCGGGCGGATACCGGCCGCGCCATCCGTGACCTTGGCTTCGCGGCCGTCGGCTTCCTGGTCGTCCCTGTGCTGCTCGTCCACGCCGTCGCCCTCGCGGTGGAGCTGCACGGCGCCGGCATTGCCCTGTTCGTGGCGCTGGCCGTGGCTTGCGCCGGCTCGGATGTCGGCGCATTTGTGATCGGCCGGACCTTCGGGCACCTGCCGCTTGCGCCGCGTCTGTCGCCGAACAAGACGCGCGCCGGGGTGGTCGGCAACATCGTCGGCGCTGCCGTAGGCCTGGCCCTCTTCACGCCGGCACTCGTCCCGACGTTCGGCGTCGGCTTCGTCGCCGCCCTCGTCCCCATCGTTGCCGCGGGCAGCGTGTGGGGCGACCTTCTCGAATCCGCCGTGAAGCGCGAGGCGCATGTCAAGGACGCGGGCGACTGGTTGCCAGGCTTCGGCGGTATCCTCGACCGGATCGATTCGCTGCTGATCACCGTCGCCCTCGCCTACTGGACGCTCCGAATCCTGGCTGCCCTCTGATGGCGATGACCTGATGGCCGCCTCGGATGGCTGGCAATTCAGTGGCGCTGCATCGCTTGCCCGTGAGGCGACCGCACGGCTGTTCGGGCCGGTCTTCGGCTGGTACATGCGCGGGCCGCGCGTGCTCGGCGCAGAGCACCTGGCGGAGCTCGAGGAGCCGGTGATCGTCTGCCCCACCCATGCAAGCCATCTGGATACGTCCGCGCTCCGCCTGGCACTCGGGCCGCAGTACCGCCGGCGGCTCGCGCCCGCCGTCGCGGCCGACTACTTCGGCGCGAATCGCGTCCGCTGGTTCTTCGCCGCGTGGCTGGGCGCATTCCAGTTCGTCCGCTCGGTGAGTCCCGACTCGATGGCCGCTGCCGAGGCGCTGCTCGCCCGGGGCTGGAATATCCTGGTGTTCCCCGAAGGCACGCGCACCCGGACCGGCGACATCGGCCGGTTCAAGCCAGGCGTCGGGCTCATCGCGCAACGATCCGGCCGTCCGGTGCTGCCGGTGCTGATCACCGGCACCCACGAGATTCTCCCGCCGGGCGCCAAGCGACCGCGGCGAGGCACGGTCGTGGTCACCTTTGGGTCGCCGATATCGGTGGCCGAGGGCGAGGACGTGCGCCATTTCGTCGCACGTTTGGACGCAGCCGTCCGAGCATTGCGCGAGCCCGACGGAGCCGCGACCGAGCCGTCAGCCGGTCAGGCGGACCCAGTAGTAGACGAGCCAGGTCACGACGTACGCGATCCCGAGAACGAGGCGGAAGCGGCGCAGTAGCGTCGGCGCGACGAACCCGGCGACGGCGCTGACGACCACACCCGGCCCGATGCGGGATAGGCGGTTCACGACGACGCCCACGAGCAGCGCGAGGATCGACCCAACGCCCGACGCCCACGCGACGGTGTAGACCTTGAGCGGCGTCCCCGGACCGAACTGGACCAAAGCGAGTGGGTCGCCGCCGGCGACCTTCGTGATGGCCGCGTCGAGCATCGGGCGATGGATCCCCGGGACCGCAATCAGGAGCCCCTGCGCCGCGTCCGGCCTCGCCACCGCCAGGACGTAGAGGAGGACACTCCCGGCAAGGGCCCCGGCGATCGTCCAGGCAAGGAGGCGGGCGGCGCGACGTGGCGCGGCCGCCGCGAGTACGTACAACAGCACGTCGGGTATCACGAAGAACACGACCGCCTCGAACATGCCCCAGCCGAAGAGCAGGACTGCCGCCCGCCGGCTCTCCGCAAATGCGGTGACTTGGTCGGCGGCGGTCATCGTGTGCTCAGTCCAACCCCAGCTCGCGGCGCAGGAAGGTCAGCCGGGACGCGCGCGCCTTCGAGCTGCGCATCGCGTGGTCCGCCGAATACCACTCGATCGTCGGCTCGCCGGGCGCGGCCCGGGCGAGCTCCAGCGCGGACATGGGCGCGATGAAGAAATCGCGGTTGCTGAACTGCCAGAGAGTCGTCGACTTCAGCCCGCGGGCACACTCGACGGGGTCGAACGGCGCCAGCGCTCGGGTGTAGTCGAACCGGTCTCCCGAGACCTTCCAGAAGCGCAGGAACCAGTCGGCCCAGCGCGGGGTTGCCGCGATCAAGACTGCGGCCTTGAACCGGCGAGGGTTGCGCGCGGCCAGGCCCAGCCCGTGCATTGCGCCGAAGTCGTGGCCGACGAGGGCGATCGGGGCGCCCTTCGGCAAACCCGTCGACAGGCCGTCGAGTGCGGCGCGAAGGCGGAGCTGCTCGACCTCGATGTTGGCGATATCCGTCGCGGCATCGGTTGGATCCGGCACCCACGGCAGTCGACCTGCGGGAAGCACGCACCCAACGCCGAGCGCCGCGTAGCCCTTCGCCTCCGAGAGGAACTGCGTCCGATCGTTCCGACGGTCGCCGAGCCAGTGCAGAAACAGGATTCCGGCGCGCGCCGGACCGCCCGCGGGCTCGACGACGTACGCCTCGACAGCAGCTTCGCCCGAGCCGAGGACGACGTCACGTACCCGTGTTACCTCGGTCACGTCAGGGCACGGGCCGGAGGCGTGGGTGCGGCCGGTTGCCGACGCCGAGGAAGCTCGTCGCCGCCGCCCAGGCGTCAATCCGGGCAAGCACGTCGGCCTTGATCGTCTTGCTTGCGAACGACACGCGGATCGCCCGGCGCTGGAGATCGGCGAGGTCGGAGCGCGTCAGCCCGGCCAGCCGGACGACGTGCCGTAGTTCATCTGTGAGGGTCGTGTGGAAGAAGGGCGGGTCGTCGCTCGAGATCGTCATGTTGACGCCGCGCCGCCAGAACTCTGCAACCGGATGGGTCTCGAGCGTCGGAAACAGCCCGATTCGGACGTTCGACGACGGGCAAACGTCCAGCGGCACTTGCTCGCGGACGAGGCGATCGAGCAGCGCCGGGTCGTGAATCGCCTGCACGCCATGACCGATCCGGTCGGCGCCGAGGATGTCCAGCGCCTCGGTGATGCTCTCGGGCGGTGCCATCTCGCCGGCATGCACCTGGAATCCCAGGCCCAGGCGATCGGCCGCCTCGCGGAGGACGCGCATGTTCGCGATGGGCTCGACGTCGCCGACACCCGTGAGGCATAGGCCGACGATGGGCGCCTCGGCCTCCTCGACGAGGCGGATCGTTGCTTCCGCCTCGACCGTCCCGAAATCCCGAATGGCGTCGACCACCAGCCCGACACGCGTTTCGGGGCCCCCGGCTTCGAGGCCCCGGCTCACTGCGGCCCACATTGCCGTGGGGTCCATGCCGTTCCGCACGAAGATCATCGCCGTGAAGATCGCCTCGGAGTAGGCGACGTGCTGCGCGGCCTGGCCGCGCGCGAACTCGGCCGCGACGAACTCGAGGTCCTCTGGCGTCCGTACGAAATTGTTCGCGAGCATGTAGGCGTCGAGGAAGCCACCGAAGTTCGAGTAGTGGCCCGGATATCGACCGCTCACAAGCTGGAGTGCCTGATCGGGATCTGCGCCGTGGCGCCGGGCGAGCGTGGACGCGGTCGCCTCCGTTATGGAGCCGTTCAGGTGGATATGCAGCTCGACCTTCGGGATCGAGACGATGTCCCCGTCCGTGGCACGCTCAAGCATCGGCAACCTCCTCGCGCAAGGTATCGGATGGCCGGGGCTACCATCCGGCGATGACGATCCGGCTGACCGAGCTGACGACGTGCGGCGGCTGTGCGGCGAAGCTCGGCGCCGATGCGCTCGCGGAGGCGCTCGCCGGGCTCGGCATCGATGCCGGCAACGGCGCCGGCGGCCATGACCACCCGTCAGCCGACGGCACCAACGGCTCCACCGGCCTGATCGCGGGCCTGGACCCGCCCGACGACGCTGCCGTGTACCTCGTCGCTCCGGGCGTCGCGGTGATCGGGACGCTCGACTTCTTCCCGCCGATCGTCGACGACCCGTTCACGTTCGGCGAGATCGCGGCGGCCAATGCGCTCAGCGACGTCTTCGCGATGGGTGGTCGCGTGCTGTTTGCACTGTCGGTTGCCGCGATTCCCGAGGACTTCCCGCCGGGTGCATTCAGAGCGATTCTGGAGGGCGCGTCGTCGAAGGTGCGCGAGGCGGGCGGGATGCTCGCAGGCGGGCACACCATCCGCGACCCGGAGCCCAAATATGGTCTCGCGGTCATCGGCGTCGGCTCGCCGGACCACCTGCTCCGGAAGGGCGGCGCGCAGCCGGGCGACCTCCTGATCCTGACCAAGCCGCTTGGGACGGGCCTGCTCGTGAGCGGGCACCGGCAGGGCAAGACCTCCGATGTCGACCTCGATGCGGCGATCGAGCAGATGAAGACCCTCAATCGAACGGCCGCCGACCTCCTCGTTGCGCACGAGATCCGAGCCGCCACAGACGTGACCGGCTTCGGCCTGCTGGGCCACGGCCTGGAGATGGCGCGGGCGTCCGGCACGCAGTTCGTCGTCGATGCCGCGAAGCTCCCGGCACTGGACGGCGCCATCGATCTCGCGCGGGCGGGGGTCGAGACCGGCGGAGCGGCCTACAACCGGAAATTCGTCATGCCATCGCTGACGCTTGGCTTGAACGTTGCAACGGAGCTCATCACGCTCGCCCACGATCCACAGACCTCAGGCGGGCTCCTCGCCGCGATTCCACGAGCCGCGGTCAAGGACCTTCACCGCGACCTCGAGGCGGCCGGCATCCGTCACTGGCCCGTCGGCCGAGTCGACGCCACCGAATCGCCCGGCGTCACGCTCGCGTGACTGTCACGCAGACCGATGGCCAGACACGTCATGTGTTGAGTCGAAGCATCGTGAGAAGCGCTAAGGTCAACCAGTGAGTCGGACACCGATCGTGATCGCGGGCTTGATCCTCGTCGCGGCGATCGCGTTCGCCAGCTGTGGAGGGTCCAAGGTGACTGAAAGCCCAACAACGGGCAGCGATTCACCCAGCGACGACGCGGCGATATCGGCCCTGGTCATCACACGTACGGGCGGCATCGCAGGCGTCCACGACACGCTGCAGATCGCCGCAGACGGAACGGCGCAGATCACGCGCAAGACCGGCGAGACGCGCAACTGCACGCTGAGCCAGGTGGATCTCGACAGGCTGCGGATGATCGACCTCGCGGCGGTCGGGACGGCCCCGCCGAAGTCGCCGATCGCTGACGGGTTCAACTACTCGGTGAGCTCCGCCACCGGCAGCGGCTCGGCGAGCGACGGAGAGCAGCAGGGCCTCCGCGCCGAGCTCGTCGCGGCCGCGGCCGCGGTGCTCGCCTCCTGCATTGCGACCGAGTCAGAGTCCGCTTTTCCGGACATGTGACGTTGGTGCACGCTGGGCGAGGATGACGAAGCCCCGGCTTGAACTGACACGGGAGCAGATCCTCGGGTATCGACGGCGGGTCCAGGGGCTCGACGAGCGGTGGCCCATGCGCGCGGATTCGCTGCGGCGGGCAGCGTGGGCGGGCCTCCAGGACAGCATGCCGCGTGCCGCGGTGCTGTCGATCCATGCTCGCGTCGCGGATACCGCGCCGAACTCGTGGGAGGACCCGTCCCTCGTCCAGCTGTGGGGCCCGCGGTTCCAGCTGTACGTCGTGGCCTGGCCAGACCTCCCGCTCTTCTCGCTTGGACGCCTCCCCGATGACGCGAAGGGCAGGCGCAAGGCCGAGGACCTGGCTGCTCGATTGCATGCCTTCCTCGACGGCCGAACCACGCTGACCTACGGCCAGGCGGGCGATGGCGTAGGCGTGCATCCCAACGCCCTGCGGTACGCCGCCGCGACCGGCACGGTGGTCATTCGCTGGGCGGGGGCGAGGGCGCCGACGATCTGGACGGTTCCGGCACCCGAGATCACGCCAGCCGAAGCCCGCGAGGAGCTCGCGCGCCGCTACCTGCACGTCTACGGACCGACGACCGCAGCGGCGTTCACCCGCTGGGCAAGTATTGGAGCCGCGCTGGGACGAGCGGCATTCGATGCGCTCGGAGACTCAAGCACCCCGGTGCGAACGCCGATCGGCGACGCATGGATCCTCAACAGCGACCTACCAACCCTCCGGGCCGCCGCCGGCCCGATGGCCCCGGCGCGGCTGCTCCCGAGCGGGGACGCATTCTTCCTGTTGTGGGGCGCGGATCGTGAGCTCCTCGTGCCGGACGCGGGTCAGCGCGGAGCACTCTGGACCTCGCGCGTCTGGCCAGGCGCGGTCCTCGTCTCCGGTGAGCTCGCCGGGACGTGGCGTAGAGATGGGACCAACGTGACTGTCGAGCCATGGCGCCGCCTGACGACGAAAGAGCAGGCTGCGGTCGAAGCGGAGGCTGCAAACTTGCCGCTGCCCGATCTGCGCGGGCCAATCGTCGTTCGATGGGTAGGCTCATAAACGGTGAAGCGCGGTTCGATCCTCGTCCTTGCCTTGATCCTGGGCGCGTGCGGATCTGCGCCGGCCGCCACATCGGCGCCGGTCGCGGCGAGCTCCACATCCGGCAAATTCGTGCTCAGCTTTACGATCGAGCGGGGGACCGTGCGCCCGAAGGACGCGATCGTCGGGACCGCGACGCTGTCGCTCCGGGCCCCCGGTGGCGCCACGATCACCGGGTCGGGCACGCTGTTTGGCTTTGAGTTCAGCGAGATCGGTGGGAGCCACCGGCATGTCCAGCCGGTCAGCGACGGCGTGTGTGCGCCGCATCGGTTGACCTCCACGAGCCCGCTTTCCTCAGAGATCCTCAAGACGGGCGCCGTCATCGAAGGTCCGGACGCCGCGTGGTATCGGGAATTCCTGTCGGGACCGGGCGTCCTCTTGCCGACAGGCGATTGGGATATCACGGTCACCTCGACGTTCTTCGACGGTGAGGCATGCGCGGGACAGAAGGTCGACATGCGCACGACCGTGCGCGTGCACGTCACCGAGTGAGCACGGATCGATCGGCGGGCGACTGGAACGCGAGCAAGTACGACCGCGTCGCGGATCCGCAGACCCGTTGGGGCGCGGAGGTGCTGGCGCGACTGCCGCTCGCCGGTGACGAGACCGTCCTCGACGCGGGGTGCGGCACGGGGCGCGTGACGGAGCTGCTCCTCGCACGGCTACCGCGCGGGCGCGTCGTGGCACTCGACTTCTCCGCATCGATGCTGACCGAGGCGCGCACGCGCCTGGCGAGATTCGGCGATCAGGTGACGTTCGTCGAGGCGGACCTCGGGCGGCGGCTCCCGATCGATGGGCCGGTCGATGCCGCGCTGTCCACCGCGACCCTCCACTGGGTGATGGACCACGACGCGCTCTTCGCGAATCTCGCTTCCGTGCTTCGCCCGAGCGGCTGGCTCGTGGCCCAGTGCGGCGGGTTCGGCAACATCGCGAATCTGCTCCGCGTGGCCCGCGACGTGCATGCGGATTTCACGCGCCAGCACAACTTCCAGACGGCGGAGGCGACGGCTGCGCGCCTTCAGGCGTCCGGCTTCAACCGCATCGAAACGTGGCTGTCCGACGCTCCCACCCGATTCGACCCGGGCGCGCCATTCGAGGCGTTCCTCGAGACCGTCTGCCTGCGCACGTTCCTCGATGAGCTGCCGGCCGACGAACGAGAGCCATTCGTGAAGGCCGTCGCGGCGCGCATGCCCGAAGCCGTGCTCGACTATGTCCGACTCAACATCACGGCCCGCCTGGATCGATAGGGGTGTCTACCGCAGGCGCTGGTACGCACCGAAGCAGGCCGCGCCGCCGCTGATGAGCACGCCTGACACGATGCTCTGGAGCAGGAAGGGCAGCAGCGCGTCGGCCTGGTCCGGGACCGTGCTGAGCAGCGGCAAGATCTGGAGGGCGTACCCGAGGGCCGTCCCGAGGAAGAGACCGCCGAACACGATCGCGAGCATGACTGGGCCACGCTTGTAGCCAACCGCCCGGACGACGGTGTCCGCGACGATTCGCCCCGCGAAGTAGCCGAGCAGGATCGAGAAGAAGCCGACGTATGAGCTTGCATAGCCCACGACGACCCCGCCAATCGCCGCGGTGCCCAACCCCAGCAGGAGCTGGCGCGGCGTGAACGAGGTGAGCGGGTCGTTCTTGACCAGGCCGCACTGTCGGCAGCGCGACCCGACCGGACCCTGCACGGCGCATTTCGAGCAGATCGGCTGGTCGCACCGGCCGCAGCGCAGCCATGTCTCCCGATCCGGGTGGCGGTAGCAGAACATGCGTCCGTCAGCGTCGGGTTCGGCGTCAGGGTCGGTGCCTTCGATGGCGGGGTCGATACCTGGGGCGAGTGCGGCGTCGGTGGTCACCGCGGCAGGGTCGGGTGTGCGGCGCGCGGCGTCAAGCGCGAATTGGTCCCGTGCGGGCCGCCGTACACTCGGCAGGCTGGCAAACCAGTAGCCGGCACACCCGTAGCGGAGGCATTCTTGCCGAAGTCGTACGTTCGCCTGACCCATCCCCTCGTGCGCGACACGAAGGGCGGCGAGCTCCGCCAGGCCACCTGGGACGAGGCGCTCGACCGGACCGTCGCGGGTCTTCGCGTCGCATTGGCCGCCAGGGCCAGCGCGGAAGCAAAGGCCCCGATCGGGATCTTCAGCTGCTCCAAGGCGACCAACGAGGTCAACTTCGCGGCACAGAAGCTCTCCCGACAGGTCCTGGGCAGCAACAACATCGACAGCTGCAACCGCACCTGACACGCGCCCTCTGTCGCCGGTCTGGCGACCGTGTTTGGCGCTGGTGGCGGAACCAGCTCATATCGCGAGGCTGAAGAGACCGACCTGATCGTCCTCTGGGGCAGCAATGCCCGGGAGACGCATCCGATCTTCTTCCATCACCTCCTCAAGGGCGTGCACAACGGGGCGCGCCTGTACGCGGTCGACCCGCGCCGGACGAGCTCGGCGGAGTGGGCGGACGTGTGGCTGGGCCTGGACGTGGGCAGCGACATCGCGCTCGCGAATGCGGTTGGGCGCGAGATCATCCATGCCGGCCTCGCGAACATGGAGTTCATCAACCGCGCGACGGATGACTTCGAGGCCTACCGCGCGAAGGTCGAGAGCTACACGCTGGAGTACGCGGAGCGCGAGACGGGGGTGCCCGCCGCCGCGATCCAGGAACTCGCGCACGCCTACGCAACCGCCGACAAGGCGATGATCTGCTGGACGCTTGGCATCACCGAGCACCACAACGCGGTCGACAACGTCCTCGCCTTGATCGACCTGTCGCTGCTCACCGGCCACGTCGGCAAGTGGGGCAGCGGCCTCAACCCGCTCCGCGGCCAGAACAACGTCCAGGGCGGCGGCGACATGGGCGCGCTGCCGGACCGGCTGCCCGGCTTCCAGTACGTCGAGAACGACGCGCTCCGCCGCAAGTTCGACGCGCTCTGGAACTGCGTGGTCCCGGCGACGCGCGGCTGGCACCTCTCGAGCATGCTCGAGGCGATGGATCGGCGGGAGTTGACGGCGCTGTACGTGATCGGCGAGAACCCGTTGCAGTCGGAAGCGGACCGGAGCCTCACCGAACGCCGCCTGACCGGGCTTGACTTCCTGGTTGTCCAGGACATCGTCCTGACCGCGACCGCGGAGATCGCGGACGTGGTGCTGCCGGCCGCCGCGTCGTGGGCAGAGTCCGAAGGGACGGTCACGAACTCGGAGCGGCGCGTCCAGCGCGTGCGCAAGGCGATGGAGCCGCCGGGCGAGGCGCGTGAGGACCTCTGGATCATCTACGAGATCGCGCGCCGGATGGGTTCCGACTGGGGTGAGGCGTCCGCGGAACGAACCTGGGACGAGGTCCGGGCCATCTCGCCGGTCCATCGCGGCATGTCCTACAAGCGCCTGGAGGACATGGGTGGCATCCAGTGGCCGTGCTGGGACGATGAGCACCCGGGCGAGCTGTTCCTGCACTCGCGACTGTGGGAGGACCCGGTGCCGGGCCTGCGCGCACCGTTCGTCGCGGTCGATCACGACCCGCCGGTCGACAAGCTCTCCGATGACTTCCCGATCCGGCTCACGACCGGTCGGCGGCTCGATTCCTACAACACTGGCGTCCAGTCCGGCAGCTTCACCTCGCCGCTCCGACGCGGCGAGTCGCTGGACATCTCACCCGAGGATGCGCAGCTGTTCTCCCTCGCCGAGGGCGAACGGGTCCGCGTCGTCTCGCGCCGCGGCGCGATCGAGGTCGACGTCCGAGTTGACCCCTCGCTCCGGCCCGGGCTCACGTTCATGACGATGCACTTCCAGGACGAGGTCGCGACCAACATCCTGACCATCGACGCGACCGATCCGAAGTCCGGCACGGCCGAGTTCAAGGCGACCGCGATCCGCATCGAGAAGCTCGAGGCGCCAATCCCGGCCTGACGATCTGGTTCAGGCCGGTCGAACCACCGGCAGCCCGATCGCCCGCGCGGCCGCGGCCAGGCGATCGTCGTAGGTCACGAACGCGTCGAGGTCAGGGCCGAGGCTGAGCGCGGTGGCGAGGTGGATCGCATCGAGCGTCCGCAGAGTCCCGGGGCCGAGGCCGGCCGCCATGCGGGCAATCGCGGGATCGAGCTCGATGACCTCGATGTCCTCCACGACGTGGTCCCGGTGTGTCGGGTCGTGCGGCTGTCGATTTGCCGCGCGGAGGGTCTCGACGATGCCAACTCGGCTGGTCGTGACTCGATCTGCTTCCGTGTACCAATGATGGAAGGCAATCGACTCTGGCTCGACGAGGATGAGCTTGGCGAGCGCAGAAGCGTCTGCGTATGCGACGCCAATCACCGGTCGTCCTCATCGCGCATCTGCTGCAGGATTTCACTGAGGGTCGGACCGTCGTACCCCGGCGGATAGGGCGGTGGCGGTGGCAGCAGCTTGTGGCTGCGCTTGGCGGGCGTGGCGCGACCATCGGCGATCATCTGATCAAGGATCGACAGCCCCTTGGTCGGGCGCGGCCCGAGTTGTGCCACGAGCACCCCGTGCTCGGTGACGTCAAGGGTCTCGCCCGCCTTGACTCGGTCCAGATACACCGACAGGTTCTGGCGGAGTTCGCGGACGCCGACGCGGTTCAACGGGCGCTCAGTTTCGCTCATGTAGCACATGGTAGCACAGTGATGCCGATGGCTCCTCCCTCTACCGGTCGGCGCGTGTACGGATCCGCGGTCCCTGCGAACGCCCGGCTGCGATTGCTGCAGTCGACCGCCCAGTGGCCCTGCAGCATGCGGTCCCGAATCACTGCAAGATGCGGTCTGGCGATTGACGTACCGCGCCGGACCGTGGAGACTTCGCCCCATGGACTACCGGCCAAGGGCCATCGACGCTGAACTTGCCGCCGCACTCCAGGCCATTGGCGCGGTCGTCATTGAGGGGCCCAAGGCCGTCGGCAAGACCGAGACCGGCCGGCGCTCTTCCCGAAGCGAGATCCGGCTGGATGCCGAAGTGGCTCGCCAGACGTTTGCCGCCGACCCGGGCCTGGTGCTCGAAGGAGACACGCCTCGGCTCATCGACGAATGGCAGGTGGAACCGGCTATTTGGAACTACGTCCGCCACGCCGTCGACGATCGCCAGCTGACTGGTCAGTTCATCCTCACCGGATCGGCAGTCCCCCGCAGCGATCCCGTCCGTCACAGTGGCGCCGGCCGGTTCATTCGACTGCGCATGCGCCCTATGACGCTCGCCGAAACCGGCCACTCGAGCGGCATGGTTTCGCTCGCATCGCTCCTCCGCGGCGAGCGGCCCTCAGCGGCTGATCCCGGCCTGACGGTCACCGACCTGGCCGAGCGCATCGTCATCGGAGGCTGGCCGGGCCACCTGCGACTGTCGGCCGCCCAGTCGCTCCGAGCGATGCGCAGCTACGTCGACGACGTATGCCAGATCGACGTCCAGCGTCTCGATGGCGTTCGGCGAGACCCGAAGGGCGTCGGACGGCTCATCGCTTCCATTGCCCGAAACGAGGCGACCACCGCGTCGATCGCCGCCCTCACCGCGGATGCGAACGGCTCGGACGGCTCATACCTGCCGGAGACCATCGCGACCTACCTCGAAGCGCTTGAACGGCTGATGATCACCGAGGACCTGTCGCCCTGGGCTCCAAGGCTCCGCAGCCGAGCTCGCCTCCGGGCTACGCCGGTCCGCCACCTGTCCGATCCATCGATCGCGGCCGCCGCAGTAAACGTCGATCCCGCGGGCTTGCTGCGAGACATCCAATGGATGGGCTACCTGTTCGAGTGTCTCGTCGTACGCGACCTGCGCGTCCACGCGCAGCCACTCGGCGGCCGATTGTTCCACTACCGGGACAGCAACGGCCTTGAGGCGGACGCGATCATCGAACTGCCGGATCGACGGTGGGCTGCCTTCGAGATCAAGCTCGGCTCGAGCCCGGCCGTCGTCAACCGGGCGGCTGCGAATCTCCTCAAGCTCAAGGATCTTGTCGCGACAGCGGAGCCTGTCGTGCTCGGGGTGATCACGGGCACCGGGTACTCATTCATCCGACCTGACGGCGTCGTCCAAGTCGCCGTCGGTGCGCTCACGGCATGACCCGCAGTCGGTGCCGGTAGTCTGGCGTGGTCGTTTGAGGCAAGGAGGAGAACATGGCGCACTACCTGTTCCAGGCGTCGTATACGGAGGCTGGGCTCGCCGGCCTGGTGAGTGAGGGCGCTGCCGGCCGGGTCACGGCGATCGAGGACGCGGTGAGGAGCCTCGGCGGCAACGTCGAAGCGATGTACTGGTCGTTCGGCAAGGCCGACGTGATCGTGCTCGTGGAGCTGCCCGACAACGCGGCTGCTGCCGCACTGTCGACGACGGTGGCCGCGGCCGGTGTGGCCGGGATCAAGACGACCGTCCTCCTGACCGCGTCCGAGGTCGACAGGGCGCTCGGCATGCACCCGAAGTACCGCGCACCCGGTACCTGAACCGGGCTCCCGCGGCGCCGTTCGACTGGAGGCGCCCGACTACACTCGGCCGCGATGGATCTGCATGTCATCGGGCCACTCGCGACGCCTGTGGAGCGGGCCGCCGTTGATGTGGTCCTCGGGCCAGCGGAGAGCGGCTGGCGCTGCGGCGGGCGGGATTCCCTGACTGAGGGGCACTCGGCGAGTGGCGGGCACGAGGCCAGGAGCCGCCGCGACCTGTTGCTGCCCGCGCTGCACGCGCTCCAGGATCGGGTCGGGCAGATCACCCAGCCGGGGATGAATTACGTCTGCAAGCGGCTGTCCGTGCCACCCGCGGAGGCGTACGGCGTGGCCACGTTCTACGCGCTCTTCTCGACCAAGCCCCGACCACCGTCCGTCGCGCATGTCTGCGACGACATCGCCTGCCGCCTTGCGGGCGCCGAGGAGACGTGCGCGGATCTGGAGCGCGCCCTCGGTCCCGCGGGATCCGCAGCGCGGGATGGCCGGATCGGCTGGCAGCGCAGCCCATGCCTGGGCATGTGCGAGACCGCGCCGGCGGCGATGTTCACGATCGCCGGCGAGGCACCGATCCGCGAGACCGCCGGCCCCATTGATGCCGCCGGCATCATCTCGCGGCTGGAGAGCTTCACTGGCGCGGCGGCAACCCTCCCGGTCGCGGTTGCCGAACGTGCTCCGAGCGGCAGCGACGCCATGACGGCCGTGCGCGTATCCGTTCCGCAAGCCGGCGAGCCACAGCTCCAGCTGCTCCGGCGCGTCGGCATCGTGGATCCGGGGTCCCTGCCGGACTACATCGCGCAGCGCGGCTTCGTCGCCCTTGAGCAGGCACTCGCGATGGGTTCCGAGGCAGTGATCCGCGAGGTCACCGAATCGAAGCTCCTGGGCCGCGGCGGCGCGGCGTTCCCGACGGGGCGCAAGTGGACCGCGGTCGCTACCCAGCCCGCCCAGCCGCACTACGTCGTGTGCAATGCCGACGAGTCGGAGCCGGGGACGTTCAGCAACCGGGTCCTGATGGAGTTCGACCCGTTCGCCGTCGTCGAGTCGATGATCATCGAGGGCTACGCGACGGGCTCATCGAAGGGCTACCTGTACATCCGGGGCGAGTACCCGCGCGCCGAATCGCGCATCCGCGGCGCAATCGACCAGGCACGCGCTGCCGGCTACCTCGGCCCGTCGGTGATGGGCTCCGATTTCGCGTTCGAGATTGAGGTCCGGCGCGGCGCGGGCGCGTACATCTGCGGCGAGGAGACCGCGCTCTTCGAGTCGATCGAGGGCAAGCGCGGCGAGCCACGGAACAAGCCGCCCTTCCCGGTGGAGGTCGGGCTGTTCGGCAAGCCGACGGCGGTCAACAACGTCGAGACCATGGTCAACGTGCTCGCGATCCTGGAGGGCGGGCCGGGCGGCGGCGCCCGCTTCGCGACCTTGGGCACGGAAGGCTCAACAGGTCCGAAGCTGTTCTGCCTGTCCGGGAACGTGGCGCGGCCCGGTGTGTACGAGGTGCCCTTCGGGACGACCATCCGCGAGCTGATCGAGCTCGGCGGCGGCGTCCCGGGCAAGCGCGCCATCCGGGCGATCCTCCTCGGCGGCGCGGCGGGCGTGTTCGTCGGGCCGGACGTGCTCGACACCCCGCTGACGTTCGAGGGCACGCGCGCGATCAACGCGTCCCTCGGATCGGGCGTCGTGATGGTCTTCGACGAAACAGCAGACATGGTGGGCACGCTCCGGCGGATCGCCGCGTTCTTCCGCGACGAGTCGTGCGGGCAGTGCGTGCCCTGCCGCGTCGGGACCGTGCGCCAGGAGGAGCTCCTCTCGCGCCTCGCGGACCGCGTGGAGGTCAGATCGCGCGAGGAGGAGCTCGTCCTGCTCCGCGACATCGGCCAGGCCATGCGCGACGCGAGCATCTGCGGGCTCGGCCAGACGGCGTCGTCCGCGATCGAGTCGGCGATGCGCCAGCCGGAGCTGGTGGCGCTGTGAGCATCCGAGCCGCGGCCTGCCGATGACCCACGAGCCGCACCACACAGCCGAACTGGACCTTGCGCCACCCGGCGTCGTGTACACGACGCCCGCGGGCCGCGCGTCGCGCACGCCCGAGGCGCCGCGACGCGAGCTGCCGCCCAACGTCAGCCTCCAGATCGACGGCGTCGCGGTCTCCGTGCCCGCCGGCTCCACGATCCTCGATGCCTGCCGAGCCCAGGGCCTGGACATCCCCACGCTGTGCTACCTCGAGAATCTCACCCCCGTCAACGTGTGCCGCGTGTGCGTGGTCGAGGTCAAGGGCGCGCGCGTCCTCGCGCCCGCGTGCTCCCGCACGGTCGAGGAGGGCATGGAGGTCCAGACCGAGTCGGAGCGGGTACAGCTCTCGCGGAAGGTCGTTTTGGAGTTCCTTGGCTCGTCCGTGGACCTGTCACTTGCCGGCCCGCAGGTCCCCAACGGCGACGCGGCCCGCTATGCGGAGCGCTACGGGGCGGATCCCGCCAGGTTCGGCCCGCCCGCAGGCGCAGCCGCAGCCCATGAGCGCGACGACCGCGACCCCGGTCACCACCACGCGCCGCACGGCGCAGAAGCCGCGCTCGCGGGCACCGTCGCGCAGCCCGTGAAGGTCGACAACAACCTGTATGTGCGTGACTACTCGAAATGCATCCTCTGCTACAAGTGCGTCGAGGCGTGCGGCGAGGACGCCCAGAACACGTTCGCGATCGCCGTGGCAGGGCGCGGCTTCGATGCCCGGATCTCCACGGAGTGGGACGCGCCCCTGCCCGATTCGGCGTGCGT
>JBDSZH010000112.1:0-23158 GCA_039925225.1 Candidatus Limnocylindrales bacterium | reverse complement strand
GTCATCAGCCTCGGCGGGATCGTCGTCAGCCGGAGCATCCGCATCGGCGGCGACGAGATGGACGTCGACATCGTCAACTTCGCGCGCCGCGAGTACAACCTATTCCTGGGCGAACGGACAGCGGAGGACATCAAGATCGCGATCGGGTCGGCCTCCCCCGGAGAATGGGATTCGCAGCGTGTCAACCTGCGCGGCCGCGACCTGCTCACCGGCCTGCCGCGCAGCGTCGAGGTTGGGGCGGACCAGATCCGCGAGGCCATCGAACCGTCCGTCCAGCAGATCGTCGACACCATCCGGGACACGATCGAGGAGACGCCGCCGGAGCTCGTCGCCGACATCATGGACCAGGGCATCGTCCTCGCCGGCGGCGGCGCCCTCCTCGCCGGCCTGGACCGGCGCGTCGCCGAGGCAACCCAGATGCCCGTCCACGTCGCCGACGACCCGTTGACCTGCGTGGTCCGCGGCACCGGCGAAGTGCTCCAGGACCTCGACCGGCTCAGCCGCGTCCTGGTCACCGAGACCTACTCCCGGCCGCTGCGCTAGGACCCGCGGCGGATGAGCGCCCTGCTCGCCAGCAAGTCTTTCCGGCGAAAGGGCGCCGCATACGTCGCGCTCATCGTGATCTCGCTCCTCCTCTTGACGGTGTCCTCGAATCCGTTCGTGCGCGACATGCAGCACGGCGTCGCATTCGCGTTTCGGCCGATCCAGATCGCGATCGACGATGTCGCGCGAAACGTGCGGTCGCTCGGTACGACCATCGCCGAGATCGATCAGCTGCGGCAGGACAACGCCGCGCTACGCGCCGAGAACGAGCGACTCGAGGCGCTCAGCCGAAGCGCCCAGGAGCTGCGCCGCGAGAACGAGCTGCTGACGGGACTGCTCCAGCTTCGTAACGGGTTCCAGTACCAGACGCGCGCGGTCAGCGTGATTGCGCGAGAGTCGTCTGAGGCGCGCCGCGCGATCGTCATCGATCGCGGCGCTGATGACGGCATCGTGGTGGGGCAGATCGTGATCACCCTGGGTGGCGCGCTGGCGGGCCGGGTGGTCGAAGTCGGATCAAATTTCTCGCATGTCGTGCTGATGAGCGATTCGACCTCCACCGTCATCGGCCAGCTCCTCACGAGCGCTTCTACGGGCAAGGTGATCGGCCAGCTCGGCGGCGCGCTGGTCATGCAGGACGTCGACGCCGGGACGGTGGTCACGCTCGGCGAGGAGGTCTTCACGGCGGGAATCGAGCTCGGCGGCGGCATCCGGTCGCCCTACCCGAAAGGCCTGCTGATCGGGCGAGTGGTGGACGTGAAGCTCGACCCGAACGAGGTCGTCCAGACCGTCTTTCTGGAGGCCGCGGCGCCCCTCGACAGCCTCGAGTTCCTGCTCGTCATCACGGACTACGAGGGCGGGATCGTGGGGCCGATCCAGACGAATGTCCCGTGCACCCCGACCGATGGCGGCACGCTGCCTGATTCGGACCAGCCGTGCGCCTCGGATGGCCCGATCGCGAGCGCCTCGCCCCGGCCCTGACCGCAGGTGTGGCTCCGGCGCACCATGAATCGAGTTTCGCAGCGGTTGGCCATCCCGACCGGACCACACCCGCCCGCCTCCAACCGCACCCGCGAACCCGAACGCCCGGACTGATGGCCCATTGAGCGATGAGCCGCGCGATCGGACAGTGAACGGGCACTCATCGCTCACCGGAGTCATCTCGCATGCGTTTTCGAGGATCGCTTGCGGCTGCGCTCGCCACGCTCATCGCGTTGGCACCCGCATTCGCACTGCCCACGCTCGCCACCTCTGCCGGCCCGTTCGCGCCCGCCGCGGCCGCTGACGCCGTCGCCGCCGCACCGAAAGTCGTGATCGTCGTCGGCGCCGTCCAGGGCAGCACCACCAGCTACCGCGCCAAGGGCGACCAGATCTACGCCGAGGCCATCAAGTACACGCCCAACGTCGTCAAGCTGTACAGCCCGAACGCGACGTGGGCGAAGGTGAAAGCAGCGGCGCAGGGCGCCAGCGTGTTCGTCTACCTGGGCCACGGCTACGGCTACCCGAGCCCCTACCGGGCTGTGCTCAGCACGAGCGTCCAGGACGGCATGGGCATCAATGGGACCGGCGGCATCGACGACAACGACCTGAAGTATTACGGCGAGTCGCTCATCGGCAGCGAGATCCGGTTCGCGAAGAACGCCGTCGTCCTCCTGAGCGGCCTGTGCTACGCCGCCGGCAGCTCGGAGAGCGGCGCCCCGGCGCCCTCGATCCCGGTGGCCAAGGAGCGCATCGACAACTTCGCGTCGGGCTTCATCAAGGCCGGCGCCCGGGTCGTGATCGCGGACACGTGGGTCAGCTCCGTCGTCTACGACATCCAGAAGATCTTCACCTCGAACCAGACGTTCGGGCAGGTCTGGAACAACGCCCCGAATCACCACGCGAGCGAGCAGCCGTTCATCCCGGTCCGGAACCCGCAATACGACGCGCGGGTAGATCCCGAGAGTGGCTTCTATCGCTCGTTCGTCGGCGCGCTGGACATGCTCACGACAGACGTCCTCGCCGGGGCTGCCGCGGCGTCCACCACCGCGACCACGGACACGGTTGCGCCCGCGCTCTGGTCGGTGGATGGTCCGCGCGACCTTACCCCGAACTTCGACGGCCAGGCCGATCGGCTGAACCTCCTTGCTCGCTTTTCCGAGACTGTCACCTGGAGCGCGCAGCTCAAGAACTCGGATGGCGACGTCGTCCGGACCCAGACCGGGAGCGGACACCAGGCTGCCCTGAGCTGGGACCTGAAGGTGGGCGGCGTCCTGGCGCCCCATGGCGACTACACGTGGAACCTCTCCGCCACCGATGGTGCCGGGAATGCCAGCACGGACGAAAGCGGCCCGTTCACGATCGCCGGACAGCCGACCCCGGGAACGGGGGTACTGTCCTTCGCTCCGACCACACCCCTGATGATCAGGTCCGGCACGATCAGCTTCGCCCTGAAGTTCGCCGGGCCCGTAACGGGCCTGAGCCTTGGCGACCTGACCCGCATCGGCAGCGCGCCGAACTGCTTGATCGGGGCGCCCGCCGGCAGCGGCGCGGACTACACGATCGGCGTCACCGGCTGCTCGACCGGGACCGTCGGGCTGTACCTCAACTCCAGGACCATCACCGACCCGGGCCTCAGCTGGGGACCGGCGGGCCCGATCAGCACGGCCAAGGTAACGATCGACACGAGTCTGCCCAAGGCGACAGGGCCGACGCCGGGCCTGCGCACCGGCCTGGCACTCGAGGGTGTCTCGACCACGCAGCGGCTGCTCGTCCGCGTGTCGTGGGGCGGCACGGACACCGGGTCCGGGATCGCCAGCTACGACGTCGCGCGAAACTACAACGGCGGCTCCTATTCAACGATCGCCAGCGCCACGACAGCGACCTCGATCGACTGGACGATGACACCCGGCTATTCGTACCGCTTCCGGGTGCGCGCCCGGGACAAGGCGGGAAACCTCGGCGCATGGGTCTACTCCTCCACCTGGTACCCGGTCCTCACCCAGAACTCGAGCGCCTCACTCGTGTACACGGGGTCGTGGGCGACGAGCTCGAACGCAGCGAACAGCGGCGGTTCGGCCAAGTCCGGGACGGCAGCCGGCGCGAGCGTGAGCTACACCTTCACGGGCCGGGCGGTCGCCTGGGTTACTACGATGCGGCCGGACTCCGGAGCTGTGCAGGTCTGGCTCGACGGCGCCCTCGCCGCGACCGTTGACACGCATGCCGACGCGGCCGCCTATCGCCAGATCGTCTTCAGCAAGGCCTGGACGACCTATGCGACCCACACGATCAAGCTGGTCGTCGTGGGCTCGGCGCGCGCCGAGATCGACGCGTTCGAAGTCATTCGCTGATCCGGAGTCATTCGCTGATCCGTGGACCGGCCCGCGGCCCCAGGTTCGGCACCGCACCGGACCACATCAGAAGCTCCGGTACCACGGAGCGGCTGACTTTCGTAGGGCTGTTTAGGAAAAGCCTCGCCGACTAGGGTCGGAGGTCCTGTGGAGCCG
This sequence comes from Candidatus Limnocylindrales bacterium, assembly GCA_039925225.1. Classification (GTDB taxonomy): domain Bacteria; phylum Chloroflexota; class Limnocylindria; order Limnocylindrales; family CSP1-4; genus UBA5189. Next base: position 19,133 of record JBDSZH010000112.1, on the reverse strand, counting down.
GTGACCCAGCACATGCTGCCGCCACGCGACGCGCCGCGCGCCGTCAGCCGCTGGCTGGCTGTCGCGCTCGCGGCGCTGGTCTGCGCCCCGGTGGCGGCCACGCCCCGGCACGTTGCTGCCGCCGTCCTCCCGCCGCTGCCGATCGAGATCCCCGCCGCCCCCGACGAGCCGGCACCCAAGGATGACTCGGCGACGCCGTCGATCCACTACGAGCAGGCGCTGGAGCACCAGGGCGACCGGCTGGACTTCGAGCCCGGCGATCGGGTGACCGTCCCGTTCACGCCACGGAAGGGCGATGACTGGAAGGTGGATGGCAAGGCACCCCGCACCCTGCCGGCGGGCCACGCAACGGGTCAGGAGATGCGGGCGACCCCCAGGGAGGGAATCTGGGCCGCGGGTCCGCCTGCGGACGTCTCGGGGCCGGCGGCCAGCGAGACCGACTCGGGTCTCGCGCCCGCGTCGTACGTCAGCTCCGGCGTAACCTCCGGGACCGAGGAGGTGGTGGCCGGCGCGCCGATCGGCGCGAACGGCCTGCGCCGCGAGGTCTTCGGCTTCCTGCCGTACTGGGAGGTAAGCGACAGCACGACCGTCCTCGATTGGAAGACCCTATCGACCATTGCCTACTTCAGCGTCGGCTGCACCTCGTCCGGCGGGCTCGACAAGACCGACTCGGACGGCTCGCTCTCGACCGGCTGGGGCGGCTGGACCAGCTCGAAGATGACCTCGATCATCAACGCCGCGCATCAGAACCAGACGCGCGTCGTGCTCACCGTCTCGTGCTTCGCCTGGAGCAGCACCGGCGCATCGCGCCAGGCGAGCCTGCTCGGCAGCTCGACGGCCCGCGCCAACCTCGCGAAGGTCGCCGCCGCGGCCGTTCGCGACCGCGGCGCCGATGGCATCAACCTGGACTTCGAGCCGATCGTCTCCGGCTACTCGGAGGAGTTCACCGCCCTCGTCCGATCCGTCCGGAGCGAGCTGAACAAGATCGCCCCGGGCTACCAGCTCACGTTCGACACGATGGGCTCCATCGGCAACCAGCCGATCGTCGAGGCCACGGCCCCAGGTGGTGCGGACGCCGTGTTCGTCATGGGCTACGACTACCGCACCGCCGGCTCGTCCACGGCCGGATCGATCTCGCCCCTGACCGGCCCGCGCTACGACCTGAACGACACGATCAACGCGTACACCGCAAAGATCTCGCCGTCGAAGGTGATCCTGGGCATCCCGTACTACGGCAGGGCCTGGTCGACGTCGTCCGACAACCTCAACGCGTCCACCCTCTCGCTCTCCAAGTACGGCTCGTCCTCCGCGCCGACATACGGCGAGGCGATGGACCTCGTCGCCCAGTACGGGCGTCGCTGGGATTCGGTAGAGCAGACGCCGTGGACGGCGTACCGGAAGCAGACCTGCACCGGCGCGTACGGCTGCGTGACCTCGTGGCGCGAGCTGTACTACGACGATGCCGCCTCCCTGCGGCTTCGCTACGACCTCGTCAATCGCACCTCGCTCCGCGGCGCCGGCATCTGGGCGCTGGGCTATGACGGCACCCGGCCCGAGCTGCGCCAGGCGCTCTCGGACAAGTTCCTCGCCGACAAGTCCGCGCCGATCGTGGGCATCGGCACGCTCGCACAGCAGCAGCGCGACGAGGGCTTCCGCGTCGGGTGGAGCTCGTGGGACGACAGCAGCATCGCGGGCTACGACGTCCAGGTCGCAACGGACGGCGGGGCGTGGGCAGCGTGGCTCACAAGCACGACCCTGACCAGCAGCATCTTCCTCGGGAGCGACGGCCCTACGTACGCGTTCCGGGTGCGCGCCACGGACGTTCACGGCAACGCCTCGGCCTGGTACGCGGCAGCGTCGGCGACGACGATCGACGTTCCGGGTGGCATCGAGGTCGGCGGCTTCGCCAGCGTCCTCGTCGACGGACTGCGGATGCGCGCCAGCCCGGCGACTGGCGCCTCCATCATGACCACGCTCGCGGCGGGCGACTCGCTGCGGGTCATCGGCGGGCCGGTCGCGGGCGAGGGGTACACCTGGTGGCAGGTCAGCGGGCCTGTCAAGCAGTGGGCGCAGGTGGATGCCATGCAGGTCGGGGGCTGGGTTGCCGCGTCCGGCAACGGTGCAACGAACGCCGGGCCTCGCCGGCCCGTCTATGCGACGCGGGTGGCCGCCGGCATCACCGACATGAAACTGAACCCAGGCGGCAAACGCTACGTGACACCGAACGGCGACGGCGACCACGACACACTGCATCTCACCTGGACCAACCACCGAACCTTCGACAGCCTCGCGCTCCGGGTCTTCCGTCTCGACGGCAGCCTCGTCGGCACGGTGTCGCTCGGTGGGACCGGCAATGGCAGCCACGCGTGGGACTGGGACGGCCGCGTCGGCGGCGTCGAAGTGCCGGCCGGCGCCTACGTGCTCCAGCTCCAGGGAGTCGATGGCGGCACGACATACAGCGCGCCGTCCGCCAGCCCCGTGAGCCCAAGCCAGATTCCGCGGACCGGGGTCATGGTCGGCGAAGCCGCGCCTACGGCCGTTCTGGCATTCGAACGACCGGCCTCGCCGACGAAGGCGACGACCCTGACATGGAAGCTCAAGTTCGGGGGATCGATCGCCTGGCTGTCCGCCACCGACTTCACCCGCACGGGCACGGCAACGGGCTGCGTCATCGGGACACCGGTGGGCGATGGCACGAATTTCACGATCACCTTGACCAGCTGCAGCGCCGGCACCGTCGTCCTCGGGCTCAAGGCGGGGTCGGTGTCGGATCCCGTCAAGAATTGGGGTCCGGCGACACCGGTCAATTCGGCGAGCCTGCTGATCGATCGCACCGCGCCCGTCGCGGCCACGCCCCGGGTAACGCTCCGAAGCGGGGTCAACCTGGCATCCGCCTCGAAGACCAGCGGTCTGCTCGCGTACCTCAACGTGTCCGCGATGGATGCGGGCGGCGCGGCCGTCGGCAGCTTCCAGGTCAAGCGCAGCGTTGACGGCGGCGCCTATGGCTCGGTTACGACGAATCTGACCGCAGCGACCCTCGCGATTACCCTCGCACCGGGTCACAGCTATCGCTTCCAGGTTCGGGCTCGCGACAAGGCTGGCAACATCAGCCCATGGGTCACGGGACCCACCGTCCGGCCGTACCTGTCGCAGCAGACGACCAGCTACCTCTCCTGGAAGGGCATCTGGGGCACCGCGTACCGCGACGAATATTCGAGCGGCTCCGTCCGGTATGCGACCGCGGTCGGCGCCAGCGCGACGTACTCGTTCACCGGCCGCGCGATCGCCTGGGTCACCACGATGGCCGCCAACCGCGGTGCCGCGAAGGTCTACCTGGACGGCGTGCTCGTTGCGACCGTCGATACCTATGGCGCCGCGACATCGGTTCGCCGGATCATGTTCGCGAAGACCTGGTCGAGCAGCGGCTTCCACACGCTGCGCATCGTCATCGTCGGCACGCTCGGGCGGGAGCGAGTGGACATCGACGCACTCGAGGTCCTGCGATAGGCGCGACCGGTCGGCGGACATCACGCCCGTACACTCGTCGGCGATGACAGACGTGAACGCGTCGGGGGACGGAACGTGGATCGTCCTGCCGACCTACGAGGAGGCCGAGAACCTGCCCGGGATCGCCGGCGCAATCCTCGCCGCGCTCCCGGCCGCGACGCTCCTCGTCGTCGACGACAACTCTCCCGACGGGACGGGCCGGCTCGCCGACGAGCTGGCGGCGGCCAACCCGCGCATCCGCGTCCGCCACCGGCCGGGTAAGGCCGGGCTGGGCCGGGCCTACCTCGACGGCTTTCGCGTCGCGCTGGACGCAGGTGCGACGTCCGTGGTGCAGATGGACGCCGACTGGTCGCACGATCCGGGGGTCCTGCCCGCGCTTGTCGCACCGATCACGGAGGGCCGGGCAGATCTCGTCATCGGCAGTCGCTACGTCCGCGGCGGTAGGGTGCTCGACTGGGGGCTGGGCCGGCGGCTCGTCTCGCGCCTCGGGAGCATCTTCGCGCGGACCGTCCTCGGCCTTCGGCCGCACGATCTCACCGGCGGCTACAAGGCGTGGCGCGCCTCGACGCTCGCCGGGATCCCGTTCGAGGGCGTCCACGCCGGCGGGTATGTCTTCCAGATCGAGATGACGTATCGCGCGAGCCGGTCTGGCGCGCGCGTCGCGGAGGTCCCGATCACCTTCCAGGACCGGCGCGTCGGGCGCTCCAAGATGTCGCGCCGGATCATCATCGAGGCGTTGGTCGTGGTAGTGCGCCTGCGCTGGGACGAACTCCGCCACCGGCGCGTCCGGCGCGGGCGCTGATCGCCCGCAAGCTGATCGCTAGAGCGGCTCCATCGCCCGGACAGCCATCGGCGGCTGCCAGGTCGACGCCTCGCCCGGCACGATCTTGAAGGCATAGGACAGCGGCAGGACCTGCACGAACGTCTGCCCGGCCGCGAGCATGGCCGCCTTGCCATCCGGTCCGAAGAGGAGCGTCGGTGCAGTCTCCGACTTCTTCTTCCACGTCCCCTTGACCGTCACGCCGTTGCTCGAGATCCAGGCCTGGCCCGACCCGACGTCACGCGCCTCCAGACGGCGCTTGTCCGGGTGGCCATCGTTCAATGGGCCGAAGGCCATCCGCAGGATGACCACGTTCGCAGGCGCAACGACGACCTCGTCGATCCGGTCGATCTGCGGGGTCTGCGCCTTGTCGATGAAGCGAACGTACCGGTTGGTGGCCGCGTCGTAGCGATAGGTGATCGTCTCGTCCGGATAGGTGATCGACATGGTGCCGCCTGTCGGTCGAAAGACGCGCGGCGTGTCCGGCCCGAATGTCCAGATCGGCGTGATCGGCCCGTCGGCGGCCTTGAGGCGCGTGGCAAGGTCGCGAAGGTGCTCGCCGTCGGTGTACACGTTGTGTGGCGCGAATCTGTCCGTGGTTCGCCACAGGTAGCGCCCGAGCCAGCGAAACCCATCCCCGTTGTAGACCCACTGGCCGGCGCCCTTGGCGTACAGCGTGGCGAGCGCCTGCGGCGAGCCGCCGTGGTGAACGAACATCGCGCGATACTCTGCCGCCCACTCGACGTAGTACTGGCGCGCGCTCCGGACCGGCCCGACCCCGGCCGGGATCTGGTCCTGGAAGATCATCATGTAGCGCGGGACGCCACCCTCGGCCGGCGCATGCCAGACGATGGACGCCGAGTTGAAGCCGGACTGCGGCCGCGCGTGGGAATCGTCGTCGACCATCACGGCGATCGGGCGCTGGAGCGCGGCCTCGGGGGTCACGGGCAGGCCCGTCAGTGGCCCCGGGACCATCGGCGGCGTCGGGACCGGCGTGGGCGGCGGCGCGGTGGGCGGCGTGCTGGGCGCGGCGGTGGGCGGCGTGCTGGGCGCGGCGGTGGGCGTCGGATCGACGGCGATGGGCGACGCCACGGTTACGGCGGGACCCGGCGAGCCGGTAGCGATCGCGTTCCTGCTCGGCAGCGATGCGCCGCCGCCCCACAGGACGATCACTCCCAGCACCGCCACGGTGATCCCGAGCACTCCGACCCAGCCGCGACGCCGCGAACTGCGCCCCGGTATCGACTGAGCCACGTTCCCTCCGAGCCGCGCCTGGGCGTCGGCGCCCGCGCAGAATACGCTGACAGCCCTGGCAGGTGGCGGAGGCAGATCAATGGCCGAGGACGAACCAACGACGGTCAAGCCGAAGCGTCGGCGCGCCCGCCATAAGACCCGAAACGCGGCTTCGTCCGCGATCGACGCCGCGTCCTCGGTTGACGCACCGGCCGCCGACGTCGGCGCGACGCCGCCGGTGCCTGGCGCGGTCGTGATCCAGGGCGGCGCCTCGCCGAACGCCGATCAGGTCGCCATGCGACTGAGTGCCGTCGGCCGGATCGAGGGCGGCAGGGTCTCGGTCGACCAGGGGGCCGTTGGCGCGGTCCGCGCGGAGCAGCTCACGGTGGAACGTGGCGTAGTCGGCGCCGTGCTCGCCGACCGCGTCGAGATGAGCCGAGGCTACGCCCGCTCCATCCTCGCGCGGCAGGTCCAGCTGGATCGCGGTGCCGCGCGCATCGTCATCGCGGCCGACGTCCGCGCCGAGCGGAGCGCGGTCATGTTCCTCGTTGCCCGGCGCGTCTCCGGCGAGATGCGGGTCTTGTTCGATTGGCGCGGGGCACTCGCGTTCGGCGCGGCCGCCGGGCTGGTGGTGGCCGTCCTGTCACGCCTTCGCCGCCGCAACCCCTGACTCGCGACGGCCCGGGCATGCCGGCGGAGGACTCCGCGGCGCTGCGCGGCCCGATCCCGCGACGCCTGCACCAGGTCTGGGTTGGCCCTCGGCCCGTTCCCGACGCGTGGGCGAATCGCTGGCGACGGAGCTATCGGGGCTGGGTGTACCGGCTCTGGCGAGAGCCGGATATCGAGGCAATCCTCCCAGCGGATCTCAGGTCGGCGTGGGAGCACTTCCTCGCCAAGCCCCTGTGGCACGGGGCGACGGACATCGCGCGGGTCGCCATCGTGCAGCGAGAGGGCGGCGTGTATGTCGACATCGACAGCGAGCCGGTTCGCTCGCTGGACAAGGCGCCGTTCATGCGCGGCACGCTGTTCGCGGGCCTCGAGTTCGGCACGCCCGACGAGCCGATCCGGATCACCAACGGCGTGATCGGATCGACGGCCGGCCATCCGATCCTCGCACGCTACATCGAGCTCATCGCCAACGCGGAGGCCATCGAGCCGCCGTGGCGCACGGTCGGTGGGGGCTTCCTCACCCAGGCGATCCTCGAGGGGCGGGAACTGCCGGGTGTCGCCATCCTCCCGGTACGGACCTTCTACCCGGAGGACAAGGACGGCATCCCGGCACCCGGTGACGAACCCGTGTACATGCGCCAGTACTGGGCGACCAACCACAAGCTGTACGACTTCCAGGGCGAATCGTGGCGCAAGCTCGCCAAGCGGCGGCGCCGTGAGCCGGTCGACGAGCCCATGGGCGTCTGGCTCGCGCGGCGATTCGAGGGGACTGCCCTCCCACGGATCACCATGTCGGCGCGGCGCACGTTCCGCGCGCTCGTCCCGCAGCCGATCCGGCGGTCAGGTCGGTCGATTGTCCGCCGCGCGCTCCGGGCGCTCGGGCGTCGCCCGAGGCCGGGGAAGGGCGAGAGCGCCTAGCGCCGCTGCAGGACCGGGTCCAGGCCCGCGGCTCGCGCCGCCTCGGTGCGCCGCGCGGTCTCCTCCTCGGTGCGCTCGAGGTGGAGCGCCGTGACCTCGTCGGGCGCGCCCTCGATGATCACCTGCCCCTTCTCCAGCAGCAGCGCGCGGTTGCAGTACTCGCGCACCCAGTCCATGTCATGGGTGACGAGCACCACGCCCTTGGCCGCACGAACGAGCTCGATCACCCGGGCTTTGGACTTGGTCCGGAAATTCGCGTCACCGGTCGCGAGGACTTCGTCCAGGAGGAGGATGTCCGGATCCACCGCCGTCGCGATCGCGAAGCCGAGGCGCGCGCGCATGCCGGCGGAGTAGGTCTTCAGCGGCGCGTCGATGAATTGGCCGAGATCGGCGAACTCCACGATGGAGGGCAGCAGCGCCTCGATGCGCGGTCCGTCGAGGCCGAGGAAGGCGCCGCCGAGGAGGATGTTGTCCACGCCGGACAGCTCGACGTCGAAGCCGACGCCGAGTCCGAGCAGGCCCGAGACCTGGCCGCGGACGACCACCGAACCCTCGCTCGGGCGCATGATCCCGGCCAGGACCTGGAGGAACGTGCTCTTGCCGGCCCCGTTCGGGCCGATCACGGCAAGTGACTCGCCGTGGCTGAGTTGCACATTGACGTGCCGGAGCGCCCAGAACCGCTCCGGCGGGCGGCGCAGGGCCGCGTTGGCGAGCGACTGCCGGAGGGTCGTCTTGCGGTTGAACCGCAGGTTGTACTGGACCCCGAGGTCCTCGACCGTGATCGCGGCGCCCCCGTAGTGCGGCGGCTGCTTCACATGACCTTCGCGAAGTCGGGCTCGAGCCGCTTGAAGAAGACAATGCAGACGCCCAGGAAGACGAGGCTTCCGACCAGGAGCCAGCCGAGCGCCACGAGGTCCGGGACGTGCGGCAGGCCGCCGGTGCCCGACCCGTAGATCGCCGCCCGGTACGCCTCGAACAGGACTGCGAACGGGTTGAACCCCGCGATGAACCCGAGGACTGGGTGGCGCGCGATGATCGGCAAGCCCTCCAGGGCAACCAGGCTGTACAGGCCCGGCGAGAGGAACCACCACAGCCGGAGGCCGTGGCCCACCGCGTTGCCAAGGTCGCGGAAGAAGACGTTCGCTGCGGACACCAGGATCGCCGAGGCGAGCGTGAACACGAACTGGACGGCGGCAATGACCGGAACCCAGACGAGCATGATGCTCAGCCGGTGCGGGTGAAGAAGGAGCAGCAAGAACAGCGGCACCATGCCCCACACGAACCCGACCACGCCTGCCGTCGTCGTGGCCATCGGCAGGACGAGCTTGGGAAACGCGATCTGCTTGATGAGCTTGTCGTGCCGGATCACCGCGGTCGTCGCGTCGCTGATCACGGCGGAATACCATTTCCACGGGACGATCGCCGCGAAGATGAACAGCGGGTAGTCCGGTGCGGGATTCCGGGCCACGATCGAGATGAACACGACGTAGACCAGCATCTGGAGCAATGGATCGATGATCCACCACAGGTTGCCGAGGATCGTGTCCGATCCGCGCTTCTTCATCTCGGCCTGGACGAGGTAGCGCACCAGGCGACGGCGCGAGAGGATGTCCGAGACGCCCTCACGCAACAGCGTCAGGATCGGGACTCTGCCGGACGCGTGCCGGATCGAGACGGCAACCTCGCCCTGGGACATCGCGGGGAGGGTAGCACGAGGTCTCCGCAGCTCAGGCACGGAGCCTCCCGTACGCCGATCGCGCGAGCTCCTTGGCCCACGGTGGCATCCGCCGGACGGCGGTACTCAGGGCCGATCGCGTCGCGTCGCGCGCCGTGATGACAGTCCAGGCGGCGGACGAGCGGGCGCGGGCGAGCGTTGACGCGCGCGCGCTCCCGAGGAGGACGAACCGCCCGTCATCACGGACGATCGCCGCGCCGAGCAGCACACCCACCGTCGCGTCGGCGCCGAGCCGAGCGCCGAGCTCGTATCGGCCGCGCGGGATCACGCCCGCGGCGGGCAGGTCCGGAGCGTCGACCAGGATTGTCCCGATGGACCCCGTGATCCAGGCGGGTATCTCGAAGGCGCCCGGGGCGCCGGTGAGGACGAGGCCGATCCGGAGCATCCGCCCGACGCGATCGGTGGCGATCGGCAGCGCGATGGCCAGGGTCGCGCCGTCACGAACGATGCGTCGGCGCGCTTGGTCTAGCTGCGCCGGTACCCGATCAACCCCGCCGATGGCGATGCGCAGGCTGCCTGCGGCATCGGCGATCGGCACGGCCCAGCGCAACGGACGGCCGAACAGGGCGGGCGTGATGGCGGGCCGGCTCGCGCCGCGCCCCGGCACCTCGAACCGCAACGGACCCTTGGTGTTGACCCCGAAGCCCGACCACCAGATCTGGACGTCCCAGAGCCCGCTGGCGAGGGCCTGCTCGCCGGGGCCGACGCGCTGGGGGTCGATCTCGACGTGGCCGGCGATGGTCGGGATGCGGTCGCTGCCCCCCGCGTCGCCGGTCGAGCGAAGCTCCAGTGCGGAGGCGCCGGGTAGCACCCACTCGAGCGCTGTCTCGCGATCGACGACGGAGACCTGGGCACGGACGGAGGCGAGCTCGTCACCCACGTCGACGGGGCCAACGAGGTCCTCGGCAACAGCCGGGTCGAGGAGGATCGAGCCGTCCCGATCCTGGACGGTCAGGGCATGCGCGTCGGCGACGCGGTCCAGCGTCGCCCGGAAGCCCACGATCAGGCGGCCGCGGGACCAGCTCGCACGCTCGATGCGTGCGTCGAGCGTGAACGCCTGGACGCGCTGGGCCAGGGCCACCACGTCGTCGACGGTGCCCTCGACCAGGAGCCGCGACCGCACCCTCGCAATTGCCCCGAGACTCATGAGCACGCTCTCGTCGATCCTCGTCCGGGCGATTGCCTGCAAGAGGTCGAAGAGCCGCGCCCGATGGCTGGGCAGTGCCTCGAGGAATTGCTCGCCCGCGAGCCTGGCGAGCACCTCCAGCCGGTAGAACCGGGCCATGAGCCGGAGCCGCAGGACCGGGTCTGCCACGGCGTCGACCTCGTCGAGGACCTCCGCGAGGTGCGCGGCGTGGCTGTCGGGATCGACCAGCTCGCCGCTGATGTGGCCCTCGTCCTCGCGCTTATTGAAGTAGTAGCACGGCTCGTCGCCGAGGATGGAGACGACGCGCGCCGCGAGATACGCGCGCATCGTGAACAGCTGGTCCTCCATCTGGCGCCAGCCTTCCGGGAAGGTGATCTCGTGGTCGCGAAGCATCGCGGCACGGAACAGCTTGGTCGGGCCCATGCTCGCGTCGGCCAGCCGCGGCGTCTCCGCGAACGTCGTCGACGGTCGGTTCCTGACGAACAGGTCCTGCCGCCGGTTCAGCGTCTGGCTCGCGAACTTGCCAAGGACGATGTCCGAGTCGTTGGCATGGGCCATGCGCAAGAGGCGCGACAAGGCACGGGGAGCGAGCTCGTCGTCGGCATCGAGGAACTGGACGTACTCGCCCAGCGCGGCGCCCAGTCCCACGTTCCGGGGCCGGCCCGGTGCCCCGGACGCCGCGATGTGGATCACGCGGACGTGGGCCTGCTCCGCCGCGAGCCGCTTGAGGCGGTCGCTCGTCCCGTCGGTGGACCCGTCGTCGACGAAGACGACCTCGAATCGGTCGCGGGGCAGCGTCTGCCGCAGGAGCGAGTTGATGCACGGCTCGATGTACGGACCCGGGTTGTGGGCCGGGATCACGACCGACACCAGAGGGCGCATCGCTACCTGGCCGGTGCCTTGTACGGCCGGCTGAGCTCCTCGATGGCGGCTACCACCCGGGCCGACGCCTGGCCGTCGCGCGACGTAAATGCGCCGTTGATCCGGGCCTGGTACTCGGGCGCCGGCGACGCCCCTCCTTGGATCGCGGCCACGATGGCCCGCTCGGCCGCCGCCACATCCTCGACAACGGGTCCGAATCCGTCACGCTCGTACTTGAAATAGCCCTGCCGGCCGATGTGGCCGCCGTCCAGGATCGCCCGCTGATCGAATTGGAAGTAGACGACCGGGCGATCGAGGTAGGCGGCGTCGAACGCGACGGACGAGTAGTCCGTGACCAGCAGGGCGCACCTTGCGAACATGGCCTGCGCGTCATTGCCTGCGAGCGGGAACGGCTCGACGTGGTCTGGCAGTGACATCGCCTCCAGCAGCGGTTGCATCTCCGGGTGCGGCGCGAAGACCACTCGCAACCCCCGGGCGCGTGCCGCCTCGGCGACCACCGTCGAGCGCAGGATCGCATCCCAGTTGCGCAGGTAGTCGGAGCTCCAGAGTGCCTCGTGCAGCTCCCGCCGGCGCGTGGCCAGCTGCAACGGCATCGTGAACCACTTTCGCCAAGTGGGGCTGATGAGGATGACGTCGCGCTCGTCCTCGCCGACCTTCCGACCCAGGTCGAGCAATCGATCGTATCGGGGCATGCCCGTCTGGCGGACTTCCTTGTCCGTATAGACGTACGAGGTGTCGTCATCGACGATGGACCGCGTCTCGGCCGTCGTCGTCGTCACGAACAGGTCGATGTTCTTGGGATTCAGCCAGCGCGACAGGTCGTCCTTGGTCACGCCGTGCTGCAGGAACGCATAGCGCCACCGTCGGCGTCGATGGATCCGCGTGATCTCGGGCGGGTCGACGACCCAGGCATCGACATGCGACGACACCAGCCACGCAGCATTGAGCATGAGCATCCGCCAGCGGAATGACCGATGCCGGATGAGCCGGCGGTGCCCGGCCGCCTGCATCCTTGCCCAGTCCGGCGAATCGCCATCGATGACGAACCAAGCGTTGATGTCCGGACGTTCGGCGCGGAGGTACTCGAAGAGCCGCTCGCCGTTGTCGCCGGCGAGGTGGTAGCGGTCCATGAGGACCCAGGCGTTCCTGAAAGGGCTGCGGTAGGCCGGGAGTGCCGAGATCGCGCGGATGAGTCGCGCATGGACGCGCTCAAGGATGTGACGAACGCGACGCTGGACGATCAGCCGACCCAGCGAGCGCGCCAGCCGTGCATACCGGAACAGGCGCTTCGCGATCCCAGGCGGAAGGCCCCAGCGGCCCTGGGCGGCCCTGCTCGTCGCGATGGATGCCTTCTGCCCATCGAGCTCGATCTGGAGCTCCCCATGCGCGGGCAGCCACAGGACCCGCTCGGAAAGCATAGGGATCCCGAAATACACGTGGCGCATGGTCTTGGCGTAGGAAAGGCTGACGGGAGCGCCGTTGACGAAGAACGCCTCACTCGGACGCGGTCCGCTGAAGCGGTAGTGCACCCGCTGGAGTTCTGCGACGCGGTCCATTCGTGACCTGGCTGGGAGGGCATGCCAAGACGCTTCCTTGAGCGCGTGGCCGAGGATGTCGCGCCAGATCGGCTTGAGCTTCCTGACGGTATGGCGTGCAACGGCCGCGGGGTCGATGTACGGCAGGATCTGCCGCAGGTGGCCCTCGAAGGCGTGGACGTCGTCCTCGGACATTTTCATCGCGGACTCGGCCTTGTCGTATTCCGCGAAATACCAGGACAGGTCGTAGATGATCAGCTGCAGCATCCACTCCGGAACCGAGCCGTGTCGCTGCGCTGAGCGCTGGAGCAGGTCGAGGTGTCCGAGCCGAGGCACCTCACGGTATCGGCCCGGGTGGTGCCAGGCGCCCTGCATGGTCGAGTCGTTGGAGGCTCGCCGGCGGTAGATGTAGTGCGCCGTCGCGAGGATGCCGACGAGGGGCGCGTCGAGGGCGAGCAGGAAGCGGGCCGCGAAATGGACGTCCTCCAGCGTGGGGCGGAGTCGGGTATCGAACTCGAGTCCGACCTCCTGGACGCGTGCCCGGCGGAGGAAGCTGATGGTGGTGCCGCCCGGGTAGGTGTTCGGCTCGGTTCGCAGGTCGACGACACGATCACCCGCCGCGTACTGCGCCGCGCGGGCGTGCTCCCGGTGCTGGCCGGTCGCCTCGTCGAGCATGATCGGCTGGGTGCCCATGATCTCCAGCCCCGGATTGCTCGCGGCGAACCGATCGGCGATTGCGAGGTAGTCCGGTTCGAGCAGGTCATCGGGGTCCGGGAACGTGATCCACTCGCCCGTCGCGTGCGGCAGGCCGAGGTTTCGCGCGGAGCCCTGCCCGCCGTTGGGCTGGTGGAAGACCTGCACGCGAAACCGGGATCGACGCACCCAGTCGTGCAGGATGTCCAGCGATCCATCGGTTGAGCCGTCATCCACGGCGACGACTTCGAGGTCCTCGTCCGCCACGCGCTGGGCCTCGACAGATGCAATGAACGCGGGCAGGTAGCGCTCCACGTTGTAGACCGCCGCGACCATCGAGAAACGGGGCTGCGCGACCGGATCGGTCATGCCCGCCGATTCCGAACCGCGCGGTACGCGCGGATCAGCGTACGCCGCATCGAGGGCGGAAGCCGCAACGTCACGTCCATCGCTCGCCGGCGGACGCCCGCCCGCGCGTCGCCAACCGCGCTTCGGCCGAATCCGGCCATCCGCCGACGCGTCCGCTGGCTCCACGTCGCGTTGACGGCGCCGATGACCGTGATTCCGCCAGCTCCATCGAGACAAGCATGTCCGATCGTGACTTCGACGTTCAGCGGAGGACCGAAACGGGCAAGGAGCGGTGCATCCGCGGTCGCAGCGCCTGCCGTCCCGAAGCCTCGCTCGAGTGAGCGAAGATGCAGCCAGCCGAGGTCCGGTGCGACCGCCGCCGGCCACTCCCGATCACCCTCCGGGAGTCGGAGCACGATCGTCGCAAGGCTGGAGCGGGTGCCACGCGCCGACACGACCGGCAGGGCGGCCTCCAGACGCCGGCCGTCGCGAACGATCCTGACGGCGCCGGCCCGCCAGTGTTCCAGCGACAGTGATTCGGCCCCGACCTCGATGGACAGGCCGTCCGCGCCGAGACGCGGGACCATGAGTCGAGCCGGATCGCCCAGCAGGGCAGGCAGCGGGTGGCCGACGGCGTCGTCCACGGGCCGCAGCGGCGCCCCGCGAGCGAGGCCCAGCCCGCGCCAGCGGTAGACCACGGACCAGCGGCCGGGGGTCATGGGCGAGCCGGCGGGTCCCACGCGACCTGGATCGATCTCCACCGACGCGACAAGGGACGGCCGGGTCCGCCGGCCGCCTTGTGGATGCGCGCCGTCATCCGCGAGGAGGAATGCGAACGGTGCGGGGACCATCCACTCCACGGCGCTCGCTGGCTCGATCAGGCTGACGCGTGCCCAGATCGCGTCGACCTCCGCCTCGACCAGGCCGCCGACCTGGCCGGTCAGGGCTGGGTCCAGCCAGGTCTTCCCGTCCTGGCTGACGAATGTCAGCGGTTCCCCGCTCCCACTGCGAAGCTCGCCGCGCACGTCGAGGGCCAGCCTCCCTAGTCTCCAGGCCAGGCGCGTGATGACGGCGTCCAACTCGAGGGCCTCGATGCGTTGCGTGAACGCAAGCAGGCGCTCGGCGTCGCCGCCCCTGAGCAGCTTCGCCCGTACCCGCTGCGCTCCGGCGAACGACTCGTCCACGGACGCATCGAGCCGGTCGACGACGAAGCCGTGGAACGCCGCGAACATGCGGCCGCGGAGCTCTGGGCTCGCCTCGAGGTAGCGCCGATCGAGGCGCGACAGGACGTTGGCGCGGTAGAACCGCCGTAGGAGGATGTCCCGAAGCGCTCCCGGCGACGTTTCCACCTCGATGACGTCGAAGACCTCGCGCAGGTGGGCGACGTGCGACTCTGGGTCGAGGTCCTCGGAGCTGAGGTGGCCACCGTCATCTCGCCGGATGAAGAAGTAGCAAGGCTCGTCGGCAAAGACGGAGATGGTCCGCGCAGCGAGGTATGCCCGCAGCACGAACAGCTGGTCCTCCAGCCAGCGCCAGCCCTCGGGGAAGACAATCCCGTGCTCTCGCAGCACGGCGGTCCGGAACAGCTTCGCGGGCGCCCACGACGCCGTCATCAGCTCGCTGGTGTCGGTCAAGGTGCAGCGCGGCCGGTTGTGCGTGAACAGTGCCTGCGAGCGATCCAGCGTCGCGCTCGCGTACTTACCGATGACGACGTCGGAGCCATGCTGGTCTGCCATCGCGGTCAGCCATTCGAGGGCGCGCGGGGCGAGGACGTCATCCGCGTCCACGAAGTGCACATACTCGCCCTGAGCCTCGGCGAGCCCGACGTTGCGCGGCCGTCCGGGCGCCCCCGATGCCGGGATGCGGATGACCCGAACGTTAGCGTGCGTCGCCGCGACCTCGTGCAGGCGCGCGGGCGTGCCGTCGGTTGATCCATCGTCGACGAAGATCAGCTCGACCTGGTCGATCGGTAGCGACTGGCCGACCAGGGAGGCGATACACGGCTCGATCGCCGGACCCGGGTTGTATACCGGCACGACGACGCTGACCTTGATGCTCACGCGCGGCGAACCCCCGGCAGGATCAACTGGTCGATTACCCGGTCCGTCGCGTTCCCGTCCAGGTGGGCGATGTGCCGGGCGACGAACGGGGCCAGCCGCGACTCCTGGTAGTCGTCGCGGCGGATGGCGTCCATGAGCTCTGCCAGGGTCCGGACGACCCTGCCCGGGACGAGCTCCTCGTACGGCTCGTAGAGGTCGACGCTCTCGCGGTATTCGTCGAGGTCCGGCGCGAAGAACAGCATCGGTCGGCCCAGGGTCGCGAACTCGAAGATGATCGATGAGTAGTCGGTGATCAGGAGGTCGGTCGCGAACAGGATGTCGGGCGCGTCCGTCGCGGCATCGGTGCCGTCGAGGAGGCGGTCGCTGAGCTCGGCAGGGATGTCCAGCGAACGGTGCATCCGCGGATGGAGCCGGATGATCAGCACGGCATCCTTCTCGACGCACAACGCGTGCAGGGCCGGGTAGTCGAGCGCCTCCAGGTCGTACGACTTGGTGCGACCGGCGCCACGGAACGTCGGCGCGAACAGGATCACCCGCCGGCCCCTCGCCTGCGGGAAGGCGGCAAGGGCGGCCTCGCGGCCGTCGGCCCGCGCACGGTCAACGAAGAACCGGTCCATCCGCGGGATCCCGGTTGGCTTGACGCGCTCCTCGGGGATCCCGAACGCCTCCGCGAAGTGCGGGACATCGTGCTCCGAGCTCACGATCGCGGCAGTGAACTGCTTGTAGTCGCGCGACCACGGATCGGGGCCGCCCGGCTTGCCGACCCGGCTGTAGAGGATCGTCTTCACGACGCCCGAGGCGTGCCACAGCTGGACGATCGGGACCTTCGGGTCGGCGATCCGAGCCGCAAGCGGGTGGACGTCGTCGAGGACGACGACCGCGGGACGGGCGAGGAGCCAGGGTGTCCGCAATCGCTCGCGCCACGGCGTCGGCGCGTGGAGATCCGCCTTGAAGGAGAAGATGAAGTCGGCGTCCCGGTCCAGGCCCCGCTCGACCATCCGGTCGTGGACTGCCTTGAGGTTGCCACCCAGTGCCGGTCTCGTGCTCGACATGAAGAGGATCGCCGGCCGGCGACCTGCGAGCAGGCGGCGAAGCACGGCGATGGACCCGCGAAGGCCCGCGCGGGCCAGCCGGCGTGCGAATCGCCTGCCGCTCGCCGGCGACCGCCCAGCAGGCGAATCGAGATCGACCTGCAGCTCAAGGTGCCGGCCGTCGGCATGGCGCGCCGAGACGCGATAGCTGCCTCGCGGCGTCGGGAACATCGTCGGCGTCTGGCTCGCGAGCAGGCCCTCCGGGTCGTCCACCTCGGCGTCGAGGCGCCAGGCGCCAGGCGTGAGCGGCATCTGCCCGGGTCCCTGCATCACATTGAAGCGCGCGACCAGATCTCCGTCCTCCCAGCGCACCCGCGTGGCGGGCATGCGGGCGGGAGACTCGAGTTGAACGAGGGCGACCGAGGCATCCAACTCGGTAACGGCACCGCCTACCGGCCGGAGCCGGATCGTGAGCTGGATCCGGACCCACTCGATCGCCACGAGGCGGAGCCTGCCCGCCGCAGCCGCCTGGGTCACGATGGGCCGCCCGCCCCGAGGAAATGGCGGACGAAGCGCTCGCTGGCGCCGCCATCGCACGCCCCGAGGTGGAGCGCGACGAACGCATCGACATCGGCGGGCACAGATGGCGCCCGGTTTATGGCGGCCGCGACTTCGTCGGTGGTGACGGCCAGGCTACCGATCATCTCCGTCCGATAGTCCAGGTACAGGCCGGGGTTCGCCTCGAACTCGGCCAGATCGGGCACGAACAGGATGAGGGGCCGCTTGAGCAGCGCCCATTCCATGACCGAGGTCGAGTAGTCGGTGATCAGGATGTCGGTGGCGGCCAGGATGCCGTTGAGCTCGAGGGCGGGCTCGAACACGAGGTCGAAGCCCTCGCGGGAGGTGGCCCTCGGGTCGAGGTTGGGGTGCGTCTTCAAGGCCAGGACAACGTCCGCCGGCAGTGCCGCCCGGAGTCTCGCCGCGTCCAGGCCCGCCGCAGCCCGCTTGTCCGGCCCGCGCCCGCGGAAGGTGGGGGCGTACAACACGAGCCGGCGCCCCGCCAGCTGGGGGTGGGCGGTGCGGACGGCCGACGCGGCGGCGCCCAGAGCACCCTCGTCGAAGAAGAAGTCCGTCCGCGCGGCGCCCAGCGCCAGCACTCGCTCCACGGGCGTCCGGAAGGCTCTCGCGTACGCGGGACGCCAGGACTCGCTGGAGCACACGACGTTGTCGTAGTGGCGATGCAGGAACGTCCGCTCGGGCTCGTCCGGCGGGCGCGTCGTGTCGAGGCCGACCCGCTTGATACCGGCAACCCCGTGCCAGACCTGGACGACGGTCGTCGATTTCCGGTGCGGCGCCACGTGGATCGGCAGGTAGGCGTTGTCGACCACGAACAGGCGAGCCGTCTGGAGGTGGTACATGGCTCGGACTAACCTCAGGAGATACGCAACCTTGCCCCGGAAGTCGTAGGCGTACGGCTCCGCCAGGACGGCGTAGCGCAGGTCGGGACGCAACCGCTGCATGGCTGCGTAGATGTACGCCAGGTTCCCGTCCAACCACGGCAGGCGATGGCTAGCGAGCACGACGCGACGCGGATCACGCGGCAGCAGTCGGAAGAGTGCGGCCAGGACCCGCAACACCCCGGCCGCCAGGCGGTACTCGAGACGGGTCATGGCTGGCGGAGGTCGGCCATCCGCACGATGGTAGGTCGGGCAGCCAGCGATGGGGCCGGGGCCGTCGCGGCAGCGCCCCGCTATGATCGTCCGGCGTGTAATTCGGACGGCCGGCCCTGCCAACGACGGGGCAAATCGCGGTCACGTTGCCGCGGCGACGGAGGAGCATGAAGACCGTCTACGTCGGCATGAGCGCCGACATCGTCCACCACGGGCACATCAACATCATCACCGAGGCCGCCAAGCACGGCCGGGTGATCGTCGGCCTCCTCACGGATCAGGCAATCGCGAGCTACAAGCGTGTGCCGCTTCTCACCTGGGACCAGCGCCGGATCATCGTGGAGAACCTCAAGGGCGTCGACGAGGTCGTCCCCCAGGAGGAGCTCGATTACGTCCCGAACCTCCGCCGCTACCGGCCCGACGTCGTCGTCCACGGTACGGACTGGCGCGAGGGCATCCAGCAGCGCACGCGGGCACGCGTGATCGAGGCGCTGGCGGAGTGGAGCGGCGAGCTGGTCGAGCCGGAGTACACGCCGGACGTCTCGTCAACCAAGCTCATCACCAACGAGCTTCAGCGCGGCACCACGCCCGGCCAGCGGCTGCGCCGGCTGCGCCGGATGCTCCAGATCAAGCCGCTGGTCCGCGTGATGGAGGTCCACAACGGCCTGACCGCGCTGATCGTGGAGCAGGTTCACGTCAACGAGGATGGGTTCGTCCGGGAGTTCGACGCGATGTGGTCCAGCAGCCTGACGGACTCGCTTGCGAAGGGAAAGCCGGACATCGAGGCGGTGGATCCCACCTCCCGCGTCGTAACCGTCGACCAGATCTTCGAGGTCACGACCAAGCCGTTGATCTACGACGGCGACAGTGGCGGCCCCGCCGAGC